>NZ_JBEPKY010000012.1:0-218860 GCF_040544975.1 Pseudacidovorax sp. 1753 | reverse complement strand
CGGCGCCGTGCCGGCGCCGCAGCAAAACCAGGAGTAATCTCCTTCAACCCAGCGGATTCCTCAAATCGACTGGTACGGGTTCTTGGGGCAGGTCACCTCATCGCCAGTAGCTATCCCATTACCTGCTAAGCGCCTCATGACACTACCGAGCTGCGTGAGGGCGTCCTCTATCGACTTACGCTGCTCGTGCAGCCTTGTCTTCTCGCTGCTTCGCATCTCAATGATTGAGAGTCTGGACTTGACCTCAGGAGCGGAGAAGGCAGCTACCTGTTCCGCCAACACTGCCATTTGGGCGCGAAGAGCTGGCAGCTGTTCAACGTCAGCGGTCAAACGCTCAAGGGAGCGTCGTTGAGCCATCCAGTGGGCTCTGGCGTCTTCAAGTAGTTCTTCGAATGTCTGGCTTACAGAGGTCGCCGTCAGTTCAGGCGCATCCCAAGCTTGGTGCCAGCTGTAAGGCTGGCCCAGACCGCTATCGACAAGCGAAAGGAGGCTCCTTGAAGTGAGCTCTGGATCGTTCTTGTCCCCGGCTGCACGTTCGAAGAGCTCTTTCTGACCTATCACAGTGGCGCTGAACGAGGTGGGGACGAACTGGCCTTCGGCCTGGGTTTGGCTACCTGTCCCGAGTGTCCAACGCACCTTCTGCTCAGCCTGCGATTCCTGCAGACGGTGAGTTGCTTCGAGCGCTGCTTCCTTGAACACCGTCTGCGCAAAATCGTCGGCTTCTTGTTTGAGCCGATAGGGAAGGCTGCTTGTGTTGGAGTAGAGCTGTCGAAGCGCCGCGACCACAGACGATTTGCCACTGCCGCGACCGCCCACAATGACATTGAGGCCGGGGTGTAGATCAAGAGACAGAGCTTCATTGGAGTTGCCAAGCGTCCCACCCAGTGTGAGCGACGAGATCCACGCGTGGCGCACATTGTTCGGGTTGCGGTCCTTGAAGCTTGCGAGCCTGGGAGACCAATCACACAGAATGCGCGACTCATGGTCCAAAAACGCCTGGCGCAAGGCCTCAATGGTTGGCTCCGCCATGCGTATCCAAGTGAAGCGCTTGCCGAGCCGATCAAGGCTGTACGCGTCGGAGGTCGAGACGAAAGCAATCGTCCTGAGCCTGGGCAGGTCGGCAATGTGGTGACGGTTGAACACATTGGCGTTCGCAGCACCGGTCTTGTTGCCGTCTCCTGGATCAATGGCAACAAGCCTTTCGTGGTGAAGAGCCTTGTAGCGCAGGTCGCCCTTAACCGTCTTGCTCGAAGCCAAGCCGTTGTCAGAGAGGGCATGGGGCCCAATTGCTAGGTACCCATCGGGGAGGTCGTCAAGCAACTGGCAGATTGACTTCGACGAAGGCGCCGGCTCAAGCTTGCCGCCAATCATGCGATAGGGTTGATTGCCGGCCTGGTCATAGCCGAAAGCTCCGTATACAAGTCGGTCGAAGTCTCTGGTCGTCTTGTCGCGGTCACCAATGACTATCAGGTGTGCTCCGTCTTTGCCAGAGCTGGTCGTCAGTTCGCAACCAGGGAAGACGATAACGCCGTGCCGTCGACCTGCGGCCTTTGCATCGTCAATCCAGTCCCCTGTGTTGTGGTCAGCGAGAGCTATGACTTCAACACCTTGCGCTTGAAGCGCCTTCATGTAATCGTCCAAAAACCGCGCTCGCTCGTTCGCGGCCAGCGTCGCATCGGCGTCTTTGAGACGGTAGTTGGACCCTGCAGGGAACGTGAAGTCCCACGCCGGCGTCGCCACCTGCAGGTCACACTTCCACCACTTTGTCATGCTCATTGCCAGTACACCTCTTGCCATTTGAACCATCCGGTCGAAGGGTACACCGCCTGCGGGTTAACACTGCTCAACTGTTTGGAATCGCGATGGGCCGCTCTATAGTCATGTCGTGTCGAGACGAGCGTGGAGCTTTTGAGCAGTACTTCGACCCTGAAAAGGGCAGGCCATAGATGAACTATGTAGATGACGATAGATATTAAATTGAAAGGAATTCAGAATTGAAATCGCTTTATAAGCTTGCAAAAGAGTCAAAATTGCTTAATAATGGAGGTTTGCCCGCTGAAGTTAGAGATTTTGGCCTTCTTTTGTGGAATGAGGTTATAGAGCGGCTTGAGCAACCCGACGTTGGGGCAATCGTACCGGTAGAAGTGCGCCAAGATATTGAAAAAAAGCTTTTGCGCCAGCCAAGCAAAAAGAGCTAGTTTACACTGGATTTTATGTGTGGGCAGTATTGAGATTGAGAGACCATTCTAAAACCAGAAAGGCCGTAGCCTTTTTATTTAGCGAAAAGAAAAGTCTAGCGGACGCGACATTGCAAAGTCTTTCTTCGGCCGGAGGGCCACACGTTCGTTCTTATAGGGCAAACTGGCCAGTAAACGTTTCGACAAGCGCATATCGACAGGGCGAGCGGTCCAGCATACAGCGTTTGTGCGCTGACTGGACTTGCCATCACTCCTGCGTTCCATGCAGCGCACATTTCTCCATTCGAGCTTAATGTCAACCACATTGTTCGTATCTCTATTTATCCCTCTCATTGCAAGTTCTAGCATGTACTCTGAGGAAACCTTTACGGCGCCTTGGCACTAGGCTCTTGCCTTATCGACTGGGCCTGGACGCGCTTTTTCGTCTTCTTGCACCAGAGTAGCCTTGAGGCGCGGCATTCAGCGCGTTAATAGAAGAAGCATAGCCTGTGAGCTGGAGGGGCCTCAAGGCTGTTCCAAAAAGTGACAGCTCGTAGTCGCCTTGACTTTTGAGCTTGCACTGAATTACTGAACCAAGAATGAAGTCGCTCGGGCTTGTGGCTTGCTTCAAGCTCCTTTTCACTATGTAGACTTCAACTTCTCGTCCTTGAACGCTAGCACTAACTCGAAGAAGTTGTGGGTGAAAGTCAAGGACAAAGCTAACAATGAATGGTTGCCAGCCCTCTCGTTGCCAGGGAAAAAGAAACGGCTTTTGATTGCCACTCGTTTTGTCTGACTGATAGACGGGGTGTGCTGTGCTAAGCAGCACAGGGCGCCCATTGTCTGTGCAAGGGTGTTTGAGCCATGGCGGGCCTAGTGAGTCGAAGAAAACTCTTCCCCCCACCGGCGACTGGTAGAAAAACACCGGAGCGCCACAAACGGGACAGCCAGTAGGCCTTGTGAAGGTCTCATACGTGACCGACTGAATTCGGTGCGTAAAGCTTCCCGAGCCGCGCCAGCCGCCGCCCCAGCCACATGAGCAACCTGGTGGGTGATTCCAAGCGTTGCACACGGAGGGTCTCCTCAGGGGCGGCACCACTGCTGTTCGCAGGGCACGCCATCGCCGTTGCCGTCCATTTTCACGTCGGGACAGTTCTTCAAGAAGTAGGTCGCCTCTGCGCAGGAGGTCATTTGCGAACAGTACTTGCGGCCGTCGCACCGGAAGAGCTGTGCGGGCTGGCTGGGCGCCTGGACCGCGAGCTCTGGTGCCGGCGCAACAGTCGTAGCCGTCCTCTTTCCTTGGTAGTGCTCATACCCCTTCCATGCCGCAAGGCCCAGTACAACCAAAAGGACGAGTCGAAACATGGCCGCCTCCTGCTAGAGTGTGCTTACACTATCTTACATTCAGCTCTGGTTCAGCTTGCAGGAGACAAATGGATTTCAGCAGGGAATCAATTGCGCAGGCGTTTCGCGCCGCAGCTTGGGTGAGACGTGATCAGCTCTTCAGGGGAGACAAGGGAATGCCCGTGTCGCTCGCCGGCTCGGCGAACACGCCGTACGTCGGTTGGGTGGGCCGCAACTTTCGGGGCGGCACTGTCCTCGTAGCCAAGAATCCCGGTGGGGGCGGTGACAGCCAGGTCGCACCAACGGCGCTAGACCTTGACGTTCAGCGTCGTCTCTACGCGCTTCGGGACGAACAGGAAACCTCACCTGTTGAACTGCTCGAAGGCGTGACTCGCGCCTTCCATGCCCAGCTACCGACAATCGGCATGGGTGTGCTCCTGAGACGCGTGCTCGCTCGGCTCGATGAGACCTTGGACGACGTGGCGTTTTTCAACGCTTGCCCATTCCGCACGCGAAACGACGAATCACTGTCTTCGTCCACCCGGAAGAGGTCGCTTGAGCTCGTGGCAGCGCCTCTCGTGCGGGCACTTCAACCTGACACATTGGTGTACCTGGGGGTAGGCGTCGGGCGTGAGGCTTCGAAGGCACTGAATGCCCGCTGGACATACGTTCTTCCCAGAGCCATCAACGATAAGCAGCTGAAGGCTGCGGCGGCGCCTGTACTGGACGCCATCGAAGCCGACAACGCCGCGCGCTTGGCGTACAGGAACGCTCGTGCCTGAGCTCCTGGGTGTCTTTGAGGTAGACAAAGAAAAGCGACTGCGCTGCCAGGCGCCAGGTTGCAACCATGCCGTCTACAAAGCTGTTCACCTCTTGAGCGTGGAGGGTGAGTTCAAGCTGTACGGCTCGGAGTGCTGCAAGAAGCTGTTTGGCTGGACATCGAAGACTCAAGGGGCCACACACACGAGCGGCGAAAGACGGCTCACCGACGAAGAGCGGGAGCAACTTCTTCACAACACTGCGGAGCTTCTTGCCAAGCTCAAGGCTGAGCAAGCTCAGCTACGCGCTGCAACCGAATCCAAGCTCGCTGCTCTCAAGGCCGCATTGGCCGCCAAAGGAAGTGTTGTTGGGACGGGGCGTAGTCGTGGTGAAAGCCGAATGCTCGGAACTGTGTTGAGCGCTGACGTTGAGCGCCAAGCCAAGGAGAGAGTACGTGCCCGATACCAAGTGGACCCAGACATGGCTGGGTGGCGTGGGTTGGTGCTGGCTGAAGCCAAGAAGATTGAACAAGGCGAATGACGTGTTGCTCTTTGACCTGTTGAAACTTGAATCACCAGAGCTCCAGCCCGACCGCTGCAAGGTCCACTTGGCCGGTTGGAACGGCTACGAAGACCCCCTCGACGTGTATGTCAAAGGGAAGTTCGATTCTTGGCAGAGCTGGCAGTCGAAGCGCAACTTCGAGCGTGAGTACGTTGTCTCGCTCATTCAGCTCAAAGAGCCCAACCGCTGGCTCTATGTGGGGAGCTACTCTCGCGGTGGCAGCGAGAAGTTTGACGACCACGTTGAGTATGACCTGAGCCCCATGCCGAACACGCAGGGCCTGGCAGGACGGGCGGTCTGTCAGTATCGACGGCCTAGCCGCAACTCGTACCTTCTAGGCGAGACTGTGGCGCCCTCGTGTGTCATTCACGAGGTCAAGAGCGAACGTCTTCAGCTCGCGGACTTCCCAGGCTTCAAGAACATCGACATCTCGTTCGGTGAGCTTGGCGTCATCGTTCGCCAGGCCATTCCTTCGTGGCGCGCCGCATTGGAAAGCGTTGCGGGCGTGTACCTGATATCGGACCACAAAGACGGCAAGCTCTATGTAGGCAGCGCGACCGGTGAGGGCGGGTTTTGGTCGCGTTGGTGTGCCTATCTGGGCGGGCATGGCGACAACGTGAGACTTCGACAGCTCATAGACGAAGCAGGACCGGCGAGAGCAGAGAGCTTTCACTTTTCGGTGCTGGAGATTGCTGACACCCACACGAAGCCAGAAGAAGTGTTGGCGCGCGAGGCCCATTGGAAGAGGGTGTTGCTGACTCGCGTACATGGGTACAACGGAAACTGAGCATGCCTACACCGACCGCACCGCGAAAGAAGCTTGAGAAGAAGCCGCTCGATATCGGCTTGCTCGGAGGAATCGAAACGCACCCTCAAGACGCTGAGATTGTGAAGGCCATCGCTTCGGCGAAGCGCAAGCCAGGTGGTTCGTCCGACAGCGTTGTGGCGTTCAAGAATATGGCAGGCAAGGTGTACCGCAGGGCCGTGATCAACGGTATTCACCAGGAGATAAGGCTCGCAGAGCTTCTTGAGGAGATAGGCATTGCCGACGAGTCAGAGTTTGGCGGTCGTAGGCCAAGGGGCGTTTGGGTCTGTTTTGGGCCGAAGCGTGACTTGACGCCAGCGGCCGTGCTGGAGGAGCTCAGGACTGGTGTGCGGCCGCTTGCCAAGCCAAGGGAGGAGCCATGAGACGATTAGGAACCCTTGCCATAGTGGCCCTCGTCACCACGCTCGCTTCTTGGACCGCATTGGCCCAGTCTGAAGTAGAGACAGACCTCACCACTTACGCGCGAGCGCTTGAAGCCTCAACACCTGAGCGGGGCATTCGATTCAGGAGCGTGGAGCGCACGGGCGACAACACTTTTCGCGTGTCGTTCACAACAAGCTCTCCGTCTCTCATGTCGCTGCCCAACGCGAAAGAGGACAAGGCGGCCTACGCGGTCAATTACGGTCGCACGAAGATATGGGAAACGAAGAGCTGCACGGCAGAGCTCTCCTCGGTGCTCAAGCGCTACAACCTGCTCATGGCCGCGTTCGTGCTGGAGAACCCAAAGGGTGAACCGCAGTCGATTGCGCTGTGTATGAAGAACTCGGGTGAGTCGAAGCCCTCGGCGCCGCCTGGCCGAACGATTGGCTCTTGGTATGACGACGTAGGTTCACCCAGCTACCTCAATGCCACCTTCACCATTCGCGTAGAGGGCGGGAAGACTTGGCTCACGCGCGTGAATGGAGACGGAAGCAAGGGTGAGTATGAGCTCGCCCCCGCTGGCGACACTTATGTGAAAGTGGGAGACAAACATGGGGCCTACTACGTGGTGACGCCTGCAGGTCTACGAATCAATGACCGCCAAGGCTACATAAGAACCGCGAAACCCCAATGAGGAGTGGTGTCTTTGCGTGTCTGGCGGTGTGCGCAGCCCCGGCCTTTGCTTCGGGCTGGTCGGGTTCATACCTGGCTGTGGGGCAGGACTTCACCGTGTATGTCCAGCTCGTTGAATTGCCTGGCGGTGCAGTGGTCGGGCGCTTTCGACAAGTCTCGCTTGGCAAGGACAACAAGCTCAGTACTCTCGACGCTCCTATCAGTGGCGCAGCCAGTGGTGAGCAGTTCGTCGGCAAGATAGAGGCCGCTTGGCATGAAGGTGGTGTGCGGGCATTCTCTGGCAAGCGCATGCCTGGTGGCCTCATACAACTGACTGGGGCTGGTGGTCTTCGTGCAAATCTTCGACCAGCCGGTGAAGACGACGAAACCCGAGCTCTTGAAGCGTTGAGGCAGGGTGCCGAGCAAGCCACTGCTGCGAAAGAGAAGGCGGAAGCAAAGGCCCAGCGACAAAAGAGCTGGAGAAAGCGCACTGAGGCGCTTCAGGGAATCGTCTTGGCGACTCTTCGGTACAACGCCATGCAAAGTCTCTCATTTCGAAAGTACACGGACTACCCGGCCAGGTATGAGGCCACCACTGCAAAGCTTGAAGACCTACTCGCTCAAGTGAAGGCGGCAAGGGGTGATACAGGGGAGTTGATTGGTCGGCGCAGCACGCTCACGGCCAGCATGTTCCACACGTCGATAGACGAGACACAGCACCCCCATATCGAGGTCAGGCACGCCTACGAAGACTCCATGCGTGAATGGCAACGACTCGACGAGCTACTCGTCGCGGCCAGCAAGGTATGCCAAGAGCCCACGCCGCCAGACATTGACACCCAGAGCTTCAAGAAAGACTGCGGCCGTGTGCCCCAGCTCACCCAATCTCTCAAGACTGCCGGCGAAAACTCCAAGACTGAGTTCTTCAAGATTCGAGACGTGTATCAACGCGAGCTATCGAAGCAAGAGGCACTCAGGGCTGACGCGGAGAGCGTAAGGCGCGGGACACCCTAAAGCAGTAGACCTTTCATTCATCAAGGCAACGCTTCGACAAATGAGCAATCTCACCACTTTCTATATTCAGTGGACCCTTACGAAGGAAGCCTTTGAGGTGGACCTCGACACCCTTAAAGCTGGTGATGAGATCCTTACAGTGGAGAGCGAGAACGACAGCTCGGAGAACTATACCTTTACCACTCAGTGTGTTGGTGTGTTGCGCTCAAACACGCACATGTCAATCTCGCTGTCCTACAAGCGACATGTTGGAGAGAACGCTCAAGTCAGTTCTGACTGGCTCTTCGGTGAAAGCAGTATTGAGATGGAAAAGGCTTCGCCGAAAACTTGGAAGGCCGTCGCTTTCTGGTTGTGCGAAGACCCTGAATCTAGTGGAGCTGCTAAGAGATGTATGGTTTTTAGTGGGCCGGAACGCCGCACGTTTGAGCTCTTAGTACGAGCTGGTCAGCAAGCATTTCGAGAAGCGCTTATCCAAAGGGCGGGCGGTCCAGAGAACTGTGCTTGCGAACTGACAGGGTTCATTGGCACCCCTGCGCTCGATGCAGCGCATATCGTTCCATTCGAGTTGGACCCCAGGCCGGGCAATCCACAAAACGGACTGCTTCTTCGTGCCGACTTGCACCGGCTCTATGACCGCAATTTGCTTCGCATTTCTCCAAGTGGTGAAGTAAGTTGGGCGGATGGGTGGACACACCTCTCTTACCCAACTTTAGTAAGGCAACTTTCAGCTGATACGTTAAGCAGGGTGCATGGAAGCTTGGCAAAGCGCGCAGAGCTGGAGACCAAGCACCCTGGCTTGTTCGCATCACCTCCGTCACTTCATGCGTTGTAGCCAAGAAGTCATTCGTAGGAAATTTGTACTACTACATGGCGGCGGGCCATATGGTCGCGTGCATTGTCATGTCTGCCATGGCAGCGTTCATTAGTAATCCACTCGACCAGAAGCAAAAAGACTGAATGATGAGTGAAATAAAAGTACTTTCTTCTAGTTTTTAGTTTACACTATCTTACAGTTGCCTATCATCAGTTTTGAGCTGGAGGACAGCGTTCTAGCTGCATTCTTGCAACGGACTGGCGACACAAGCTATGTAGCTGAGGATGAGCGTTACTTCTTAGATCTAATTTAGCGACAGCAATCTAAAACCGAGAAATTACGTACCCATGAAAAAATTATCAGTGTTTGTTCTTTCACTACTTGCTGCAGTGGGCTGTAAGGCAGCGGATCTAAAGGAAGTGTCTCGAATCGCAAAGAGGTTTAGCGAAACCGTGGCGTGTCAACTAGAAGATGTGGCGGGACAGAAGGATCAGTACAAAGCAGTTAAGGTAAAACCTGGCTTATCTCCGGGCGATAATCTTGGAGAGATATATGTGGTTTACTGGCAGGGTGACTTCGGCTGTTCTGGCGGGAACGGCACAATAACTCCGAATTTCACTGTGATTGAGCAGGCTGGGTTTTCATCAACTGCTCCTACAGTACAACTTGATTACAAGTTCCCGCAATTTGATGTCGCTGTTGTGACGGGCATAAGCGGTGGAAACGGTCAGCTGGTTATTAAAGGCCTTGCTTATGGCCCGAATGATCGCCAGCATGTTCCCAGCAAGCCAGTCTCTTACACGCTAAAGCTTGTGGATAGAGCCTTTATCAAACAGTAAATTGAGCGCTATCAAACTGCTTGAGGCGTTCGCTGCTCTGGGCCGCTCCATGAGTTCGTGCTGACGTAGTCGACATGGGGTGCTCAGTCGAAGCATTGGCCGGTGAGCTGCTGGTAGGCTATCGCAATGGCGTATAGGCCTGGGAGCATCAGTCGTTCATGTTGAGCGCTCATCTGTCTATGTGTTGTACAGCACCTTCAATCAGGTACTCCCAAATCGTGCCGGATTCATGAGTGACGGTCTTGAAACCTTCACCCGGCATAGTGACGCTGGCACTTGCGGCTCCGGACCAGTAGCCTTGCCAGAGACCGTCGGTATTGCCGAACGAAGAGTTTCGATAGGCGTGGCGAGCTAATGAAACATGCTCCATGTTGACCTTCACGACTCTATTGAAAGGGCTGGGTAGCAGCTTGAACCGTTTTACTGAATTAAGATTCCACCCATGCTTGCGACTGACCATTTCGCAAATTGCAAAGTCCCCAAATGCGTAGATTGCAGAAAAACGAGACGGAAAGAGTTTGGCGTGCTTCTCTCTGAAATACTCCGCGTCGTACTCAACTCTGTAGTCGCACGTAGCAGTCATGTGGAAAGGTGTAATTCCCATGGCGTCCATTTCACACGGCTCGAAGGGCAAGTATCGAACTGTGCCGTTTATATACTTAAGTACAAACTCTGAGTCACCTAGCCCTAAGAATGCCCCACTTGTAAACTGGCCTACAGTTATGAAGTTGTGTTTGGTGAGTGGGCTTAGTTCATTGACAAATATATAGAAAATTTCAGGAACAGCCTCGTCGGCATTCATTACTTTCATAGGGTTGTTCAATTTGGCTTTAGAAAAGTGTCGATAGGTTCATCAACCTGCCTACCTCGGATATCGTAAAGATCAACGTAAGACTTCACGCTTTCGATAGCCACGCTGTGGTTTTCGGAAGATAGTTCTTTAAAGGTCAATTCGTTGAAGTAGCGACTTTGTTCGACGGCAGCCGTTAGCGAATGGGGCGGCCGTTGAAGTCGACGTAGTGGTCGCACAACGCCTTTTCTTCTATGCAGAACTTGCCGTCGCGGAGGGTGGCCAGGCCACTGTCTAGCAGGCGGTGAAGGTCGGCTCTGAGCAAGACGCCGTCTTCCACAGTGTTGTGCTGTCTCCAGTCTCTGCCCGGAAGGTGCGCGACGTCCAAAACCTCCCGAACCTCGTTGCCAGACACGGCGCAGCGCCAGCCGTACTTCTCGCCTAGTCGGTTCTTGAAGGCCTCCTGCTGTAGGCGGCGCTCGATCTCAGCGAGGACGGTCTTAACGGCTGCCGACTCGCCGGTACTTGGATCGGTCTTGCCTGAAATGGTGGCCAGTGGCACTGCTGCGGCGTGGACGTGCCTTACACATTCAGCATGGCGCTCAGTGGCCTCCTGGTAAAACCAAAGCTGTGCATCACTGCCATTGACCGCCATGCTTGGCCACCCTTCAAGCTGCTTGGCGTAAACCTCCACCACGCTATCGATGGGCAGCGCATAGTGGGACTGAATAGCCCGCTCTTTGAGGTAAACGAGTAGGAGGTAGTCCACGCCTTGCGACTTCATCCCTTTACCTACCTGTCGTACCCGGGCTAAAAGGAGGCTAGTTGGCGCTCTGGTCTGGCCAGCATGAGCGAGTGATATTGCAGCGGATGACGTTGCGTCATCAATCCAATCCTTCTTGATCCAGAATCTTGATTGCGAACTATCCGCGGACTCTGCCTCGCAGAGCTTCGTGGAGCCTTTCGCGTAGTGTCGGACCCCTGTAAACCCCTCGGCCAACATGAGCTCCGTCACTGCGGCTCTAAGGATTTCGTTCTTGCTAGGGTTACCTGTTGCTTCACTCATTCGACTCCTTCGTCCGCTGGGTGGGTCTGCAGATACGGAATCTACCTGCTTCAACGCGCCAGACCGCCCCTGAGCCAGTGCCTGCATGGTGTAATAGTTCGATAGGGACTATCGGAGCGGAGCATGGTGAGCACTGTTCTTGGCGAGCTCGGCGGTCATGTGAAGACCAGCCGCAACTTCGTCGTTGACAACATTGGGCCAATCAACACCGTTGTGGTGTTCACCACGATTGTTCTTGTCCCCATTCTGGACGTACTCAAGCCCTGGGCCCCAACGCTGGGTGCTGTGGTCGCGAGTCTGGTTGCAGCGTGCTTGGTCGCGCTCCTCGTTGCCAAGGCGTTGGGTAAACCCGCCAAGGTGGTCCTGCCTGGTGCGGTGCTCTCCGTCCTGGCCGTGTGCGCAGGCCTCTTCTGTGCGGGAGCAATTGCCAGCAGCCGGCACGCGCAACAAGGTGGTGTGATTGCCGGGTACAGCGCAACGGTGAAGAGCTGGCAGGACGCCTGGCTAGTGTCTATCAAAGACGACACCAAGGACATTCGAAGCCGCACCACGGCGATTGAAGCGAAGGTGGACCAACAGAGCTTCATGCTGGCCCAGGTGCTGGCTTCTATGCGCCCCCAGTACGAGAAGGTGCTTGCGGAAGAAGTGAAGGGCTTCGACAAGCTCGCTGCGAACCAAAAGGACGCGCTGGTTCTACTCACGTCCAAGGTCGGTACCAACGGAATCAAGCGCTACAAGCGCCTCACCAAAGCGGTGGAGCTCTACGCGCAAGACCCCAGTGCGAAGAACCGCCAGGCCATCGAGGACAGTACTCGCTACGTGGTCCAGGCGAACAACAACACGATTGAGGACACGAAGAGCCGCCTTCAAGTGCTCGCCATGTTCTTCGAGCCTGAGACGTTCAACTATCTCATTGGCGCTGGCCCGGCGCCGAGCTCCTCCCAGCTACTCGCGCTCTTCAACATTGACCCGAGCAAGCCCGCTGCCGCGCAGGTTCAAGACCCGATTGGGGACTTCATGGCTGCTCAGCATGCCAAGGGCGTTCAAGTCGAGGAAAAGGTTGTTGTGCCGAAGGAATCGAGCGCTGAGAGTTCTTCAACCTCTGGTAAGGGTTGCTACGAGGACGGGATTCGGGTTAGGTGTCGCGAGAGTAAAGAAGAGCTCCGCTACCGCGCAAAGGCCGCTGCAAGCTTCTAAGCGTTTGCCACAGCTCAGGCAGCAGCGCCGCATGCTCTAATCAATAGTCCGTATCTGACTATTGGAGGTTGTGTGAAGAACTCGAATGAGCTGGTGGGCGCGCTGGCGCTTGGCATGTGTGCGTTGCTTGTTGCGTGCTCTGGTGGCGGTCCTCGGGACGAAGACACCGTGCCTCAGCTGCGCGCTGCGCTGGCAATGAGGGGTTCTCAGCCCCAGACTATCAAGAGCACTGGTTGTCGCAAGGCCACCGACAAGGAAATCAAGTCTTCGGGCACCTACTACCTGTGCTCGTTTGAGTACGTCATGACGAATGGCGAACCGAAGAAGGACAACGATTTGGTGTTCGAGAAGGTGTCAGACCAGTGGGTGTTTCGCGGCAAATAAGTTGAGCTCCTGACGCACAAGAAGAAGGCCCCTCGGTTTCCCTGGGGCCTTTCTTCATGGTGGTTGATCACCAAGCAATGCCTGCAGAGACACCAACTGTCTTTCGAGCACCTCCGACTTTGAAGTTGTAGTAGGCGCCTGGGTCCTTCTAACTCTCCCAGCGTTTGCCCCAAGCGAGAGCTGGTTGACCGGTCACTACCGCAGCTTGGACGCCATACCCTTTGGGGCCGTACTCCAATGAACCTGCGGCCATGGCCATGGCATCGCCTGCGTTCATTTCGCGCTTGAGGCCATCCAACGCAGGCACTTCAATAGCACCGCGCAGATAGTTGGCTACGCAGCGAACGCCGAGCCGATCATCGAAGAACTTCTGGCTCGGACATGCCCTGCTCGACCCAGCGCGACAGCGCCAGTTGCGTGAAGGCGTTGCGCTACAGGCCACGGCCGGTGCCGGCCTGTACGTCCTCGATGCAGGCCTGCGGGTACTTCAGCCGCGGTATTCCTCCCACAGCAGCGTGAGCGTCACGCCCTTGCGACGCAGTTCGACGTGCACGCGGGCGAAGTCGGGCTGGGCCACGCGGCGCTGCTCGGCCGAGGTGCCGAGCAGGCGCCGCTGTAGCTCGGCCTGGCCCAGCGGCTCGACAGCCTCCCAGCGGTTCAGGCCCGCAGCGCCGGCCAGCGCCACGTACTTCGCCACCACGCCCTTGGAGACCGACAGGCTCCGGGCGATTGCCTCATGCGACAGGCCGCCGTGCAGCTTCAGTCGCAGTACATCCTTGATCATGCGTATGTCCATCGTTGGCGGTGCCATCGGCGCTCCGGCAAAAGGCCGGCAGCCTATGGCCCCGCGGGTCAGTCATACGCAACCCTTTCATTCCCTCCAGACCTCGCCGGTCACGGCTCCGGACCACTCGGTCACGATCCCGGAACGGGCGGTCACGATGGGCCGAAATACGCAGAATCGCCACAGGACTTCTCATCGCGTGTCCGCGATGCCATCCTGGGCGGGCTCGAACATGCGGCGAGAACACTCGGTGGAATGCCGCCGTAAGCAGGCGAGGAGAAGGGCGTTCCAGGGCAAGTTCGAGCGCGCTAAGATGCATACTGTTCGACGATAAGGCCGAAAGTGTCGACGCCGCGCAAATTGCTCCATCTCCCGCGCCAACAAAAGATGGGCTGTTTTGACGGTAAAAGTGACGATAAAAGCCGAGTCGATCAGAGCCAAACCCTTTAACGACGCGGGTTTCAGGGCCTGTTGATGATTGAGTGGGAGTGAAGCCGGGGTCCTCGGAGACTATGTCGGGAGCTGGCGTCCCAGATGTTGGCGAAAGATGCGTGCCTAGACTGAATGCTCGAGATCTCGGACTTTGATGTTGGGCTCGTCATGTGCGCTCGTCTCGATGCGATGCTGAGGAATTCCGGATGCTTCCCTGAAGCTCGTCGCGGGGGCTTGTTGTTCAGGTCTTGCCGGCCGTCGGTCGTGCTGGCCGAGTTTGAGGATCGCTGTCTGGCGCTTGTTCCCACCCGCCCCCCAATGCCATGAACACGGCGATCTGATACTGCGCAATCTGCGCATCCGAGACAGCCAGCGCAGCCTCTTGGGACGCCAGCGTGCGCTGCGCATCCAGGACATCGAGCTGGCCAATCTTCCCGCTGATCAGAAGCGCCCGAGACTGCTCTGCCACGATCAGGCTCTGGTCCCGTGCGGCGGCGAGCGCCGCATGGCGATCGAGCTCCCGCGCGTAAGCGTCCAGTGCGGTCTCGACTTCGCTTAGCGCATTCACAACGGTGCCGTCGAATCGTGCGAGCGCACCGCGCGACGTTGCTTCGGCTTGGCCGATCCGCGCGCGGGCCACACCCGTGTTTGGAACCGTCCAACTGATCAGCGGACCGACGCTGTAGCTGAAGGTCTCGTGGTTGGCGAAGCGTTCGAGAAAGCCTGATGATCCCGATGTCAGACCCAGTGTCACCTTGGGATAGAGATCGCCCGTCGCCACGCCGATTCGTGCCGTGGCCGATGCCAGGCTTCGCTCGGCTTGCCGCACATCGGGTCGACGCGCAAGCAGCGCGGTGCCATCACCGACCGGGAGCAAACCGGCCACACGCGGAGGCTGCTCGCACTGGCTGACGGCATGAGGAAAGTTGCGCGGCGGCGCACCCGTGAGCGCGGCAAGCTGATACAGCGCCTGCTGGCGTTGGGCCTCCAGCGGGGGAATCGCGGCGCGCAGGGTTTCGAGCTGCGCGCGCGTACGCGCGGCGTCCATGGTGCTGGCCTTGCCGGCGCGTTGCAAGCGCAGCGCGAGCGCGAGCGCCTTTTCCTGCAAGCGTATCGACGCATGCGCCACGCGCAACTGCAGACCGGCGGAGCACGCCGAAGCGTAGGCCTGCGCCGTGCCGCCCACGACGCTCACGCGCACCATGTCCACCGCTGCGCGCGCGGCGCCCGTGTCCGACTCGGCAGCTTCGATGGCGCGGCGCAGCTGACCAACCAGATCCAGTTGATAGGAGACGGCCAACCCCGCGCTGTAGTTGGCTCGGCTGGGCGGCGCATGATCCTGCTGCAGGACGGACAAGCCCGAAGCGTGACCAAAGCTCGGCCCGCCCTGGAGGGCGAGCGACGGGTTCCTGCTGCCGTACGCCTCGGCCTCGATCGTCCCGGCGCGCTCCAAGTTGGCCATGGCTTGGCGCAAATCGGTGTTGTGCGCCAACGCGCTGGCAATCAGGCCGTCGAGCTGCGGTTCGTCGAACAGGCGCCACCAATGCGCGGGCATGGTTTCATCTGATGTGACCGCGCCGCCCGAGAGGAACGGCCCTGCCGAAGCGGACTGTTCTGCGCTGAGCGCTGCTGGCGCTACGTAGTCGGGGCCGATGGGAACATGGGCACAGCCCGCCAGCATCCCGCATGCGACAGCGGCTGTTCGAGCGAGGACATGAAGCGGCTTCATGACCGCGGCTCCTGAACGCGAGTCGCTGCGGTTGTAGCCGCTACCCGGGCCTTCAGCACCTCGACGGAGACGGTCTGGCCGACGACCAGATGAACATGGGTCGGCAACGGGTCGAGCTTCACCCGCACAGGAACGCGCTGGGCGAGCCGCACCCAGTTGAAGGTCGGATTCACGCTGGACAGCAGGTTCGCGCCGGTGCTTCGATCGCGATCGCCGATACCAGCGGCAATGCTCTCAACCGAGCCTTCAAGGGGGGGCGCGTCCATGGGGGTCACTCGCACCCTGTCGCCCAGCCGGATGCGCGAGAGCTTGTTTTCCTCGAAGTAGCCCTCGACGTAGATCGAGTTGTCAGCCACTAGCGCCAAGGCGGGGTGGCCCGTCGTCGCATAGGTGCCCTGGCGCAGATCGAGGTTCGTCACACGGCCCGCCGCGGGTGCGCGCACTTCTGCGCGCTGTAAGTTCAGGCGTGCCACGTCGAGCGCCACCTGCGCCTGGCGTAGCGCCGTCTCGGCGCCCAGCAGCGCTCCCCGGGCCTGCTCGACGCGCAGGCGCGACTGCTCGCGCACCTCCTGCGCGACAAGCCCGTCCAATTCGTCATTGCGGCGGCGCTCGCGCTGCGCCTGGGCCAGCGCGAGCCGCTGATTGGCGATGACGATCCGTTGCGCGGCGAATGCAGCTTCCGCTTGCTGAAGCGCGAGCTTGAAGCGGGCTTCATCGATCGTGAAGAGCAACTCGCCCGCTGCGACCGGCTGGTTGTCGCGCACCGCCACGACGGCCACCATGCCGGAAACATCGGGCGCGACCTGAACGACGTCGGCCCGCACCCGGCCGTTGCGTGTCCAGGGTGCCAGCTCATAGTGGTCCCAGAGTTGGAGGGCTGCCCAGCAGGCCGCAACCGCGACTAACCCGGTCAGGAGCATGCGAAAGAGGGCTGGAGCCGGGCGCGACAGCCATTGGGGAAGACGGACGGATTTGGCGTTCATGGTCGATCAGCAGGACAACGCGTCAGTTCAGATGGAGATGGCGCCGGTCAGACGGACCAACGCATAGAGCGACAGGAGGTACAGGCCCAGGTCGAAGAGCGGTGGATGCCACACCCACCGGTAGACGCCCAGCAGCGATAGCAGGCGGCGAACCCACCAGGCGCATGCCATCGCGCTGCCTGCGAACAGGAGCAGGCCAGGAACATAGATTCCAGAAAAGCTTGTTTCGATCATGTTTGAAGGTCCGAAGGCGCAGAAGGAAAAAGATCCCGGCGCAACCCGACGAGGGCCGAAACAGCGGACTCGCCTGCGGTGCTCGCAAGGCAAAGGGCCAGTAGCCGGTCGATCTGCGGCAACAGCGCGTCGAGCCGTGGCGGCGATTCCAAGGCTTGGGCAAGGAAGGCGCGCTCGAGGCCGGCCAGCAATTCGCGCACAGGTGCTTCGGGCAGCAGATGACGGTTCTGCTGAAGGACGCCGATGCTTGCGCCTAAGCGAAGTTCGCGCATGGCGAGCTGCGCCGCCTCACCGCGGTGGTCTGCAGCGCTGCCGGCCGTGCGCGGGACCAGCAGCGCAATGCGGTCCAGCATGCGGCCGGCGAATGCGTCACGCACCCATGCGCGTCTTGGTCGTGCCGCCCCGGCCATCCCGGCAAGGTCGTGCCAGGTGGCCCGGTGGATGCGTCGCGCACTCCAGTCGCTGCTCACGCTGCGGACGATGGCGGTGAGGCGCGCGGCAATCAGGGCGCCGGCAAAGAGCGCCAGATTGCCCTCGAGAAAGCTGACCCAGTCGGCGCTGGCGATGTCGTGCAGGGCCAGCGTGCCGGCCACGCCGAAGAACATGCCCAGGGCCGTGAGGCTGTTTGCCGGACGAGCGAGGTAGCCGCCCACGACCAGGAACAGCGGCGCGATACACAGCACAAGCATGCCGAAGTCCTGCGCCAGCGGCATGACGCCGAGGATATAGAAGGCAGACACTGGCATCGACCAGAGCAGCGCGACCAGGAACTTGTGCATGCCCGGCAAGGGGTCGTCCAGGGTAGCGAAGAAGCTGCAGAAGACCGCCGCCGCCATGGCCATCGACGATCCCGCCCGCCAACCACTCAATATCCATGCAGCGCATGCAGTGCAGGTGGAAAGTACGACGGTGAACGCAGAACGCAGCGCCAGGCCCCTGTCCACGTGAAGCACGGAAGGCCGGGAAGGCGTTCCTCGCTCAGGAGGCGGTGCATGGCCGGCCAGGCTGGCGGCGATGTCGACGCGAAGCCCGTTGCACCGGCGCAATCCGGCCACCAGTTCATCGACATGGGCAGCCACACCGATGTGCAGCGCGCGCACCCAGGACGAGTTCCGCTGGTCCACGCTTTCCAGGCGCGCAGCCTCGAGCACGCCATTCAAGGCACGAGACGACGCGTCGGCCTCGAGGTGGGCGCCGGCGTTCGCCATGGCCCGCGCGACCGGCTCCGGCAAGCCGCCTGCTTCGTCGCGCAAGCCGGAGAGCCGATCTTCCAAGGCCGACAGCGAAGGCGTCATTGCCGCGAGGCTGTCGTGCATTTCACCTACGGCATGGCGAGTCCATCGCAGGGCGCCGGTATCGAAGGGGACGTGAGTGGCCAGCAGGCGCAGTTGGGTGATGTCGCTGGCGATGCGCCGCCTGTCCTGCGCCAGCCGCGCGCGAGCCTCATCGTCGGCACCCGGGCTCATGAGGTCGCGGGCCCATTGGCGTATGTCGCCCAGTGTGCGGTCGATCAATCCGAGGACCGATGGCGCAAGGCTGGTGGGTAACACGATGCTGTGCACGAGGCTCGCGCAGACGATGCCGAGCGCGATCTCCTCGGCTCGGGCGACGGCGGTGTCGAACATCGACGCGGGTGCATCCACCAGCGGGAAGCCGATGAGGGCCGCAGAGTAGCCACCGAGCATGAACGCATAGGAGCGCGCGCTTCGGTCCATCAACGACAGGTAGAGGCACGCGCCAACCCACAGCGCCATGGCAAGCGACAGAAGCACCGGCGAGCCCGACAGCGATGGGACCAGCACCACCGTGGCTGCGCACCCCAGCAAAGTGCCGCACAGGCGGTACAGCGACTTCGAGCGCACATGGCCCGCGAGGGGATGGGCCACGATGTACGCGGTCATGAGGGACCAGAAGGGCCGAGGCAGCCCGAAACGGCTGGACAGGTACAGCGCGAGCATGGCCGCCAGAAAGCTCTTGAGCGAAAAGAGCCACTCCTGCCTTGAGAAGCCGGGCCACGCGGTCATGTGGCGCCTCTGGAGAGCGGGTTCGACAGGGTCGATCCGGCGCTGTGGTTGTTGAGAATGGTTTGCATGTAGCGATGCTAGATATCGGCAAACCAGGCAGAAATCGTAAACTTGGCCAAATGATTTCTCTTTTCGGTCATGCCGAGTGACGCGCTCGTTTCGCTCCACCTCTCACGCCAACCTCGACCTGCACTACGAGCCGTCGGTGCCAGTCATGGCACATCGTGTGGATGTCGTGGAGCGTGAGCGCGAGGTCCCGGTTCACAGGCATCGCTCCGGCCAACTGGTGATGGCGCTGCGCGGGGCCGTTTCGTGCGACGTGCCCGGTGCGATGTGGATGGTTCCGCCCCAGGCGGGCGTGTGGATTCCGGGCGGAACGCCGCACAGCAACCACGGCACTGCCAATGCGGTGATCTACTACCTGTTCGTGGCGCGCGACGCCGCCCCCTTGCCTGCCAGCTGCTGCACCCTGCGCATCAGCCCGATGCTCAGCGAGATGATCCAGTACTTGGCAGCGCAGCCGCCTTCCTATGAGGCGGGCGGACCGACGGACCGGCTGGCGCGGGTGCTGCTCGACCAGCTCTGCGCCATGCCCGCAGAAGAGGTCTCACTGCCCATGCCTGGGGACACCCGCCTGCGACAGGTCTCGCGAGCCATGATGCGAGATCCATCCGACCGCCGTACTCAGGCGGATTGGGCTCGTCACCTCGGCATGAGCGAGCGGACATTGAATCGCCTCTGCACATCGCAGACCGGCTTGAGCTTCGGCCGCTGGCGGCGCCAACTGCACATGATGGTCGCGCTTCGTGAGCTGTCGGGCGGCGCGACCGTTCAGCAGGTCGCCTACGACCTCGGCTACGAGGCGCCGTCGGCCTTCATCACGATGTTCAAGAAGGCGTTTGGCAAGCCTCCGGCCACGTACATCAATGACCGGCTGGGGGCGGTAGGGTGACGCCTCCAGGGGCGCTGATCGACCGGCAGCACGCCGTGCCAGCGTGCACGCGGCCGAAGTTCCGGCTCAGGAGTTCTACCGATAGGGGCGCGCGTGGGTCACGCCGCCGTCCACAACCAGGGTGGCGCCTATCACGTAATCGCCGGCACGCGAGGCCAGGAAGATGGCTGCGCCTGCGATGTCGTCGGGCGTGCCGATGCGTCTTGCGGGAATGTGCTCCGACAGCGCCTCACCATGGTCGCGAGCGTTGCGGTTCATCTCGGACGGAAATGCGCCCGGCGCAATGGCGCTGACCGCAATGTTGTCCTGTGCCAGCCGCATCGCCATACGCCGCGTCAGGTGAATCAGCCCCGCCTTGCTGGCAACGTAGGAGTAGTTTTCCTGGGGATTGAGCCCGATGCCGTCGGTGGAAGCGATGTTGATGATCTTGCCCACGCGCGCCTGGGCTGCAGCGCGAAGCGGTTGGGCCAGAGCCTTGGTCAGGAAGAAGGGCGTCTTGAGGTTCAGGTCGACCACCTTGTCCCACCCGCCTTCGGGAAAGGCGTCGAAATCTTCTCCCCAGGCCGCGCCAGCGTTGTTGACCAGGATGTCGAGCATCGACTCGTGGCGCCCATAGGCGTCCGCCAAGGCTTGGCAGCCTGCGAGCGTGGACACGTCGTGCGGCAACGCAACGCAATGACCCGCGCGCGCGAGCTCCTGCGCCGCCAGACTGCAGGCCTCCGCCTTTCGCGCGGTGATGTAGACGCGAGCGCCCTGTGCAAGAAAGCCCTCGGCAATCATGCGACCGATGCCTCGCGAACCGCCGGTGATGAGTGCCGTGCGCCCCTGCAGCGAGAAAAGGCTTCTCCCACTCATGACGTCGACCCCACAGCCGTGCGCACGCCGCTGTCTTCTTGGCCGCCTGCCTCCAGGCGCGATCGCCGCACATAGGCCGTCCCATCGAACAGCCGCCGGGCCGTGCGCGTGAAGTGGACCTCCCGAACCCTCCATTCGTCACCACCCACATGCTCGACGTCCGCAAAGATCCTGAGCACGCCGCTCGGATGACCGATCCGGATGCGCGTCGGTCCGGCGTGCGTGCCTCGCGCTTCGGCGGGAATCGTCCCCGCGATCTGTGCAGCCACCGAAAGGCAGACCGAGCCGCCGCCGGGGAACGCCTTGTGCATCGCGCCACCGTTGAGCACCATGCGAGCAACGAAGTCGACCTCTGATGATTCCACGACGCGGTCGCCGGCAATGGTGCGGTAGTCCTGTGCTTCGCCGATCAGGATCTGGTATGGCGTCAAGAACCCTGACGACGGAAGGTTGCAGCGTTCCACGGCCCAGCGCCTGACTTCCTCGGCCATCTCATAGATGTCTGCGCTGAGCTGTCCCGGCAGCTCTGTGCCGGTGATGCCCAGATCCGCCGCTCGAATAAAAACGCAAGCCGTGCCGACATCGACAACCGACACCGGTATTTCGCGCCCGAGCTTCGATATGCGGACCCAATCGCGGGCCTGCCCCGTCGGCAAAAGCTTGCCGGTCGTGGAGCCGCTTGTGTCCGAATAGTCCAGCGCAACCTCCGCCCCGGTGCCGGGCACGCCGTCGACCTCACTGTCGCCTTCCACACGCGGCTCGCCGTCGACGCACTGCACGGCCATGCGCAGAATCTTTCCGGTGTTTGTGTTGTGCACCCGGACGGTGGTAATGGGCTCAAGCACGGGGATCAATTTTTCCTGCAACGCATAGACGCCCGTGGCCGATGAGATGTTGCCGCAGACGATCTCGAAGCTGAGGGTCGGCTGATCGATGCCCACCTGCACGAAGGTGTAGTCGATGTCCGCGTCGGGGCGTGACGGCGGTCCAATGATGGCGCATTTGCTGGTCAACATGTCGGCGCCGCCGAGCCCATCGATCTGTCGCACATCCGGACTTCCGAACAGAGCCAGCAGAAAGCGAAGACGCTCTTGCGGATCGCTCGGCACGTCATGCTGCGACAGAAAAACGGCCTTGCTGGTGCCACCGCGCATCAAGGTGACGGGAACGCGAACTTGTTCTTTCATCAACTCAGTATGCGGCTGCAACGGATGCCTGTCCTTTGAGTTCTGCTCGCCTTCATTGAGGTGGGCTAAACGCTTGGAATGCTTTAGCGGCACTAAAGAGTGGCCAGCAGAAGTGCAATGACCGCACGCATCTTGATCTCCATACTTTTCCTCCTGTGACGAACTCCACACGAACAGGAGAGACTTTTGAAGATCATCAAGCGAACGGAATCCCCGTTCCGTGAATCCCCCGGCGGCATGGTGCTTGTCGCCACGCGAGTGGCCGGGCAGCCAGCCCAGTTCCCGCCCATCGAATTCACCCACAACGATGAGGAGGTCGAAGTCATCGAGCTTGGGCCCGCCGGGTCTCTCTACAGCTTCACGATCGTGCACCCCGGCAAAGACAAGGCGCCTTACGGCCTGGCCATGGTCGATTTCGAACCTGGCGTGCGTGCGTTCGGTCGGCTGCTGTACGGCGCGCAGCCGCCAGCCATTGGTGCCCGCCTGAGGGTGGTGCCCTTCGCGTTGCCGGACGGCACGCCCGACTATGCATTCCAGGAGTGACGCGCCATGAAGCAACCACTGATCACCGGCGTCGGCATCACTGACTTCGGCCGCTTTCCCGAACTGACCGAAGAGGCCATGGCCCAGGCGGCCATCCTCGATGCGCTGGCCGATGCTGGTACACAGCTGTCCGAGGTGCAGGCGTTCTACTGCGGAAACGCGCTCGGCGCGATGCTTCCCGGGCAGCGCGCGCTGCGTGAACTGCACGCCAGCGGCGGCGCGGTCTACAACGTGGACAACGCCTGCTCCAGCGGGGCCACGGCGCTCAATCTTGCGCTGCAAGCACTCAAGGTCGGTCAGTACGACACCGTGGTGGTGTTCGGCATGGACCACCTGAGCGGCCTGGGCGGCGGCCCACTGCAACTCAGCCAGAAGGATTGGAACAACCGGCGGGGCATGATCATGCCCGCCTTGTATGCCATGCGTGCCAAACGCTACATGCACGACCATGGCCTCGAGTTGGAAACACTGGCGGACATCTCCGTGAAGAACCGCAAGCACGGCTCCTTGAACCCGATTGCCAAGTTTGCCAAGCTGGCAAGCCGCGAGGAGGTGATGGCGTCCCGCCCTGTAGCCGAGCCGCTCACGCTGTTGCAGTGCTGCCCCGCCGTCGTAGACGGCGCCGCAGCCCTCGTGCTCACCACCAAGCCGTCCAGGGGCGTCGCCAAGCCAGTGCGTGTGCTGGCGTCCGTGGTGCAGTCGGGACTGTTCGAGACCACGCCGGTCGACATGACCGAGGCCGAGATCACCGCCCGTGCCGCCAGGCTGGCCTATGAGCAGGCCGGCATCGGGCCGCGGGACCTCAGCCTGCTTGAAGTACACGACGCGTTCACCATTTCCGAGCTGCTGTACTACGAGGCCCTTGGCCTTTGCAATCGCGGCGAAGCGGCGAGCCTGCTGAAGAGCGGCGCGACCACTCTGGGCGGTCGGGTGCCGGTCAACCCCAGCGGCGGACTGATCGCGAAGGGACACCCGCCAGGTGCGACAGGCGTCGCACAGGTGGTGGAAGTCTGCGAACAACTGCAAGGCCGTGCCGGCGCCCGGCAGGTGCAGAACGCGCGCATTGGCCTCACGCAGGTCACCGGCGGCGGTATCTGGGGCGTCGACCACGCCGCCTGCTCGATCAACATTCTTTCGCTGTGATGGCCCTCCCCATGAACCCGACAGACATCATCACCCCCACCTCGCTGCACGGCCTCGTCGCCGTGGTGACCGGTGGCGCCAAGGGCATCGGCCTCGGCATTGCGCGCGAGCTGGCACAGGGCGGGTGCCGCCTGGCCCTGTGGGACTTCGACGATGCCGCGCTGGAGGAGGCGCAGCGGACGTTGTCGAGCGAAGGCGCGGACGTGAGCACATTCAAGGTCGACGTCAGTTCCGTGGACCAGGTGGAGGCGGCGGTGGCGCGGCTGCTGGCGTCGCACGAACGCATCGACATCCTCGTCAACAACGCTGGCATCGGCGGCGACAAGCTGGTCTCCAAGATGGACCTCGCGTTCTGGAGCCGCGTGATCGAGATCAACCTGAACTCCCAGTTCATCTGCGCGAAGGCGGTTCTGGCGCAGATGGCGCAGAACCGGTTCGGGCGCATCATCAACATCGGCTCTCGCGCATGGCTGGGCAACCGCGGCCAAGCGGCCTACTCGGCCTCCAAGGGCGCCGTGGTGAGCCTGACCCGCTCGCTCGCGCTCGAATATGCGCGCAAGGGCATCACCGTGAACGCGATCGCGCCTGGCATCGTGGAGACGCCGCTGTTCGCCACGCTCACCGAGGAAGTGCGGCAGAGCCTGCACAAGACCGTGCCGATGGAGCGCATCGGCCAGCCGCAGGACATCGCCCGCGCGGTGCGCTTCTTTGCGGAGCCCGGGTCGGGCTACGTCACGGGTCAACTGCTGTACGTCTGCGGCGGCCGTAGTTTGAGCAGTCCTTCCGTCTGAGGCCATACGACATCGGCAGGGCCGGAATGAATCGCAGAAAACTTATCCAGTCTCTCGCTGCGCTGGGGCCGGCATCGGCGGCCTCAGTGTTTGCGCAGGAGTATCCGGCCCGGCAACTCCGATTGCTCGTTCCCTATACCGCCGGTGGAGGCACCGATCTGGCGGCGCGCGTGGTGATGAAGAAGCTCAGCGAGCAGTTGGGTCAGCCGATCGTCGTTGAAAACAAGCCTGGGGGCGGGGCTGCACTGGCTTACATCGAGCTCCTGCGCAGCAGGGCTGACGGCTACGTGTTGACGACAGGCTCCGGCGTGACATCGCTGCTGAACCTTCTCAACCGCAAGTTGCCCTTCGACGCCGCGACAGAGCTGGTGCAGGTCGCACCGCTGGCGAGCGTGCCGATCGTTCTGGTCGCGAGCAACAAGGTGCCTGCAGGAAGCGTGGCCGAGCTCATTTCCTATGTGAAGCAGCACCCTGGCTTGAGCTTTGGAACGCCGGGTCCCGCAACGCCACATCATCTGGCAGGGGTGCTGTTCGCCTCGATGGCGGGTCTGCAGATGACGCACGTGGGCTATCGCGGCACTGCGCCTGCCGTCCAAGATGTCGTCGGTGGGCACCTTCCGTTGGCCATCGTCGGACTGTCGACGGCAATTCAGTTTGCCCGCAGTGGTCAGTTGAAGGTTCTCGGCGTGGGAAGCGCGCAGCGCTCCCAGCTGGCACCCGACATACCGACGCTGGCCGAAGGCGGGCTGACCGGGTATGACGCGAGCTACTGGTACGACATCTGTGTGGCCAGAGGTGTGCCACAGCCTGTTGTGGAACGCCTGCATGCCGAAATCACCAAGGCCGTCCAGGACCGCGAGGTACGGACGTCGCTCACTGCGGCGGGGCTGGAGCCGATGGCGGCGACGCCGGAGGACTATCGACGTATGTTGCGATCGGAGCGGGCCAAATGGGAGCCGATCATCCGCGCCAACAACATCCAGATGGGATCCTAGGATGCTGGCAAACGCTCTCGAGGGCCTGCGGGTCATCGACTTCACCCAGGTCATGGCCGGTCCGACCTGCACCTTGTGTCTGGCCGACCTTGGCGCCGATGTGGTGAAGGTCGAGGCGCCCACCGGCGATCTCTCCCGCGCCCTTTCGCCATGGATCAACGGTGAGGGTGTCCCGTTCCTGGCGCTGAATCGCAACAAACGCGGCATCGTGCTGGACCTGAAGCAGCCGTCGCACCAGAAGGCCGCGCAGGAATTGATCGCGCAGGCCGATGTCCTGGTCGAGAGTTTCCGGCCCGGCGTCATGGCGCGGTTCGGGTTGGACTACGCCACGGTGGCTGCGGACAACCCGCGACTGATCTACTGCTCGGTCTCGGCTTACGGTCAGCAGGGCGCCAGCAAGGACCTGCCCGGCGTGGATGGTGTGCTGCAGGCCGTGAGTGGTCTGATGAGCGTCACTGGAGCGCCGAATGGCGATCCGTGCAAGGTGCCGGTGCCGGTCGTCGACCTGGTCACCGGATCGCTTGCAGCCATATCGGTGCTGGCCGCCCTTCAAGACCGCCTGCGCACCGGCAAGGGTCAGCATGTCGAGGCCAGCATGTTCGCCAGCGCCATTGCGCTGCAGCACGTAAGTTTCGCGTCCTACTTCGCGGACGGCATCGTGCCCGGGCCGCAAGGCAACGCGGCGCCGTATTCGACGCCCAACGAGGCCCTGCGCTGCGCCGACGGGTGGATCATGGTGGCGGCCTATCACCCTGCGAGGTGGCAAGCCCTGTGCACTGCCATCGGTGCACCGGAAATCGCCTGCGATCCGCGCTTCGCCGATAACAGGAGCCGCTTGCAGCACCGCCAGGCGCTGTTGGACTTGCTGCAGGTGCACATGCTCCCGCATCGACGCGCCTTCTGGCTGGAGAAGTTCGCCGCGGTGGACATCATCTGCGGCCCCATCAACGACTATGCCGAGGTGTCGCAGTCCCACGCCTTTGTCGAGGCAGAACTTGCAGAGAACGTCCAGCATCCCGTCGCCGGCTCATTGACGTTGCCGCGCAGCGTGCTCGGCGCGGTGGGCGAGCGGCCGGCTGCGCGCCGCGCCGCACCCACGCTGGGCGAGCACACGCGCGAGGTGCTCGCCGAGCTGGGCATGTCGGCCATCGCCATCGATCCGGCGGCCCCCGCCAGCGCTTCACTCACCTGAACAACGAAACCCATGCCCATCATCTACACAGTCCAGGATGGCGTCGCCATCGTCACCCTGAACCGGCCTGAGGCCATGAACTCCATCGACCCGGAATCCAACGAGCAACTGCTCGGCATCTGGGATGAGGTTTCCAACAACGAGGACATCCGCGTGCTCGTGCTCACAGGTGCGGGTGAGCGTGCCTTCTGCACGGGTGCGGACCTCAAGAAGACGATGCCTTCGGCCGATGGCGTCGCCCGTCAAGTCTTTCGAAGCGGTAACCGGCACTTCAACTTCGGTACGCTGCACACCGACAAGCCCGTCGTCGCCGCAATCAACGGCTATGCACTGGGTGGCGGACTCGAGCTGGCCCTGCTGGCGGATATCCGCATCTGCTCGGACAACGCCCAGTTCGGTCTTCCGGAGGTGCGAGTTGGCAGCATCCCGGGAGCGGGCGGCACCCAGCGTCTGATCCGCGCGGTGGGGCAGTCCGATGCCATGTGGATGCTGCTGACGGGTGAACGCATCGACGCCGCCGAAGCGCTGCGGATCGGTCTGGTCAGCAGGGTCGTGCCGCTTTCAGCGCTGCAGGAGACGGCTGTCCGTATCGCGCGCATCATGGCGGCCAATGCCCCGCTCGCGATGACGGCCGCCAAGCGGCTCGCGATGACCGGAAGGGAGCTGCCACTGGCTGGTGGGCTTGTGCTGGAGCGCCAGGCCTTTGGATTGCTCCGGGACAGCGAGGACCGGCTGGAAGGACGCCGCGCTTTCGCCGAGAAGCGCGCTCCGGTGTTCCGGGGCCGCTGAGTTCGTCGACCGCGGTACGACCGCGGTAGACGGCGACCTTGCCGCTTGTTCGCGCGTCCCGGATCTGCCTGGCAGGCGTCCGATCCACCCTCGTCCTGAAGCATCCCGTGAAGACACCATCGGCATTCTTGCGCTGCAGCCTCGCACTCGCCATCGCGACCTTCTTCGGCGCACCGCCGGCCGGCGCCCAGCAAGCCGGCCGACTCCCAGCCAGGATTCTGGTCGGCTTCTCCCCTGGCGGTACCCTCGACGTGGTGACGCGTGCGCTTGCAGATCAGCTGCAGGATGGGCTCCGCCGCACGGTGGTGGTGGAGAACAAGCCAGGTGCCGGCGGGAAGATCGCGATCGACGCGATGCGCGCGGCCCCTGCAGATGGGAGCGTGGCCATGCTTTGTCCCGACTTCCTTGTCTCGATCTACCCCTTCGTCTTCAACAAGCTCAACTACGACCCCCAGCGCGACATCCTTCCGGCGTCGACGGTGGTCGAGTTCGCACTGGCGCTGGCCGTGCCCGCATCCTCGCCAATCAAGACCTTCGGCGAATACGCGCAATGGACACGCACGCATCCCGAGAGTGCCAACTTCGGTCACGCGGCGTCGGGCGGTCCTACGCATTTCCTGGGGCTGCAGATTGGCAAGATCATCGGTACGCCGCTGCAGGACGTCCCCTTCCAAGGCGCAGCCCCGATGATCGTGAATCTGGCCGGGGGCAATATCGCAGCCGGCACGTCCACGGTCGGCGACTTCGCGCAGCACCACGAGGCCGGCAAACTGCGCGTGCTTGCGGTCACCTCGGCCCAGCGCTCCGCGCTGTTGCCGGACGTGCCGACTTTCTCCGAACTCGGCCGCAAGGAGCTCACCACTGGCGGCGTGCTGGCCATCTGCCTTCCGCCTGGCACGCCAGCTCCTGTCGTCGCCGAATGGAGTGACGCCGTGCGAAGGGCGGCAGCGACCGATCGGTTCGCGAAGAAGATTCGCACGCTCGGCTTCGTGAACAGAGGGAGCTCGCCCACCGATGCACGTGCAAGGTTCGGCGAGATGCGGGCATTCTGGGAGCCTGTCGTCAGGGCCTCGGGCTTCAAGGCTGACTAGCAGGCGGCGGGCGCGCCTAGCTGTCATGTCTCAATAGGTTGTTCACCCGGAAGGGTCTGGGAGACTGGAGTTACCACGCTTCAGTCACCAGAGGGACCTTCCGAGTGAACAGCCATAAGAATGCCAGATTGACCTTCGAAGGGCGCAAATTGCTTGTCCAACGCATCGCTGTCCAGGGGCTGATGCCCGCAGCCGAGGCTGCGGGCATCAGCCCGCGCACCGCACGCAAGTGGCTCCAGCGCTTCGAGCAGCATGGCGAGCGCGGCCTGCTGGACCGCAGCTCACGCCCGGCTCGCACGCGCTCCTGCCTGGACGCGCAGCTTTGCGAGCGCATCGAACAGCTTCGCCGCTGTCGCATGCCCATGCGGCAGATCGCTCGCATCGTCGGGCGCAGCGTGCCCACCGTGTGCCGGCTGCTCGCCCGCCTGGGACTGTCCAGCCTGAAGGCGCTCGATCCTGTCAGCGTGCCGCTGCGCTACGAGCGCGATGCACCCGGTGAGCTTCTGCACATCGACACCAAGAAGCTCGGGCGCATCGTGCGACCCAGCCACCGCGTCACGGGCAACCGGCGTGACTCGGTGGACGGCGCGGGCTGGGAGTTCGCCCATGTGGCCATCGACGACCATTCCCGCCTGGGCTTCGTGCAGATGCATGCCGACGAGCGCAAGGACTCGGCGGTGAGCTTCCTGCTGGCGGCAGTGGCGCATTACGAGCAGTTGGGTGTGAAGATCAAGCGGCTGATCACCGACAACGGCTCGGCGTATCGCTCGCGGCTGTTCGCCAAGACCTGTCAGGCGCTCGGCATCAAGCACACCTTCACCCGGCCTTACCGCCCCCAGACCAACGGCAAGGCCGAGCGTTTCATTCAGACCTGTCTGCGCGAATGGGCCTATGGACGCACCTGGGCCAACAGTGCCGAGCGCACCGCTTGGTTGCCCGCTTTCCTGCGCTACTACAACTGCGAGCGCCCGCACTGCGCTCTGGGGCACAAGCCCCCAGCCTCCCGCCTTTGTGAGAACAACCTATTGCAACTCGACACCTAGCGGACGGTTCGAATCCAGGCCCTGAAGAGTTGCACCGGCGCCGTGGAGGCCTTGACCGGATCACAGACGAGGTAATAGCCAAGCTCCGTCCGCGCCATATGGTCGACCGCAACGACCAGCCGACCCGTGCGCAGGTCGTCCGCGACATAGGCGCGCTGGGCCATGGCGACACCCAGCCCGTCCGCGGCAGCCTGATAGCACAGGGCGGCGTTCGCCAGGGTGATGCCGCGCGCGGGAACAGGCTCGGCAAGGCCCGCAGAATCGAACCAGATCGGCCACGCCTGTGGCCGCATCATGGAGTGCAGGAGGTTGGCTTTGAGCAGGTCGCTGGGTGTCTGCAACTGTACGGTCTGGTCCGGCGCACAAACTGGGACGAACTCGTCATCGAAGAGATGGTCCAGCTCAACGTCGGCCCATTCGCCCATGCCGTGGCGGATGGCGCAGTCTGCGCCTTCGAGCCGCACATCGTCGGCGATGGCAATCGTCGGTATCTCCAGCGCGATGTCAGGGTGCTCCGCATAGAAGCCATGCAGGCGAGGCACAAGCCAGCGAATGGCCAGGCTGGGCGTCACCTTGAGCCGCAGCTTTTTCTGCCTCTGGTCGTCGGCCAGGTCGCTGAGTGCATCCTGGAGGCGGTCGAACGCATCGCAGACGCGGTGGGCAAGCCTCTCTCCCACCGCCGTGAACTCGATCGCGCGGCCGGACTTCTGGAACAGCTGCACGCCCAGCCCCGCCTCGAGCTGCTTGATCTGCTGACTCACCGCTCCGGGGGTGACGTGAAGCAGCTGAGCCGCCCGCGACACGCCCTTGGCGCGGTACACCGCATCAAAGGCACGCAGCGGACTCAGAAAAGCGCGAAGGTTCTGCATGGCGGGCCGCAGCTCCACAGATCCGGTGCCGCTGCTGAGGAGGCCGAGAGCCTCGATGGCAGGCGCAGCCGCTCTCCCCACATATGGATTGACATCAACATTTTTGAATGCCGATGGTTCGGTTCAGCAGTTCCTCATTCTTGCGCAGCGCCACCGCAGAGCCGGAATAGGCGGCAACGCCGCGTTCCAGCACGATGACGTTCGTGGAGAAGTCGAGGACGACGTCGACGTGCTGCTCCACGAGAACGCAGCCGACTCCCAGCTGGTCGCTCATGCGGACGATCGCATCCATCAGTTCCTCGCGCACCATCGGGGCCAGGCCCTCGAGCGGCTCGTCGAGCAGCAGGATGCGCGGCTGCCCGACGAGCGCCCGCGCCACAGAGAGCATCTGCTGCTCGCCGCCCGACAGTTGGGTGCCTCCGTTGCGCCTGCGCTCCTTCAACCGTGGGAACAAGGCATAGACCTCTTGAAGGGCCGGTCCTGCCGAGCGCCCCTGGAGGCCCGACAGCAGGTTTTCCTCCACCGTGAGCGAAGGGAAGATGTCGCGGCTCTGCGGCACGTAGCCGAGGCCGGCCCGAGCCCGAGCGAAAGTGCTGGCGCCGCTGATGTCCTTGCCGGCGAAATGAACGCGCCCTTTCATCAGATCGGCCAGGCCCATTGCGGTCGCGAGCGTGGTCGTCTTGCCCGCGCCGTTGCGCCCGATCAGCCCCAGGCGCTCGCCTTCGCGCACGCTGAAGCTCAGATGCTCGACCACGGGCACACCGGCGTAGCCAGTGGTCACGTCGTCGAACCGAAGTTCAATGGGGGTGCTGGGCATGGTGGCCGTCTCGTCCGAAGTAGATTTGCTTGACTTGTTCATTGGCCGCGACCTCCTGCGGCGACCCCTCCACCAACACGGCGCCGGCCACCAGGACGATGATGTGGGTCGCAAAGCGGAACACGAGGTCCATGTCGTGCTCGATGAGCAAAACCGACAGGTCTTTCGGAAGGCGCTCGATGGCGCTCATGATGCGGCCGCCTTCTCCCTGCGGCACCCCGGCGCCTGGCTCGTCCAGCAGCAGCACCTCGGGTTTCATGGCGAGTGCAAGCGCAATCTCCGCAAGCCGCTGTTCGCCGAGTGCGAGCCGCCCGACGACCCGGTCCGCATAGGGGTGCAGGCCCAGCATGCCCAGTGTCTCGTGAACCTCGTCGTGAACGCGGGCGGAACGACGCGGCGAAGGCCACCACTGCATGGAGGCGCGCAGCCGCTGCAGCACGGCGACCTTGACGTTGTCCGCCACCGTCAGCTCCTTGAACAGGCGACTGATCTGGAACGTGCGAACGATGCCGCTGCGCACGCGTGCGTACTGCGGCAGCTGCACGATCGAGCGGCCGTCGAGTTGGATGTCGCCGGACCGTGGGCGTATCGCGCCGCTGAGCAGATTGACCAGCGTGGTCTTGCCGGCGCCGTTCGGGCCGATCAAGGCGGTGCGCGCACCCTGCGGCAGAGAGAGTGTGACGTTCTGCGTGACAGCCAGGCCTCCGAAGGAGTGGCTGAGGTTCTGGGTTTGCAGCCGGGGCGTCATCGGGTACCTCCGGCGCGGCGCAGACGCTTGGCCATTGCCGCGGCCCGGTCCAGAAGTCCGACCAGACCTTCAGGCAGGACGACGAGGACGAAGATCAACATCGAGCCGATCACGAAGAGCCAGTGGTAAGGATTCAAGGTCGATGCGATGTGGTGGATGGTCATGTAGGCAACAGTGCCAAGTACCGCACCCGCGAGGCGGCGTGTGCCGCCCAGGACGATCATGACGACGACGCCCGCCGACGTCGTGAAATCCAGCATGAAGAGATTGGCCACTTTGCTGGTCTGCGCCGTCAGTGCGCCTGCGAGGCCTGCCACGACGCCACCGACGGTATAGACGGCCAGGAGGTGCAGGTAGACGCGGCCTCCCAGCGCCTGAACTCGGCCCGGGTCCTGCCGTATCGCCCTGGCCGTCAGGCCGAAGGGCGACTCCACGAGGTTGCGCACGAGGAAGTACACCAGCACCAGGGTACCGAGCGCGTAGAAGTAGCCGGTGTGGCCCATGAAGTTGAACTCCCAGATGCCGAACAGCGGAGCGACTTCGAAGCCGGCCAGTCCATCGTCGCCGCCGGTGAGCCATCTGGCCCAGTTGGCAAGCTCGAGCAGCAGTTGCGCCACAGCGATGGTGAGCATGACCAGCGTGAGCTTCGTCGAACGCAGCATGACGGCGCCGCTGAGCAGGGCGATCAAGCCGCCGCCCAGTGCACCGAGCAGCAGCCCGACGATCGGATCGGATGTCAGGTAGAGCGCTGTCCAGCCCGCGACATAGGCTCCTGTGCCATACAGCGCGGCCTGCCCCAGGGTCGCGATGCCTGCCTGCCCCAGCACGAGGCTCAGCGAAAGCGCGAAGATCGACATCGTTGCCATGTTGGTCAGCAATCCGAGATCCGTTGGGAACAGCACGAAGGCCAGCAGTCCCGCGAGCGTCAGGACGATTTCGGCACGCAGGTGCGTCCACGGGCGAATGCGAGGTGGCGCAGCCAGCGTCATGGGCGGGATCACCGTGCTCATGCCTGCCTCCCGAACAGCCCCTGAGGCCGGAACAGCAAGACGATGATCATCGTCAGGAAGAACGCAGCCGATGCGAGCTGCGGAACCATGTACTTCATCGAGGTCTCCACGATGCCAAGCAGCAATGCTGCGAAGAACGAACCAAACAGATTGCCGTTGCCTCCCACGGCAACGACGGCCAGGAGGATCACCAGGTACTTGGAGGCGTAGGTCGGCTCCATGGGCAGCATCTCGGCGCCGGCAATGCCTCCCAGCGCCGCGAGCGCGGCACCGATGGCGAAGGTGCCTGCGTAGATCTTTGTCGTGTCGATACCGATGGCGCGTGCGATGGGGGCGTTGTCCACTGCGGCGCGCACCCGGATGCCGAAGGACGAACGGTCCACGGTCAGCCAAAGGGCAATGACCACCGCCAGCCCGCAGGCGACGACGATGAGCCGGTGCCGGGGGATGGCGCGAAAGCCAAGGTCGACGGAGCCGGCGAATGCCTCCGGAAGCGCGACGGAAGTCACTGATGATCCGAACATCAGGTTGACCGCCGCGGTTGCGACGAACATCAGGCCGATCGTCACCAGCATCTGGTCGAGATCGTCCCTCCCGTAGAAGCGGCGCAGCAGCGTACGCTCGAAGACGACGGCGAGGACGGCCACCAGGGCGATCGCCAGGACGAAGCCCAGTCCGATGGGAACGCCCAGGCGCTGAGGAATGCTCGCCGCAAGAAATCCGCCGAGCATCGCAAATGCGCCATGGGCCAGGTTCACCACACGCATCAGGCCCATCGTCATCGACAGGCCCACTGTGATCATGAACAGGATCATGGCGTACGTGACGCCATCGATCAGGATGCTGCTGAAAAGAGCAAGCGACATGCTTCGGTCCCTGCGCTACTTTGCTGCGCCCTGGATGCGCCCATAGTCGGGCTGCATCTCGAAGGTCCGGAACTCACGGTTGACGAAGCGCCCCGAGGAGTCCTTCTCGACCACCCGCATGTAGACGTTCTGCACGAACTCGCGGGATATCGGATCGATCTTCACGGGGCCGCGCGGGCTTTCCCAGGAGAAGCCCTTGGCGGCGGCGAGGGCCTTGGGCCCATTGCGCTTGCCGTCCGTCGCCTTGACCATGTGGTAGATCACATGCAGGCCGTCGAATGCATTCGCGAGCTGGACGGTCGGGATGGCCTTGGGGGCCACCTCGGCCAGAGCCTTGACGACGGCATTGTTCAGTGGCGAGTTGTGCGTTGCCGAATAGAACATGCCGGTCTCGATACCCAACAGCTCAGGTCCGATCGCGCGCAACTGGTCTTCGTCCGTCTCAGCCGTGCCCAAAAGGCGGACACCCGCGGCCCGCAGTCCCGCCTCGTTGTAGGCCTTGATCATGGCGTAGGTCGCCGGCCCGCCGGGGCCGAAGACGTAGAGCGCATCGGGCTTGAGCGCCTTCACGCGTTGCATCAGAGGGCCGAAATCCGTTGTCTTCAGCGGCGCACGGATGGCCTCGAGCAGCTTGCCGCCGCCGGCGATGAATTCCGTGTTGAACGCCTTCTCGGCGTCGAGGCCGGGCCCGAAGTCGCTCACGAGAGAAACCACGGTCTTGATGTTCTTCTCGATTGCGTACTTGGCCACGGGCACCGCCATCTGCGGCAGCGTGTACGAGGTTCGCAGCAGATACTCGGACCTCTCGAGAAGCGAAGAGGTCGAGGCGTTGAAGATCACCACCGGCACCTTGGCCTCCTGCCCGAGCGCGGCGACCGCCAGGGTGTCGGGCGTGAAATACAGGCCGGCGATGTACTGGGCGCCATCCTTGATGATGAGCTCCTGCGCCAATGCCTTGGCCTGTGCCGGATTGATCTCCGGTAGGTCGCGGTAGACGAGCTCGATCGTGTGCCCGCCCGCCGTGGTGCCGTTGAGCTTCTGGTAGGCCTTGGTTGCGCCTTCCCAGGTCTGCCCGACGGCCGAGAACGGTCCGGACATGGGCGCGATCACGCCCACCTTGATGACGTCCGCGCGACTTTGGAAGGCGAGCGTCGCGAGCGATACCGCAATCGCGGCAATGAGTTTGGGGGTCATCTTCTTCTCCAGGGAGTGGGGGTCTCTGCGGGCATGTGCCCGGGATTCGACGAGAGGTGGTGTGGGGAGGGTGGGGGAACAGTGGGCGTCAGGCAGCGGTGCCGTGCGCCGCCTCGGTGGCTTTCAGGGCGGCATCGCGTGGCATCAAGGTCGCGTACTTCTGCTCCATGTCGAAAAGATTGGCCTCGTGCGCCTGCAGCGACCGGTCGCCCACGCAATCCGTCACGACCAGAGGGCGAAAGCCGTGACACATGGCATCCACCACGCTGGCACGGACGCACCCGCTGGTGGTGCATCCAGCGATCAGCAGGGTCTGCACGCCGCGCTGAGACAGCCAGGACGCCAGAGAGGTACCGAAGAAGGCCGACGGGTGGATCTTGCGCAGCACGAGCTCGCCACTGAGCGGCTGCAGTTGCGGCACGATCTGGCTCTGCGGCGCGTCCTCGCGCAGGGCCAGAATGGGCGGAACCTTGAGCGCGAAGATGTTGGCGTCGGCGCCGTCGTCCTGGTACACGACGCGCGTGTGGACGACGGGCCATCCACGCTCGCGCGCCGCATCCAGCAGGCCGCGTGTGCATTCGACGGCCGCCGTGATGTTGCCGCCGCCGAACGTGAGCGGATCCGCGAATCCGTTGATGAAGTCGATGATCAGCAGGGCGTACGGCGCCTTCGGCGCGACGGCATGGCCGAAGCCCTGCCTTTGGTAGACGTCCGGCTCGGCGCTCATTGGAAGGCCTCGTCAATGACCTTGCCGTCGCGAACCACGACGATGTCGTCGAGCGTCACCGTGCAGTTGCGCAAGGGAATGTCGAGATGGCAGGGCGTGGTGCGAGGTCCCCCGGCCTCGTTGTTGGGACCCAGCGAGAACAGGAAGTTGCCCTCGAACGCACGCGCGTCCTGCCCCGAGGTGGCTTCGCGGTCCACCAGTGACAGCGTGTGCCAGTAGCAGCGCGGCTGCATCCCCCAGCCTATGTGCGCGATGGCATAGGCCTCGGGGTCCTTGTAGGCTTCCATGAACTCGCGAAGCAGGGCGGCATCGATGTCACCTTCGATGCTGCGCACGAAGCCTTCGTGCAGGTGCATGGTGATCTTGTCTGAGACGTAGTTCTTCTGCGGCAGCAGGATGTCGCCGCGGTCGATCACGATGGTGCCGTCGCTGCCGCCTTCATTGGCGAAGGTGAAGAGGAAGCCGCTGGGCCAATGGTCCCACCGCCCCGGCTCCTCGCAGAAGCCGTACTCGGAGATGGTCGGAAACTCACCAAGCTTGAAGGTCACGTCCGTGCCGGCCGGCGAGGTCACATGCATTCGCGTAGCTGACTTGAGCAGCCTCGATGCGGCGAGTACGCGTTCGCGATCGGCCTCGGTGGGCACTGCCCGGACCAGCACCTCCGGTGGCTCGACAGCCAGGAGGATCTTCGTCCCCGATTCGAGAATCTCCATCTGTTCGGGCGAGAACAGCAGGAGCATCAGGTCCAGGACGATGTCGCTGTTCTTCATCGCCGCGAGCGCGACCGGGTTGTTGGTGAGGGGCGTCTCCCCGAGATAGTTCATCAGGTCGCGGCTGGTGGCCTTCTCCGCGTTGATGGGCTGCAACTCGATCCGGGTGACGACCGCGCCCGCCGCCTGCGCCGCGATCGTCGCGGTTTGCAGCGTCTGCGGATGGGTGTGGGGACCGCAGAGGATCGTGACCTTCTGGCCGCGCTCCACCTTGCTGAGCTTGAGAACCGCGTCCCAGGCCTTGACCATTTGGTAATCGCTGACTGGCATTTTTCGTCCTTGGTTTGAAAGTGTCAGATCTGCAGGAGTGCGAGGTCCTGCGGGCTGCCCAGCTTGAAGAGTCGGCGGGCATTGCCATGGCACACCAGCTCGCGGGTGTGCGCGTCGAGCGGTGCCTGCTCGATGAAGGTGCAGGCCTCGACGGTGGACTCGTATGGGTAGTCCACGGAGAAGAGCACCGCCTGGGCACCGAGCTCGCCGATGGCGCCCAGCAGTGCCGGTGCGGAGCACACGCCAGATGTCGTGATCAGGATGTTGCTGCCGATGTACTCGCTGGGCTTGCGCGCCAGCTTGATGCCCGAGGGGTAGGCGGCGAAGCGACTGTCGATGCGCCAGCGCTGGTACGGCAGTGCCTCGCCCATGTGGCCCAGCAGCAAGGTGAGTCGGGGGAAGCGGTCGAACACGCCGCCGAACAGAAGGCGCAGTGCGTGCCCTGCCGTCTCCACGCCCCAGCCCCAGGTGGCTCCCTGCAGCACCGGCATGCCCTCCAGCAGCGCCGGCGGCTGGCTAAACGCGTTGGGGTGCAGATAGATGGGCACGCCGAGTGCTTCCGCACGCTCCCAGAACACGTCGTACTCCCTGCCTTCGTAGTAGCGGCCCAGGGTGTGACCGTTGATCAGCGCGCCCTTGAATCCGTACTCTGCGACGGTGCGCTCCAGCTCGTGAGCTGCGGCAGCCGGGTCCTGGAGCGCGACGTGCGCGAACGCGCCGAAGCGCTTCGGATGTCGTGCCACACGCTCGGCGAGGAACTCATTGTTCTCGCGTGCGCGCCGCACGGCGGCGGCGCCATCGATCTCGGCCTGCACGCCGGGCATCGTCTGCGACAGCACGGCGTACTCGATGTTCCCGGCGTCCATCTCGGCCAGGCGCTGGTCGTCGAAGTCGCTCAGCCGGGCGTCGAGCCGGGCGACGAAGTCGACCGGCAACGCTCGCGTGTACTTCGCGGAATAGGCGTCGAATCCGGGAGCGCTGAAGTGCTCTTCAAGGGCGATCTTTGGGGTTGAATTCATTGGGGTCCTTGATGCGTTCAGGCCGGGTAAGCCAGGGCCGTGTCCAGAATCTCTGTGTCGTGCACCACCTCGCGGCTCGCGATGAGCAGCCGCTCTCCGTCGCGCACGAAGCGGTCGTGATAGATGCCTGAGAGATGGACGGTCGAAGGCCCCTCGACCAGGGTCTGCATCAGGATGAAGGGCGTCTGCGCGCTGATCGTGTCGCCCGTTTCCTCAAGCACACGCGTGATTCCCAGCACGTGCAGGATGTGCCGGGGGGCGAACATCTGCGAGTGCGCCACGGCGAGTGCGCGGTCGGTGATCATGTCCAGGCCCTCGCAGTAGATGAGGCCCACGGGCATGCCCAGCAGCGCGTTCTGGCGCGAGGTGATCCGGTAGGTCGCGTCCTTGCTGAAGAACTCGGGCCAGCGCTCGATGTCGTTGGCATCGAGGGCGGCGCAGTACTCGACATGAAAGGAGTCGATCTCTGCGCGCAGGTCGGCTGCCCGGCGCGGCGAGATCGTGGATCTGGTGTAGGCGAGCCGCTCTCTCATGCTGCCATCTCCGCGACGGGGATGCCCATGACGTCCCGGTAGTACGCGTAGAGCGACCGGATGCACGACTCGGAAATCAGGTTGCGCGCCGTTCCCTGGTGGCCCGCATCGAGCTTGACGACGTTGTTGTCCGTGGACGAATTGCGGATGCCTTCCTGCACGAACTTCAATGCCTCGTTGTCTTCGAGGCCCAGGAAGCCGGAGGGGCCCATCAGGTTCCCCTGTCGAAGGCGATGCCGTGTCATTTCGGGCGTGTCGTCTTCGTAGCCGAACATGGTCCACTGCATCACCATGCTGTTCGGGCCGTTCGGAATGATCTGGCGCACCCCCATCGTGTTCATCTGGCGCTGAACGATCAGGTTCGGCCACATGGTCATCATGTTGGCGGACCAGGGCGAGTCGAACTCGCGCACGTAGTCCAGGAAGCGCTCGTCGCGCAGCCGGAGGTTGTCGCTGAACGAGCGCATTTCCGCCTTGTCGTCGGCGGCGACCGTGGCATAGACCTGGTCGGGCTTGGAAGAGGCCATGTAGCCGTGGCGGCCATGCTCCTTGTCGGCAAAGACGATCGACTTGATGCCAGGCACCAGAAGGCCGAACACCACGAGGAACGAATGCAGCAGCGTGGCGTGGTACGGATCCTTGAGGTTCTCGTGGTACATCTTCCAGTTGCACGGAAGCTCGTTGCGGCAGTACCCCAGGATCTTGAGCTTCCTGCCCGAGAACGGAACGTCGAACTCCTCGACGATCTCCTTGGTCATGTACTCCTCAAGCGGCGGCGTCTTGTCGGAGTAGGTCGCGAACACCACGCCGTTGCGCGTGGCCACGCGGAGCTGCCGGGTGCCGTGCTCAGCGTTCTTGAAGTCGGGCGGCATGCCGCCGACCTTATTGATGCCGCGCTTGAACGGAACACCCTGCAGGTTGCCCTTGAGGTCGTAAGACCACTGGTGGTAGGGGCAGACGAACTCTTTGGCGTTGCCCTGGCTGGCGCGACAGAACTCGGCGCCGCGGTGGGCGCAGCGGTTCTCGAACACGGAGATCGTGTTGTCTTCCGCGCGAACGATCACCACTGCCGTGGCACCGACATAGCCCCGCTTGAAGTCGCCAGGGTTCGGTATCTCGGCTTCCAGCGCAACGAAGTTCCAGGTATCGCCCCGGAAGATGCGCTCGATCTCCTGGTCGTAGATGGCCTGGCTGGTGTAGACCCAGTCCGGAATGTTGTTGAGTGCGTCCGCGGGCCAGACGCACTGCTCCAGGGGCGGGTTCTTCCGGGCATTGGTGATGCCGATGACCGCCTGCGATTGATACATGAATGCTCCTTAGGCTGTGAGGGGGGGGTGAACGGTGGACGGTGTGCCGGCGCGCATCTGCTTGGCCCATGCGCGCAGATCGGCAGCGTCCCGCTGGAATTCGTCGAGCCGCACCGGCTTCCCCTGCTCGAAGAGGGGCCGGATGGCGCGGAGATCGGCGCCTGCGTTGATCGCCACGCCGTGCAACGGAACGCCGCCGCGGTGGCCGATCCACAGCACCTTGCCGGTGGCTGGATCGCCCCGGCGCACGTACTCCAGACCAGGGGCGGGCAGACCCAGCATCTGGATGTTGTGCCGGCCCTGGTCGGTCCAGAACCACGGCACCGCCGGTGCTGGCCCGGTCGCACCGACCATGGCGGCAGCTGCGGCGCGTGCCTGCTCATTGGCGTTCTGCCAGGATTCCAGGCGCATGGGCGAGTCGTACCCAGGGCGTTGTTGGCTGGTGCAGTCGCCGCACGCGAACACGTGCTTGTCGCTGGTGCGGCACTGCGCGTCGACGAGGACGCCGCCGCCTTCGGCGACATCCAGGCCGGCATCGCGCGCCAGGGCGTCGCTGGGCGAGAGGCCGATGGCGACGACGACCTCGTCCGCCTCCAGCGCGCCGGCATGCGTCGACAGGCGCATGCGGCCCAGGGGCAGGATGTCGATGCGTTCGAGGGCGGCGCCGAGCAGGAGCTGCGCGCCTGCCTGCCGCAGACCGGATTCGAGCCAGGCCGACGCTTCCGGCGGAAGGAATCGATCGAGCAGGGATGGCGCGCGTTCGATCACCGTCACAGCCGCACCGGTCGCCAACGCGGAATTGGCGATCTCGAGGCCGAGAAAGCCGCCACCGAGGATCGCGACCTGTGGCTGGCCCTGGAGGGCGGCGCGAAGTCGTCGCGCATCGTCGAGCGTGCGCACGTAGTGCACGTGCGGTCTGCCCACCGGGGCACAGGCCAGCGTGCGGGCTTCACCGCCTGTGGCAAGCAGGCACATGTCGTACGGGAGCACCTGGCCGTCGGCAAGGCGAACCGACCGGCCGGAGAGATCGAGGGCGATCGCCTCGCTGCTGCTCTGCACATCGATGTCGCCCCTTGCCCAGACATCCTGGGCGAAGACATCGAGGCTCGGCTCCTCGGACGCCACCAGCACGGCTTTGGACAACGGGGGACGCTCGTACGGCTTGTGGGGCTCCCGCCCGAGCATCGTGATGCGACCGCGGTAGCCGTGTTCGCGCAGCGCGTGCGCAGCCACTGCCGCAGCCTGCCCGGCACCCACGATGACAACGCCAGGCGCGGTCATTTCTGATCCGGCGACATCACGTAGATGTCATCGCCATCCTGCCTGACGGCATGCGTGCGCAAGTCGACGGTGACCGGCGCGCACATCGCCTTGCCAGTGCGAATGTCGAAACGCCCCTGATGCAGCGGGCATTCGACACAACCCTCCTCGATGTAACCCTCCGCCAGCAGCGCGGTGGCATGCGTGCACATGCTGTCCGTGGCGAAGAACTCGTCGTCTATACGAAAGAGCGCGACGCCGTGGCCCGCGACATTGACGGTCTTCGCTTCATCGTTTTGCAGCTCTCGCGCCGAAGCGACTTTGATCCAGTTCATGGCTTCATCCGGTGGCTTCCGGATCTCTCAAAAGTAGTCAGTGAACTGTCATATTATTGAGATTCGCGGTTGACTTCAAGTGCGGATTTGCACTGACGGAAACTGCACCAGAGTAGGCCCCGAATGATCAGTGAAAACCCCAAATATGGGCGTTGTCACCAGTGAAATGCACCAAATCAAGGCCGCATAACCCTTAGGGTTTGCATTGACGGAAGCAAACTCTCTCCATCCCGGATTGCTCCTATACTAGTGATCAGTGAACTGTCATATAGTGACGGTGCTGGGTAAGCCAGTGTTGGGTTCTGAGCGGTATGGCGAAGAGGCTTGCTCTCGCATGTCGATCGCCTGGGCTTGACCGGTGGCGGGCAGACTCGACGGAGTCCGGCACCAGCAAACAACTCAAGGAAAAGGAATTGCATGGACCGAGCAGACATTCCGGCGAGGCTCTTGAAGCGCGAGGGCATCGGCGCCCGGGTTCCTCGAAAGGAAGATGCGCGCCACTTGGTGGGCAAGGGCAACTTCGTGGGCGATTTCGTGCTGCCAGGCCTTCAGGAGGTCGCGTTCCTGCGTAGCCCTCTGGCGCATGCGATGGTCACTGCTGTCGACATTCCCGACGCTCTGGCGGGAAAGGTGTTCGTGCGGGACATGATGTTGGATGCGGCGGACATCGGATCGCCGTCTTCGGTGCCCACGTATCAGTACTCGGCGCTGCCACCGCTGGCGTCGGGCAAGGTCCGTCACGTTGGGGAGGCCGTGGCCATGGCGGTCGCTCCGACGCGTGCCATCGCGGAAGACCTGCTTGAAGAGGTGGACGTCTCGTACGAAGAATTGCCCGTGTACTACAGCGCCGAGTCAGCCCTCGCGGCCACGGGCGAGTTCATGCATCCCGAGTGGAAGGACAACGTCTTTCTCACGCTGCGTGCTGACCGCGACTTCGACGCCCTTGCCGCCCAGGCCGAGGTAAAGGTCAGCCGCACGGTCGAGCTGTCGCGCCAGTGCATCGTTCCATTGGAAGGCAAGTCGGTCCTGGCCTACTGGGATTTCCAGACCGATCAGCTGGTCGTCGTCAGTGCCACCCAGGTCCCGCATCTGCTTCGCGTCGGCATCGCTCAGCACCTTGGGATGAACGAGGAGGCGGTGCGCGTCGTGTCGCCCGACGTCGGCGGTGCTTTCGGCTACAAGGGGCAGCTCTATCCCGAAGACCTCTGTGTCGCCTGGCTGGCCAAGACCTACCGCACGCCATTTCGCTACCTCGAGGATCGGCGTGAGCACCTGATCGTCGGCGCCAACACGCGGCAGCATCACTACCAGCTCACGGCCTATGCGGACCGCACGGGCAAGCTGCTGGCCCTCGACGCGGTCATCACCATTGATGGCGGTGCCTATTCCTACTATCCGTTCTTCGTCGGACTGGAGCCTGGCCAGGCGATCGGAAACCTGCCCGGTCCGTACAGCTTCCGGGGCTACCGGTGTGAAACCGTGTGCGTGGCGACCAACAAGCCCGGGTTCATGGCCTACCGTGGGGTGGCGCGCACGGGCGTGTGCTTCGCGATCGAACTTCTCATGGATGCCGTGGCCCGAGAGGTGGGCCGTGAGCCCTGGGAGGTCCGGCTGGAGAACCTGGTGCCGGCCTCAGCCATGCCCTACGTCAACGTGGCCAACAAGCACTTCGACAGCGGCGACTTTCCGGCAAGCCTGCGCCGCGCGGTCGAGATGATCGGCCTGAAGGCCGTTCGCGAGCGCCAGGCGCGTGGTGAGCCGGACGGACGCCTCATTGGTTTTGGCACCGCCACATACACCGAGCAATCGGCGCATGGCACGACGGTGTTCGCCAACTGGGGCCTGCCCGTGGTGCCCGGCTTCGACCAGGCGGTCGTCAGGATGACGGCGGACGGCGGCCTTGAGGTTCGCGTGGGCGTGCACTCGCATGGCCAGGGCATGGAGACCAGCTTCGCGCAGATTGCCAATGACGTTCTTGGCATTCCGGTCGGAAGGATCCGGGTGGTGCATGGCGACACCGCGCTCACGCCGTTCTCCTCGGGTACCTACGCGTCGCGCGCCACCGTCATGTCGGGCGGTGCCATCTCGGTCGCCTGCAAGGAGCTCCTGCCGCGCATCCAGTCGATCGCCGGCTACCTCATGGGGGTAGATGCGCAGACCGTTGCATTGATCGAAGGACGCGCAGTGTCAGGCGACAAGTCGATTCCACTGTCGCAGGTCGGTGGCGCGTGGTACCTGACGCCGCAGGACTTGCCCGCCGACGTCCATCTGGGCGGCCTGGAGGTGTCACGCGCGTACAAGCCTGCCGTCGACACTGGCACTTTCACGTATGCCACACATGCCGTGGTGGTGGCTGTCGATACCGAGACGGGCGAGGTCGAGATCCTCGACTACGTGGTCGTCGAGGACTGCGGAACCATGGTCAATCCGATGATCGTGGAGGGTCAGACCATTGGTGGCATTGCGCAAGGCATCGGCACTGCGATGTACGAAGAGAGCCCGTACGACGAACAGGGTCAGCCTCTGGCGTCCACGCTGGCGGACTACATCCTTCCCGGCGCGACCGAGGTGCCGCGCATTCGCATCGACCATTTCGAAACCCCGTCGCCGCACACGGAGTTCGGCGCCAAGGGCGTGGGGGAAGGAGGGGCGATTGCACCGCCCGCGGTGATCTTCAATGCGGTGAATGACGCCCTGCGCGGCTCCGGTGCTGCAGAGGTGCTCATGACGCCGCTGACGCCACGCCGATTGCTCGCGGCACTCGAGAACACCAAGCGCGAGAAGGAGGACACGCAATGAAGGCACCGAAGTTTGCGTACACGCGCGTTCTCTCGATCGACGACGCGATCTCGGCACTGGTGGCGGGCGCGGGCACGGCAAAGGCCATGGGCGGCAGCCAATCCCTCGGCCCCATGCTCAATCTGCGGCTGGCGCGGCCGGCGCAGGTGGTCGATGTCGCCCAGATCGCCAGCTTGCGCACGGTCAGCCGCAAGGCTGGCTGGATCGAGATCGGCGCCGCCGTCACCCATGCGGAGATCGAGGACGGCATACACACCCCTCTGGCCGAGCACCCCATGCGCCAGGTGGCCGCCGGCATTGCCTACCGCGCAATCCGCACGCGAGGCACCCTGGGCGGAAGCCTGGCGCATGCCGATCCGGCGGCCGATTGGGTGGTGGTGCTGGCGGCACTCGGCGCGCGGATGGTGGCCCGATCGCCGCGAGGCGAACGCACGGTCGAGGTCGATGCGTTCATGCTCGGCGCCTATACGACTGTGCTCGAGCCCGATGAACTGATCGTCTCCGTCGCGGTGCCGGCGCAGACCGCTGCGACGCACTGGGGCTACCACAAGGTCTGTCGAAAGCCGGGCGAGTTCGCGGAAGCGAGCGCGGCGGTCTACGTCGACGCTTCGCTGCAGCGTGCGCGGATCGTCCTGGGGGCCGCGGATGGTCCTCCAATCCTCTTGCATGCCCTCGCGGCCGAGATCCAGCGTCGAGGCGCCAGTGCCGCTGATCGCGAGTCGTTGCGGGCAGCCGTGCGCGCTGCGCTACCCGATCGCGACGCCATCGACCAGAAGCTCTTCACCGCATGCGTGGAGCGCGCACTCGAGCAGTCCGGCGTCCTGGCCGGCACACAACCCGCGGAGTAGAAGCACTTGGACCCGATCAGCATTCACGTCAACGGTCGAAGCGTCAGCCGGGCGGCCGAGCCCAGGACGCATCTGGCCGACTTCCTGCGCGATGAGCTCCGCCTCACCGGCACGCACCTCGGCTGCGAACATGGCGTATGCGGCGCCTGCACGGTGCTTGTGGATGGCCAGCCCACGCGCTCCTGCATCACCTTCGCCGTGGCGTGCGAAGGTCATGAAGTCACCACCATCGAGGGCTACGACGGGGACGCCGCGATGCAGTTGCTGCGGCAGGCGTTCACGCGACACCATGCGCTGCAGTGCGGCTTCTGCACGCCCGGGATGCTGGCCACGGCGCGGGACATCGTGCTTCGGCTGCCGGATGCCGACGAGGCGCGCGTGCGTCTGGAGCTGTCCGGTAACTTGTGCCGATGCACGGGCTACCAAGGCATCGTGGATGCCATCCTGGATGTGCTGCAGCAGCAGCGCGACACGCCCGACGCGCAGTTCGAGCGGCTGCGCCACCGATTGACGGCGCCGCGGACAGTGGCAGTTCAGCGTGCTGCCGCTGTGGTGGCTGCCGATCCGTCGGCGCCCGCGCCGGGCAAGGGCGCCACGGCCAACCCGGCCGGCGCGGCCGACATGGCGGAAGTCGATCCCGTGGCGATGGCCAAGGCCAAGGCGAAGGGCAACGCGATCGAGGTCTTCTTCGACGTGCCCCATCCGCTCGAGAGGGTGTGGGAGTTCATGGGCGACCTTCCTGCGGTGGCGTCATGCCTGCCCGGGGCGACTGTCGACTCGCATGAGGGGGACCGGGTCAAGGGCACCATCGCGATCAAGTTCGGCCCGATGTCCGCCGCGTTCGCCGGCGCGGCGCGGCTGGAGCGCGATGACGCCGCCAAGCGCGCCGTCCTGAGGGGCGCAGGCCAGGACAGCCTGAGCAAGTCGCGCACCCAGGGCGACATCACCTATCGGCTCGAGGCGCTGTCCGCCGACAGCACCCGGGTCCACGTGGACATGATCTACGCGCTGCAGGGCCCGCTCGCGCAATTCTCGCGCTCGGGCCTCGTGAAGGATTTCGTGCGCCGCATGGTGGCCGACTTTGGCCACCAGATCTCGCGCCGGCTAAGCGGGCAAGCGGGTCCGATTGAGGGAACACCCCCCACCGTGTCCATGGCCGGGATGATGTGGAGCGTGCTGTGGGACCGGATTCGCAGCTGGTTCGGAGCGGGGCCGCGCTCATGAGACTTTCCCCGTCATGTGTCGCCACGCCTGAGAGAAGACGGCGCCCACTTCTGTCGACCCAAGCTCCGACGTGCCACGGGCTGATCGGGGCTGCTGAGCGGACAACCGAGGAACTGCATTGAGCCACTTTCTTCATGGGTACCAAGTCCGTGCCAACGGGGTTCGCCTGCACCTGCTGCGCTATGGCGGGCAGGGTCCCTGCATGCTGCTGCTTCCGGGCATCACCAGTCCCGCGATCACCTGGGGCTTCGTCGCCGAGCGGCTGGCTCGCCACTTCGACGTCCACGTCCTGGACTTCCGGGGGCGGGGCCTGTCGTTCAGCGGGCCCGGCATGGACGCGAGTCTCGACGCCATGGCAAGCGATGTGGTCGAGCTGATGGCGCTGCAGGGTTGGGCTCCTGTGACGCTGCTCGGGCACTCCATGGGCGCCCGCGTCGCGATCCGCGCGGCCACGCGAGACGCTCGGCGCATCGATCGGCTGCTGCTGATCGATCCCCCAGTCTCCGGCCCGGGTCGCCGCCCCTATCCGGTGCCGCTGTCGTGGTACGTGAATTCCATCCGGCTGGCTGCACAGGGTATCTCGGCCGAGGAACTGCGCCCCTACGCGCCCACTTGGACCGACGAACAGCTGCAACTGCGGGCCGAATGGCTGCACACGTGCAGCGAGGAGGCGATTGCCCAGGCGCATGCCGGCTTCCACGACGACGACATCCATAGCGATCTGGCCAGCCTCAGGACACCCGGATTACTGATGGCGGCGGGGAAGGGCGGCACAGTGCTCCCGGACGACCTGGCAGAGATCAAGGTGCTGGCGCCGGGCTTGACGCAGTGCGTAGTGCACGGCGCCGGGCACATGATCCCCTGGGACGACGAAGATTCGTTCTACCGTTTGCTGGGCGAGCATCTTGAGGTTGAATTCCTCTAGCGTCGGCAGCGGCGTTGGAACGCTTGCATCGTGCTTTGGCCAATGAGGCAGTCGATACACTCGATGGAGTAAGTATTGGCGATCTCGACATGACGAAGCGTTCCTCCGTGGCCAAAGAGAAGAAGGGTGGGTCGGCAGCGCCGGTGAAGCGGCAGGGTGCCCAGCCCTTCAATCCGCTGCGCGAGGTGATGTGGCGTCGCCCTGGCTTCCTGATTCGCCGACTCACCCAGATTGGCCAAGCACTGTTCTTCGATCTGTGCAAATCCGAGAGCATCACGCCTCTCCAGGTGGGCATGCTCACGGCACTATCGATGAACCCTTGGCTGGATCAGAAGGCCATCGGTCGGGAGCTCTCGCTGGACCGTACGACGACGGCCGAGGTGCTCAAGCGCCTGGCGGACAAGGGACTTGTCGAGACGCGCGTGAACCCCGAGGACCGCCGTTCCAGGCTGTCCGTCATCACCGCGGAGGGCTTGAAGCTCATCAACGATCTGCAGGAGAGCATTCTTCGATCGCAGGAACTGCTGATCGAACCGCTGCCCCCGGAAGACCGGGAGGTCTTCATGAAGCTGCTGGCGCGACTCGTCGATGCGCACGAGAAGATGGAGCGGCAGCTGGAGCAGCAAGAGCACCCGGAATAGCCGAGGGTCGACACCCTCGATCACTGCCTCGGGCGGCGCGGCGCATACGGCGCCGTGCCAGCCGCGTTCACGCCTGCGGCGCAGGCATACCAACCCATTCGCTGATATGAGCTACACCGCCCCGCTGAATGACATGCTGTTCGACATCCAGCATCTGGCGCAAATCGACGAGATCGCCAGGCTGCCCGGCTTCGAGGATGCCGGCCTGGACACCGCCGCCGCCGTGCTGGAGGAATGCGCCAAGCTGACGCAGGACGTGATCGCGCCGCTGAACGTGGCGGGCGACCGCGACCCCTCGTCCTTCAAGGACGGTGCCGTGCGCACCACGCCCGGCTTCAAGGACGCCTTCCGCCAGTACGCCGAAGGCGGCTGGCAGGGCCTGCAGCATCCCGTCGACTTCGGCGGCCAGGGCCTGCCCAAGACCATCGGCGCGGCCTGCGGCGAGATGGTCAACAGCGCCAACCTCAGCTTCGCGCTGTGCCCGCTGCTGACCGATGGCGCCATCGAAGCATTGCTGACGGCTGGCTCGGATCAACTGAAGGCGACGTACCTGGAGAAGCTGGTCAGCGGCGAATGGACCGGCACCATGAATCTGACGGAGCCGCAGGCAGGCAGCGACTTGGCGCTGGTGCGCACCCGCGCCGAGCCGCAGCCCGACGGCAGCTACAAGGTCTTCGGCACCAAGATCTACATCACCTACGGCGAGCACGACATGGCGCCGAACATCGTCCACCTGGTGCTGGCCCGCGTGAGCGGCGCGCCCGAGGGCGTCAAGGGCATCAGCCTGTTCGTGGTGCCGAAGTTCATGGTCAATGACGATGGCTCGCTGGGCGCGCGCAACGACGTTCATTGCGTCAGCATCGAGCACAAGCTGGGCATCAAGGCCAGCCCCACCGCCGTGCTGCAGTACGGCGACCACGGCGGTGCCATCGGCTACCTGGTCGGTGAGGAGAACCGCGGCCTGGAGTACATGTTCATCATGATGAACGCCGCCCGCTATGCCGTGGGCGTGCAGGGCATCGCCGTGGCCGAGCGGGCCTACCAGCACGCGGTGGCCTATGCGCGCGAGCGGGTGCAGAGCCGGCCGGTCGACGGTTCGATGACGAAGAGCGCGCCGATCATCCATCACCCCGATGTGCGCCGCATGCTGATGACCATGAGGGCCTACACCGAGGGCTGCCGCGCTATGGCCACCGTGGCCGCCGCGGCCTACGACGCGGCCCACCATCATGAAGACGCCGACGTGCGCAAGCAGAACCAGGCCTTCTACGAATTTCTGGTGCCGCTGGTCAAGGGCTACAGCACCGAGATGAGCCTGGAGGTGACCAGCTTGGGCGTGCAGGTGCACGGTGGCATGGGCTTCATCGAGGAGACCGGCGCCGCCCAGTACTACCGCGACGCCAAGATCCTGACCATCTACGAAGGCACGACCGCCATCCAGGCCAACGACCTGGTGGGCCGCAAGACCGCGCGTGACGGCGGCCAGGCTGCGCGCGCCATCGCGGCGCAGGTGGAGAAGACCGAGGCCGAACTGCTGGCCAGCCCCAGCGACGACGCGAAAGCCGTGGCGCAGCGCCTGAAGGCCGCGCGCGAGGCCTACCTGGACGTGGTGGACTTCATCGCCGGCCAGGCCAAGGGCGACCCGAATGCGGTGTACGCGGGCAGCGTGCCCTACCTGATGCTGGCCGGCAACCTGGTGGCTGGCTGGCAACTGGGCCGCTCGCTGCTGGTGGCGCTGACGCCCGAGGCCCAGGCGCAGGACGCGGCCTTCATGCAGGCCAAGGTGGCCACGGCGCGCTTCTACGCCGAACACATCCTCACCAAGGCGCCTGGCCTGCGAGACAGCATCGTCGACGGCGCAGAGAGTGTCTCGGCGCTGGCGATCGACAGCTACTGACCACCGCGCCTGCTGTGCAAGTCTGGTGGCGTCGCGCCACTGTGGGACCGTCCGCTTGTGAGCGAAGTCCCGCTGGGCCAAGCACCTGTCGGCGGTGAGCCTAGAACGGGATATCGTCGTCCATGTCATCGAACGAGGCGGCTGGAGGACAAAAGCCCGAGCCGCCTGTAAATGCCCGCAAACCTGGCTCGTCAGCGATTCGGCGAGCCGCGCCCCCGAAACAACGTCGAAGGCGCGCAAGGGCCGCTCGACACCGACTGCGATTGCATCGCAGGGAGCTCCGCATAGGACAGGCACAGGGTTTGGGCGTCCCACGCCTGCAACGGGAATGCTGTGTAGGGCCCCTTGTGCAACGCTTCGTCTGTGAGGATGCCTAGCAGTGCGGCGGAAATAGTCAGGGACGATCCAAGCCCGCCTCCCGGAATGCTGGACCGACAGACATGCTCGCCAGTGCCCGGCGTGCTTATGCGCTCGAACACGCCGTTGCTGGCGGGTTGAAGCCGCGGTTCGTGTGCCAGCATGGCACCCGCAAAGCTGACTTCGGCTCACCCGCCCAGCACTGCGCAGTATTCGCTCGATGCGGCTATGTTGACCGGAACAAGCGGATGACGAGATCCCGCGCCCACCGGATCAGGGGTGTGTGCTCCTGCCTTCGGCTCCAGTGAACTGACACGGTGAACTCGTTCGCAGGTAGATCCGTGTCCATCAGCAGCAGATGTCTGGCCGGCGTGAACTCGCGGGCGATGACCTGCGGCATCAGGACTGCCAGATCCGTCGTTCTGACCAGGTCCGGCAGCGCAAGAAAAGTGGAGGTCGTCAGCTTGATCTGCTTGTCAAGATTCGCTGCGCGCAACATCTCGACGGTCTGCGTGTGGGAGCGCACGGCGATCAGGTCCAGCGTCTGCAACCTCTTCAGGGAAAGCGCATTGCGCTTGAGCAGTTGTGTGATCGGATGCCCGGCGCGGATCAGGACGACGTAGCGATCCGTCAGCAGTTGGGTATGGCCCGAGCTCTTGAGCTCTGGGAGAAAGCCGATGGCCAGATGGATGTCGCCGCTGTCCAGCAGGTCCCGGTTGGGGCTCGGGATCGCCTACGCACCGCAGGAGAACGTGGTGTTTGGCGAACTGAGCGTGGCCGAGAACCTGTGGCTGCATCTGCCCGATCAGGACGCCACGCGCTACCAGGCGGTGCTGAGCGAGTTTCCGCGTCTGACGGAGCGCTTGAGGCAGCGGGCCGGGCTGCTGAGCGGCGGGGAGCGCAAGTTGCTCTCGTTTGCTCGCACGCTCGGTCTGCGCGCAGCGCTGTCCATGCTGGATGAGCCGACCGAGGGCGTCCAGCCGGAAAACATCGACCGCATGGCCCGCCTCGTGAATGGCCTGAAGGCGACGGGTCGCAGCTTCGTCGTCGTCGAACAGAATCTGAGTTTCGTCGAGATGGTCGCAGACGATGTACTCGTGTTGGATCACGGTCAGGCAGTGCTTTCCGGTGAGATGACAGCCCTCGGGCGCGCCGCCATCGAGCGCCACCTGGTGGTCTAGATGTGAAGCGTTCTGCCTTGGCTACCATCGCGCGCTCAGGTGGTGTTCAAGGAAAGTCGATTCGATGGCGCAGAAAGGTCGGCGCAAGGCGCTGCAGGAAGAAGCGGATCCCACGGTTCGCGCGCTCGATGCGCCAGACCGGGGTGTCGCGGGCGCCGGCTTACCGGCCGATGCTGGCGGCGATGCAGGCGCGGACGCTGCCAACGCTCGTGCGGCCAGCGAATCCAGCCTGTCTCGTCTGCTCGGCACCCTGGGCTTGTTCTCCACCGACACCCCCTCGCTCACCGTCGAGGAGATCGCCACCCGCCTGGGCGTGCCCAAGAGCACGGCTTACCGCTACATCCAGGAGCTGTCGAAGGTGGGGCTGCTGGTGCGGCTGGACCGCAGCATCACGCTGGGGCCGCGCATCATCGAACTGGACCGCTGCATCCGCGAGTCCGATCCCGTGATCCGCGCCGCTGCACCGCCCATGCGCGAGCTGGCCGAGCAGACGGGGCTGGACGTCTTCCTGTCCAAGCTCTACGGCCACTCCATCATCACGGTGCACACCGAATTCAACGACCCGCTGCCGCACCTGCGCTACGGCCGTGGCCGGCCGGTGCCCGTGCCGCGCGGCGCCAGCGCCAAGGCGCTGGTGGCCTTCCTGCCGGCGGCGCGGCTGCGGCGGCTGCACCAGGAGCTGGCGAGCGAGTCGCCGGACACGCCGCCCTGGGAGGCCTTCTACGAGGAGGCGCAGCGCATCCGCCGCGAGGGCTACTGCCGCACCTCGGGCGAACTCAATGCGGGCAAGACGGGCGTGTCGGCGCCCATCTTCGGGCGCGGGCGGCTGGTGGTGGCCAGTGTCACGGCACTGGGCAGCGATGCGCGGCTGGCGCTCTTCGATGCCGCGGCCATCGCCGAACTCGTGCAGCGCACGGCCCACATGATCAGCGTGCGGTTGTCGGCGGACGGACATCTGTAGCCGACCGCTCGACATTGCGGTTCGTCTTGCCGGGAAGCGGGCGCAGTTCAGGACCGGCGGGCGACGCTCAGAAGACGATGTTCGCCTTCCTGACGATGGGCGCCGCGGCGGCCAGCGAGCGGCGCCAGGTCTCCAGCGCCTGCGCGGGCGTGCTCACCACAGGCTCCAGCCCCAGGGCCACCATGCGGGCCTGCACTTCGGTGTCGGCAGCGATGGCCTGCAGCGTCGTGGCCAGCGTGTTCACCACGGTCGCGGACGTTCCGGACGGCGCGAAGACCGCGAACCAGCCGGCATTGCCCATGTCGCGCACGCCCAGCTCTTCGAAAGTGGGTACGGCCGGCAGCGAACGCACGCGGCGCAGGCCGGTCACCGCCAGCGGCCGCACGGAGCCGGCCGTGACCATCGCTTCGACCGCAGCCACGGTCAGAAAGACCGCATCCACCTGGCCGCCAATCAGGTCGGTGATGGCCGGCGAGGAGCCCTTGTAGGGCACATGCAGCAGCTCGATGCCGGCCGACTCGGCCAGCACCTCGCCCATGACATGGGCCGACGAGCCGGCGCCGAAGCTGCCGTAGCTGAGCTTGTTCGCCTTTGCCCTTTGCAGGAAGCCGGGCAGGTCCTTGGCCGGGCTGTCGGCCCGCACCGCGAGCACGAGCGGGGCGTTGGCCATCACGCTGACGATGGTGAAGGCCTCCTGCATGGTCTTGCCCGGCACCACGGACTGTTTGGACGCCAGCGCGGCAATCACATGGGTGGAGTTGCTGCCGAACATCAGCGTGTGGCCGTCGGCCGGTGCCTGGGCCACGGCGCGCGCCGCGATCAGGCCGTTGGCGCCCGGCCGGTTATCGATGACGACCGTGCCGCCCAGTGCGGCCTGCAGCTTCTGGCCGATGAGCCGTGCCACGGTGTCGGTGCCGCCGCCCGCGGCGAAGGGCACCACCAGGTTGATCGGCCGATCGGCCAGGGTGGTGGCGCGTGCCAGGCCGGTGCCCGTCGCGGCGAGCGTGGCAAGCAGCGCCAGGGCCTGGCGGCGCTGCGGGACGAAGGGTGTGTGAGATGAAGGCATGGGAGGGGGCGGTAAGGGTTGGGCGTCAGTCGACGCGGATCTGCCGCGCCTTGACGATGCGCGCATAGGTGGCGCGGCCGTCGGCGATGCGGGTGGCCATCTGCTCGGGCGTGCTGTAGGCGGTGGTGAAGCCCAGATTGCCGAAGGCCTTGGCCACCGGCTCGGAGACCAGGGCGGCGCGCATGGCCTCGTTGAGGCGGGCCACGATCTCCGGCGACGTGCCGGCGGGCGCCAGCAGACCGAAGAAGCCCTGGATGGTCATCTCGGGCAGGCCGGCCTCGGCGGCGGTGGGAATGTCGGGGAAAGCCGGGTCGCGCCGCTCGCCGGTCATGAACAGCGGAACCAGCTGACCGGCGCGCAGCGCGCCGATCAGCGGTGAGGTCACTTCGTCCATCAGCTGGGCCTCACCACGGATCACGGCGTCCTTGGCCATCACGGCACCCTTGTAGGGCACGTGCACCACGGGCGCGCCGGTGGCGGCCAGGAAGATCTCGCCCAGCAGGTGGTTGCTGGAGCCCATGCCCGCCGACGCGAAATTGAGCTGGCCCGGCTGGCGCTTGGCCAGCGCGACGAATTCCTGCACCGTGCGCACGCCCAGCGTGGGGTTGGTGACGAAGACGAAGGACTGGGTCGCGCCCAGGCTCACGGGCACCAGCGTTGCCACATGGCCCTGGTCGGGATACAGCACGGGCGCGGCCGTCAGGCTGCTGCCGCTGCCCCACAGCAGGGTGTAGCCGTCGGGCCGCGCGAGCGCCGCGGCCTTGGTGCCGATGCGCCCGCCCGCACCCGTGCGGTTCTCGACCACGACCGGCTGCTTGAGCTCCACCGCCAGTGCCTGCGCCACGGCGCGGGCCGAGATGTCGGTGGAGCCGCCCGGCTCGAAGGAGACGATGAGCGTGATGGGGCGCGAGGGCCAGGCATCGGCCCCTGCAGCCGTGCCGGCGAAGAGGCTGGCGGCTGCCAGTGCGAGGAGCACGCCGGCGCGACGGCGGGTGGCATCGAGAAGGGGCATGGCGGGTTCCGGTCGGCGTGGCAATCGGTGCAGGTCTCAGTCCAGCGACACGTTGGCCTCGCGGGCCACGCGGCGCCATTTGTCCAGCTCGGCCTGCAGCTTGGCGCGGAACTGCGCGCCGTCGGCCGCCGTGACGACCACGCCACGGGCGCCGAGCTTGGCCTCCATGTCGGGCGTGCGGATGACCTTGTCCAGCGCCGTGCCCAGCGTCTTGACGATGGCGGGCGGTGTGCCCGCGGGGGCGAACACGCCCATCCAGCCCTCGGCGGCCAGGCCGTCGTAGCCCAGCTCCTGCAGCGTGGGCACCTCGGGCAGGCCGGGCAGGCGCTTGGGCGAGGGCGTGGCCAGGGCGCGCAGCTTGCCGGCCTTGATCTGCGGCAGCACGACGGCGGTGGTGTCGAAGGTGAAGTCCACGTCGCCGGCCAGCAGCGAGGACATCGCCTGCTGGCTGCCCTGGAAGGGCACATGCGTGGCGCGCGTGCCGGTGGCGTTCAGGAACAGCTCGCCGATCAGGTGGTTGGTCGAGCCCATGCCGAAGGACGAGTAATTGAGCTTGCCGGGCTGCGCCTTGGCCCTGGCAATCAGTTCCTGCACGTTCTGCACCGGCGAGCCCGCGGGCACGGCCAGCACGAAGGTCACGATGCCCACCTCGGTGACCGGCACGAAGTCCTTGAGCAGGTCGTAGGGCGCGGTCTTGCGCGTGACCGGGTTGATCAGCAGCTCGGCGCCGGTACCGAAGAACAGCGTCTGGCCATCGGGCTTGGCGCGGGCCACCGACTGCGCGCCGATGGTGCCGCCGGCGCCGGCGCGGTTGTCGATCACGATGGACTGGCCCAGCTCGGGCGCCAACTTCTCGGCAATGAGCCGGGCTGCGCCGTCGGTGCCGCCGCCGGGGGGAAAGGCCACCACCAGGTGCACGGGTGCGGAAGGGTAGGCGGTCGGCTGGGCGCAGGCCAGTGCCGGCGCCAGGGCTGCGAGGCCGGAGGTGATCAGAAGACGTCGCGACAACGGCATGGTCGTTCCTTGCGGGGAGTGGGAAAGGCGGTCAGTGCGTCGGCGCGGCGGCGGTTGCGGCGGCCCGTTCGCGCTCGCGCACGCCCTGCGCAGCGGCCGCTGCCTCGGCGGCACGCACGCTGGGGCGGGCGCCACAGCGCGCCAGGTAGGCCTCCAGATGGGGCCAGCCCTGCGTGTCGATGGCATGGGCGCGGGTCCACATCGCGATCGTGTAGCAGTGCGCGTCGGCGATGGTGAAGTGCTCGCCGGTCAGGAAGGGGCGGCCGGCCAGCTGCGCGTCCACCCACTGGAGCTTGGCCTGCACGATGCCGCGCGCGATGGCCTTGTATTCGGGCGGCGTGACGGCCTTGAACAGCGGCATGAAGCCGCCCTTGTGCAGGTCGGCCGCGATGAAGCTCATCCACTCCAGCACGCGGTAGCGCGGCAGTCCCGAGGAGGGCAGCAGCGTGTTGCCAGGGCACTGGTCGGCCAGGTACTGCATCACGATGCAGCCCTCGCTCAGGTGCTGGCCGTCGGGCATCTCCAGCGTCGGCACGGTGCCCTTGGAGTTGACGCTGAAGTAGTCGCGGCCGTCCTCCAGCCGCTTGGTCTTCATGTCCACCCATTCGAGGGTGAGGGGCAGCTGCAGTTCACGCGCGACGATGTCGACCGCGAGCGAGCAGCCGCGGACTTCGTGGTAGAGCTTCATGGGGGTTCTCCGGAAAGGGGGCGGGGTTCAGGCACCGGCGCGGCGGGCGATCTCGACGCGTTCGGCAGCGCGCGCCGCCTGCACGCTGGGCCGCGCATCGATGCGCTGGACATAGGCATGCAGGTGCGGCCAGGCCGACAGGGGCATGGCCTGCAGCTCGGCCCACATGACGATCGCGTAGGCATGGGCGTCCGCGGCCGTGAAGCGGCCGCCGTGCAGGTACTCGCGCGTGGCGAGCACCTCGTCCAGCCAGGCCAGGCGGCGCTGCACGTTCTCGGTGGCGATGCGTCGGTACTCGGGCGGCGTGTTCGCGCGGAACAGCGGCGTGAAGCTCTTGTGCAGCTCCGAGCCGAGGAAGTTCATCCACTCCAGCACCCGGTAGCGGTCCATGCCGAGCGCGCGGGGCAGCAGCGCGTCGGCACCGTGCCGGTCGCAGAGGTACTGAATGATCACCGCGGCCTCGGTCAGCACCTGGCCGTCGTCCGTCGCCAGGGCGGGCACCTGGCCCTTGGGGTTGACCCGGTGCAGGTCGCTGCCGTCGGCCAGCCGCTTGGCGCGCACGTCCACCCAGGTCAGATCGAGTTCGACGCCGATTTCGCGCGCCACCACGTCCACGGCCAGTGCGCAGGTGTGGGGGGTGAGATAGAGCCTCATCGCGCCGCACTCCGGTCGCGGTCGCCGTGAGGCGGGGTGGTGCACGCATGCACCAGCTTGTTGCACAGGGTCGAATGCATGGTCATTGGATTACTGCTATGCGATAAATATGCCATCCGCGCCAGGCGCGTCGTGCTGGTGTAACTACTCAATGCCAACCATCCGGTGGATGCCGGCCGTGCACCTGCTTCGGGAGATCGACGTCTCGCTGGCCCAGGCTGCCCACCGTGGCTGTTATCGCATGGCGGGAATATCGAAAAGACAGGGCAGGCGCGCGCATGGAACGTTAGTTGCTTGCTGGGATCGCGTATGGATGAAATGGTGCATTAGGTGAAAACACCAGCGTCAAATAATAGTGCTGTGTTTTGTCTAAACGAGAAAACAGCATAATATTTGGTTGCCGACGAGGTGTCCGATGCCGCCGCCGTCCATTGCCGCCCAGGCGCGTCTCCCCCGGCGCCTGGTGCCGGCCCGGTCTTCGCAGGGGTGCCAAGGAATCGTGCAATGAGAAGGAAATTCGTTCTTCAGGCCTGCGGTGCCATCGCACTGGCGGTCGCTTCGTGGTGGATGCCGCTGCAGGCATCGGCCCAGGGCAACTGGCCCTCGCGGCCCATCCGCATCGTGGTGCCCTACCCGCCGGGCACCGGGCCCGACGTCATGGCCCGGCTGGTGGCCGACGGCCTGGGCAAGGAGCTCAAGGCGTCCATCGTGGTGGAGAACAAGGCCGGGGCCAACGGCATCATCGGCACGTCGGAGGTGGTCAAGGCGCCGGCCGACGGCTACACCTACCTGCTGGTCGACCGGCTGACCCTCACGGTCAATCCGCTGCTCTATCAGCCGCCCTACGACCCGAAGAAGGACCTGGTCTCCGTCAGCAACATCGCCGACGTGAACCTCTACCTGGTCACCAGCGCGCAGCTGCCGGCCAACGACTTCAAGTCCTTCATCGCCTACGCCAAGGCAAACCCGGGCAAGGTCAGCTTCGGGACCGGCGGCGTGGGCAGCGTCATGCACCTGAACATGGAGCTGCTGCAGTCCGGCACCGGCGTGCAGTTCCTGCATGTGCCCTACAAGGCGCTGGCCGAGGTCATCCCGGCCATGCTGGGCGGGCAGGTCGAGGCCACCTCCGGCGGCGTCGAGGCCATGCTGCCCTATGTGCAGAAGGGCAGCTTCAAGCTGCTGGCGGTGGGCGCGCCCACGCGCCAGACCATCGTGCCCAACGTGCCGACCATCATGGAGGCGGGGGGCTCGGACATGCTGCTGTCCACCTCGTATTCCTTCCACGCGAAGAGCGGCGTGCCGCCCGAGATCCTGGCGCGCATGAACGAAGCGCTGACCAAGGTGCTGTCGCAGCCCGAGCTCAAGCGCTGGGCCGGTGAGCGCGGCCTGGGTGCGGGTGCGTCGACGCCCGCGGAGCTGGATGCGCGCATCGCCGTGGACAACGACCGCATCGGCCGCCTGGTGCGCGAGCGCGGCATCAAGGTGCAGTGACGCACCGCTTTTCCAGACACGAGCAAAAGAGGACATCGGCGATGACTGAGCAGACTGGCGCCCAGGCCCTGTGGGCGGCGCTCTCCGGCGAAGGGGTGGACACCTGCTTCGCCAACCCCGGCACGACGGAGCTGGACCTGGTGCGCGCCCTGGAGGGCCAGGACGCGATCCGCTGCGTGATCGGTCTGCAGGAGAACGTCTGCACCGGCGCGGCCGACGGCTATGGGCGCATGACGGGGCGGCCGGCCGCCACGCTGCTGCACCTGGGGCCCGGCTTCGCCAACGGCATCGCCAATCTGCACAACGCGCGGCGCGCCCGCACGCCCATCGTCAACCTCATCGGCGACCACACCAGCTGGCACCTGCCCTTCGATGCGCCGCTCACCTCGGACATCGAATCGCTGGCGCGGCCGGTGTCGGGCTGGGTGCATCGCATTGGCAGCACGGCCGATGCGCCGCGGGCGGCGGCGCAGGCGGTGCACCAGTCGCTGGCCGGGGGCGGGCAGGGCGCCACGCTGATCTTTCCGGCGGACTACCAGGCCGAGGCGCTACCGGGTGCGCCTGTGGCGCCCGCGGCAGTCGCGCTGCCTGCCGCGGCCGACGCGCCTGCGCTCGATCTGGCGGCCTGCGCACAGCGCCTGCGTTCGGCGCGCCGCGTCGTCATCCTGCTGGGCGGTGGCGGCGAACGCGGCGGCCTGGGGGTGCGCGCCCAGCGGGCGGCCGCGCGCCTGTGTGCGGCGCTGGGCGCCACCGCGTATGCCGAGACCTTCCCGGCCCGTGCGGAGCGCGGCCAGGGCCTGCCGGCCTTCGACCGGCTGCCCTACTTTCCCGAGCCGGCGCGCGCGGTGCTCGATCCCGCCGACCTCGTGCTGCTGGCCGGCGCGCTGCCGCCGGTCACCTACTTCGGCTACACCGGCCATCCCAGCCTGATGGTGGAGGCCGAGCGGCTGCTCGCCCTGGGCGAGCCGGGGCATGCGGTGGCCGAGGCGCTGGAGCAGCTGGCCGACGCGCTCGATGCGCCGGCCTTCGAAGCGCCCGTGCATCCGCTGCCCGCCGCACCCGCCGGCCCGCTCACGCCCGCCGCCATCGGTGCCGTGCTCACGCGCGCCCTGCCCGAGGGGGCCATCGTGTCGGTCGAAGGCGGCACCTGCGGCTATCCCTTCTATGCCGCCTCGGCCGCGGCGCCGCTGCACACGGCGCTGACCAACACCGGTGGCGCCATCGGCCAGGGCCTGCCCGTGGCCGTGGGCGCGGCCATCGCCTGTCCGGGCCGCCAGGTGGTGGGCCTGCTGTCGGACGGCAGCACGCAGTACACGATCCAGGCGCTGTGGACCATGGCGCACGAGCAGCTCGATGTGGTGGTGCTCATCGCCGCCAACCACCAGTACGCCATCCTGCGCAATGAACTGCGCCGCGGCGGCGCGGCCCTGGGCAAGCGGGCCGAGGCGCTGACGGCGCTCGACTCGCCGCGCATCGACTGGGTGGGGCTGGCCCAGTCCTACGGCGTGCCCGCCACACGCGCCGCCACCGCCGAAGAACTCGCGGCCCAGCTGCAGGACGCCTTCGGGCGCCGCGGCCCGGCGCTCATCGAAATGGCCCTCTGACGTCCTGCGACGGGCCGCAACGCATCCAAGGAGCAATCGAACATGGACCTCAGACTCAAGGGCAAGGTGGCCGTCGTGACCGGCGGCAGCCTGGGCATCGGCCGCGCGGTGGCCGAGGCCTTCGCGGCCGAAGGCGTGCGCGTGGCCATCGTGGCCCGCAGCCAGGGCGCGCTGGAACAGGCCGCGCGCGAGATCACCGAAAAAACCGGCACCGAGGTGCTGGCCGCGCCGGCCGACGTGAGCGACACGGCGCAGGTGCAGGCGGCCGTCGACAAGGTGGCGGCGCACTTCGGCCGCATCGACATCCTCGTCAATGGCGCGGCCCATCCGGGCGGCCTGGTGCGTAGCGAGATCGAGAACGCCGATCCCGAGGGCCTGCTGCAGGACATCGACATCAAGGTCGTGGGCTACATGCGTTTCGCCAAGGCCTGCGCGGCGCACATGCGCAAGGGCGGCTGGGGCCGCATCGTCAACATCGGGGGGCTCACCGGTCGCGGCAGCAAGCAGCTGTCGGGCATGCGCAATGTGGCCGTGGCGCACATGACCAAGACGCTGTCCGACCAGCTCGGCCCTTCGGGCATCACGGTCAACGTGATCCATCCCGGCGTGGTGGAGACGCCGCACATCCACGAGCTCTATGCCAAGGAGGCCAAGCTGCAGGGCCTGACGCCCGCGCAGGTGGAGGCCAACTACGCCAAGGCCACGCCGATCCGCCGCGTGCTTCAGGTGGACGAGATCGCCGACGTGGTGCTCTTCCTCTCGTCCGACCGGGCGGCGGCCATCACCGGCGAATCCATCGCGGTCGATGGCGGCATCACCCGCGGCATCTTCCTCTGAGACACGCAACCATCCAAGGAGCGAGCGACATGAACGGAACCATTCTGGTGGGCACGGCAGGGCAGGGCATCCTGCGCAGCGTGGACGATGGTGCCACCTGGCACCGCCTGGGCCTGAAGGAGGCCATCGAGTTCGACGGCACGGTGCGGGCACTGGCGGTGGACCCTGCCGACCCCAGCCGGGTGCTGGCAGGTGCGGACGTGGGCATCTGCCTGTCCACGGACGGCGGCGCCCACTTCCAGCGCATGACCTCGCCCGCGGACGGCCGGACGGTCTGGGCGCTGGCCTTCAGCCCCACGGACCCCCGGCTGGTGCTGGCCGGCACCGGCGCGCCCTCGCGGGCCTGCATGTTCCGCTCGCGCGACGGCGGCCTGAGCTGGGAGCAGCTGAATGTGGAACTGCCCGAGTTCTGCGCCGGCGTGAACCGCCCCCGCATCCTCACCATCGCCTTCCATCCGCAGAAGGCCGGCGAGGCCTGGTTCGGCGTGGAAGAGGGCGGCGCCTGGCGCACCCGCGATGCCGGCGACAGCTGGGAGCGCATCGACACGCCCGGCCGCGGCATCAACAACTCCGATATCCATGCCATCGCGGTGCTGCCGGCCACGGCCGACGCACCGGCCAAGCACATCGTCGTCACCGTCAATTCGGTGTGCGAGAGCACGGACGATGCCGAGAGCTTCCGCTGCCACCCGTCGAAGGACCGCTTCGACGGCCTCTACTACACGCGCACGGTACAGCCGCTGGACGCCGAGGGACGCGAACTGCTGCTGGCCATCGGCGACGGCACGCCGGGCTCGCGCACGCGCATCTACCGCTCGGAGGACCGCGGCCAGACCTGGGCGCAGACCCTGCTGAACACGGCGCCCAACTCCACCGTCTGGGCCTTCGGCACGCATGCCAGCGACCGCGGCCTGCTCTTCGCCGGCACCAAATACGGCCACCTGCTGCGCTCCACCAACGGCGGCCGCACCTGGTTCAAGGAATGGCGCGACTTCAGCGAGATCACCTCGGTGGCCTGGACGCCCTTCGTCGCACCCGTGCACGCCCACCCGCAGTCCATCAACTGACCCGCAAAGGTTTGCCATGAACACCCTCGCTCCCGCAGCTGCCGCCGAGCCCGTTCGCCCCCGCATCCGCCGCACGCACCTCGCGCTGTTCGTGAAGGACCCCTTCGCCTCGGCCCCCTGGTACGAGGAGGTGCTGGGCATGCAGGTCACGGCGCGCGGCGCGCGCTGGGTGTTCCTCTCCTTCGGCCAGAAGCACCACGACATCGCGCTGATCCAGGTCGACGAACCCGAGGCGGCCCATCGCGGCACGGTGAACATGCAGCACTACGGCCTGGAGATCGAGGGCGGCCTGGACGACCTGCGCCGCCTCTACGGCATGCTGCTGCGCAAGAACGTGGAGGTGGTCAAGACCACCGACCACAAGGTGGGCTACGGCCTCTACTTCCACGACCCGGACGGCCATCGCTTCGAGTTCTTCCTGGAGACGGTCCACGACGACGAGGAAGGCCGCCGGCTGCTGGGCGAGTACAACGCGCCCAGCGATTCCTTCGACCTGCAGCCGCTGTGAGCCGCAGGCCGCGAACCTTCACTGATCCATCGACACGCACCATGAGCAACCCCGACCTCAGCGCCTTCCACATCCGCAAGTGGTACCTCCAGATCGAGGACACCCTGGCCGGCGAGACCGGCGCCCCCGCCGACGGCGAGCCGCTGCGCAAGATCGTCATCGCTGCCTGCCTGCGCAACCCCTTCGCGGGCCGCTATGTGCAGGACCTGTCCGAATGGATCGGCCCATCGCCCGAACTCGGCAAGGAGTTCGGCCGCCGCATCCGCGAGGCCGCCGCCGGCCAGCGCATCGAGAGCTACGGCAAGGCCTGCCTCGTGGGCATCGACGGCGAGTACGAGCACGGCAACGCACTGCTGACCAACCCCGCAGCCAACCCGGTGCGCGAAGGCGTGGGCGGCGGCAAGTCCTGGGTGCCTTCTTCCGGCAAGCGCGGCGGTCCGGGGACGATCATCGACATCCCGCTCGCGCACAAGGACGCGCTCTACGTGCGATCGCACTACGACACCGTCTCCGCCATGTTCGGCGACGGCCCCAACCGCGACGAGGTGGTGCTGATCTGGGCCTTCGCCACCCGCGGCCGGCTCAATGCCCGCCTGGGCGGCCTGAAGGCCTCCGAGATCAAGGGCGAGGACGGCCTGGTCTGAGCGCGGCGGGAGAGCCATCGATGCAACGCCGCGACCACCGCCTGAGCCTGAACGGCCTGGGCTTCCACGTCACCGAATGGGGCGAGCCCGATGCCTGGCCGGTACTGATGCTGCACGGCATCCGCGGCTATGCCGAGACCTTCGCCGGCGTGGCTGCCGCGCTGCAGCCGGGCGTTCGCGTCATCGCCTTCGACCAGCGCGGCCGCGGCGAGACCGACTGGGACCCGAGGCACGACTACTACACCGATGCCTACGTGGCCGATGCCGAGGCGCTGGTGGCGCAACTGGGCCTGCAGCGTTTCGACCTGCTGGGCCATTCCATGGGCGGCATCAATGCGATCGTCTATGCCGCGCGGCACCCGCAGCGGCTGCGCCGCCTGGTCATCGAGGACGCCGGCCCCGGCGCCTTCGAGGCCAGCGACGGCGCCACCCGCATCCGCAAGGAACTGGCGACCACGCCCACCACCTTCGCAAACTGGGACGAGGCCGCGGCCTTCATGCGCGCACTGCGCCCCACCGTGACCGAAGAGGCGCGCCAGCAGCGGCTGCGGAACATGCTCAAGCCGCTGGAGGGCGGCGGCTTCACCTGGCGCTACGACCACGCCGGCATCGTCGCCACGCGGCTGAACCCCGACCCGGCCCGCAAGGTCGATCTGGCCATGCATGTGGAGCAGCTGCGCTGCGAGACGCTGGTGGTGCGCGGGGGCCGATCCGACTATCTGCAGCCGGCGATGGTCGCGCACATGCAGGCGCTCAATCCGCGCATCGCTGCCGTCGAGATTCCCGACGCCGGCCACTACATCCACGACGACCAGCCGGCGCTGTTCGCCGAGGCTGTCACTGCCTTCCTGAAGCGGCCCGACGGCGCCGCCAGCGATCCGATCCGACCATGATCCACGAACTGCGAACCTACACCCTGGTGCCCGGCGGCGTGCGCGACTACCTGCGCATCTACAACGAGACCGGCCGCGAGCTGCAGACCCGCACCCTCGGCCGCCTGGTCGCACTGATGACGCCCGAGAGCGGCGATGTGAACCAGCTGGTCTTCCACTGGGCCTTCGACAGCCTGGACGAGCGCAGCCGCCGCCGCGCCGCGCTGATGGCCGACCCGGCGTTCGCCGAATTCCGCAAGCAGGTGCGCCACCTGCTCGTGCGGCAGGAAAGCCGGCTGCTGTCTGCGGCCTGAGGCCAACCGTTCCCGATCCAGGAGTCCCCCCATGAGCTCGCCCGTGGAAGAAGAAGTCCCCGTCCTCATCATCGGTGCCGGCCCGGTCGGCGTGACGCTGGCCAACCTGCTGGGCACCTATGGGGTGCGGACGCTGGTGGCCGAACGCAGCCCCGCGGTGCTGGACTTCCCGCGTGCAGTGGGCCTGGACGACGAAGCCCTGCGCACCTTCCAGGCCACCGGCCTGGCCGACGAGATGCTGCGCGACATGATCCAGAACGTGCCGATGCGCATGTACACGGCGCGCAAGCAATGCTTCGCCGAGATCCTGCCCAGCACGCGCGAATTCGGCTGGTTCCGGCGCAACCTGTTCTCGCAGCCGCTGGGCGAGAAGACGCTGCGGCGCGGGCTGGCGCGCTTTGCCGACGTGCAGCTGCGGCTGGGCCTGGAGCTGGTCGCACTGGCGCAGGACGAGGCCGGCGTCACCGCCACCCTGCGCGACGAAGCCGGGGCCGAGCAGCAGGTGCGCGCCGCCTACGTGGTGGCCTGCGACGGCGGCCGCAGCACCGTGCGAGAGATGCTCCAACTGCCCTACGAGGGCCGCACCCATCCGGCCAAGTGGGTGGTGATCGAATGCGACCAGGACCCGCTGGACGCGCCCTACACCGCGCTGCACTGCGAGCCCGAACGTCCCTATGTCTGCCTGCGCCTGCCCTACGGCCTGCGCCGCTGGGAGTTCATGCTCTTCCCCGGCGAGGACGGCGAACAGATGCTCGCGCCCGACAAGGTGCGCGAACTGCTGCGCCGCCATGTGGCCGATCCGTCCGCGCTCAACGTGATCCGCGCGCGGGTCTACACCCACAACTCGCGGGTGGCGGCCAGCTTCGTGAGCGGCCGTGTCTGCCTGGCCGGGGACGCCGCCCACATCACGCCGCCGTGGATCGGCCAGGGCCTCAACGCCGGCATCCGCGATGCCTTCAACCTGGGCTGGAAGCTGGCCTGGATCCTCCAGGGCCGGCTGCGGCCCGAACTGCTGGCCAGCTACCACGACGAGCGCCATGCCCATGCCAAGGCCATGATCGACCTGGCCGACACCTTCGGTGCCGTGCTCTCGCAGCGCAATGCCTTGCTGGCCTGGGTGCGCGACCGCTTCTTCATGGCCATCCGCGGCATTCCCGCGGTGCGCGACTACGTGCTGCAGATGAAGTTCAAGCCCATGCCGCGCTTCGTGCGCGGCGTGGTGCGCAACAGCGGCGTTGCGGCGCGCGATGCGCTGGTGGGGCGCATGTTCATCCAGCCCAACGTGGAGCGCCGCCGCGGTGGCGCCGAGAAGCTGGACGATGTGGTCGGCGCGCGCTTCGCGCTCATCAGCTGGCGCTGCGATGCGCTGGCCGATGCGCCGCCTTCGCTGCGTGAGCAGCTGGCGCGCCTGGGTTGCGACCACTACCTGGCGGTGCGCTCGCGCAGCGCCGGCAACGAAGCGGGCTCCCCCATGCCGCTGCAGCCCTCGGGCACCGTGATCGAGGATCTGGAGAACGGCCTGCATCTGTGGTTCCAGGGCAAGGACGTGGACTGGGTGCTGATCCGCCCCGACCGGTTCATCGCGGCCGTCGGTCGCCGCGACGACGCGGTGGCGGAACTGGGCGCCTTCTGCGACACGGTGCTTGCGCCGATGGACGCGGCGCCTGCCGCGCAGGTGATGGCGCCCGCAGGGAGGGCGGCCGAGCCTGCGCCTGCCCAGACCGACGCGATCGCCGCCTGACGACGTGCTCCCCTCTCCCGCGAGGGCAGAGGCCGTCATCCCCCGACCCCGCGCGGCCCCGCCGCCAGGCGTCGGCCTGCGCCGCGAACCCTGCCGCCGCCTTCCGCCCGCTCGACCTAAGTCCATGTACCCCGAACTCTCCCTCTACATCGCCGGCCGCTTCATCGGGGCCGAAGGCCGCCGCACGCAGGCCGTGCAGGACCCCGCCACGCTTCAGACGCTGGGGCAACTGCCCTGGGCCGAGGCCGAAGATGTGGCCTCGGCGGTCGATGCCGCCCACGCCGCCTTCGGCCAGTGGCGCCGCGTGTCGCCCGTCGAGCGGTCGGACCTGCTGCGACGCGTCGCCGCGCTGGCGCGCGAGCGCGCCGCGGTCATCGGCCACGCCATGACGCTGGACAACGGCAAGCCGCTGGCCGACGCGGTGGCCGAGGTGCTCAATGCCGCCGAGCATGTGGAATGGCATGCCGAGGAAGGCCGGCGCATCTACGGCCGCGTGGTGCCGGCCCGCCAGCCGGGCGTGCGCCAGCTGGTGGTGCGCGAGCCCGTCGGCGTGTGTGCCGCCTTCAGTCCCTGGAACTTCCCCTTCGGCCAGGCCATGAAGAAGGCCGCTGCCGCCATCGCCGCCGGCTGCCCCATCGTGCTCAAGGGGCCGGAGGAATCGCCCAGCGCCCTGGTGGCCATGGCGCAGCTCTTCCACGACGCAGGCCTGCCGGCAGGGGTCTTCAACCTGCTGTGGGGCGTGCCGGCGGACATCTCGCGCCAGCTGATCGAAGCGCCATCGGTGCGCGTCGTCTCCTTCACCGGCTCGGTGCCCGTGGGTCGGCAACTGGCGGCGCTGGCCGGGCAGCACATGAAGCGCATGACCATGGAGCTGGGCGGCCACGCGCCGGTGCTGGTCTTCGACGATGCCGACGTGGACGCCGCCGTCGCGCTGCTGGCGCGGCTGAAGACGCGCAATGCCGGCCAGGTCTGCGTCTCGCCGAGCCGCTTCTACGTGCAGTCGGGCATCCACGACCGCTTCGCCGCCGCCTTCGCCGAGGCGCTGGCTGCCGTGAAGGTGGGGCATGGCCTGGAGCCCGGCGTGCAGATGGGGCCGTTGATCCATGGACGGCGCTTCCAGGCGGTGCAGGCGCTGGTCGAAGACGCCCGCGCGGCCGGCGCCGAGCTGCTGACCGGCAGCGGCGGCCTGGGCGCGCAGGGCCACTTTCACGCGCCCACGCTGCTGGTGCAGGTGCCGCCCGGCGCGCGCGTGATGCACGAGGAGCCCTTCGGCCCCGTCGCCGCTATGGCGCGCTTCGACACCGTGGAAGAGGCCCTGCAGCAGGCCAATGCCTTGCCCTTTGGCCTGGCCAGCTATGTGTTCACCCGGTCGCTGCAGACCGCCACCTGCGTGGGCGACGGTCTGGAGGCCGGCATGGTCAACATCAACCATTCGGGCATGGCCCATCCCGAGCTGCCCTTCGGCGGCATCAAGGACAGCGGCTTCGGCAGCGAAGGCGGCACCGAGTCCTTCGACCCCTTCCTGAGCACCAAGCTGATTACGCAGGCGTGAAGCGACCCCAGGCCGCCCACAGCCGCCTGCGAGAGGCCCGGCACGCCGGCCGCATTCCTCGCGCCGGGGTGCGGGCCGTCCCGCCGCGCAGGGCCGGGTGCGGCCCGGAGCGGCGAGGTGCGTGGCGGAGAATGCGGGCCTGCCGCGCCCCCGCGGCTTCCTCCCGCTTTGCCACGCCGACCGCGCTTCCTGACGATGAACAGCCTCCGACGCATGCTCGATGTCCTCGACCTCTTCCGGCCCGACCAGCCGGTCATCGATGTCGAGATCATCTGCCAGCAGCTCGGCTACACCCCGGCGAGCGCCTACCGCTACCTGCGCGAACTGGGCGACTCGGGCCTGCTGGTACGGCTGCCGCGCGGCTATGCGCTGGGCCCGCGCATCATTGCGCTGGAGCACCAGATGACCGACTACGACCCGGTGCTGGTGCGCAGCCGTGATCTGGTCGAGAAGCTGGTGGCCGAGACCGGCCTGGACGCCATGATCAGCGAGTGGTACGGCGATGCGGTGGTCAACGTGCTGATCCGGCGTGGCCCCGACCCGGGCCCGGCGGGCGGTGGCCGCGGACGGCCCATCGACCTGTTCCATAGCGCGACCTCGCGCGTGGTGCTGGCTTACCTGCTGCCGCGGCAGATCCGCCGCATCTTCGATGCCCATGCCAGCACGCCCGAGGCGCAGGCCCAGGGCCTGGAATGGAAGGCGTTCTCCAAGGGCCTGCTCGCCATCCGCAAGCAGGGCTACTGCATCAGCGAGAGCGAACTGCATGCGGGTCGCACCGGCGTGGCGGCGCCCATCTTCGATGAGAAGCAGCGCGTGCTGGGCAGCATGACGCTGGTGGGCCGCAACGAGCGCTTCCGGGCCTTCCAGGAAAGCTACCTCTGCAACCTGGTGACCACGGCCGCCGCCGAACTCACGGCGCGCATTGCGCAGCAGTAGGGCGCGTGCCGGCCGGGGCATTGCAGTGCCCGGCGAGGACCACGAACGTCAGCCCGCAGACTCGTCCGAGATCTGTTCGGATGGCTTGTTCGCGGCGTCGAAGGGGACTGCGCCAGTCGGATGGCTGCCCGTCATACGCCGCGTGAATTCAACCGCCGGCTCCCGCGCGTCGCTGCCACGCGTGGCGAAGCCCGCTATGCCTCATCCTCGTCTGCCGGTGCCGTCGCGTCCCCGGTGTAGGTCAACAGGTCGCCGGGCTGGCATTGCAGGTAGGCACAGATCCGCTCCAGGGTGTCGAAGCGGATGCCTTTGACATGGCCGCGCCGCAGCAACGACAGGTTGGCCTCCGTGATGCCGACGAATGCGGCGAGGTCCTTGGCGCGCACGTTGCGCTGCGCCAGGATGACGCCCAGGGTCACATGGATCGGCATGGCGGTGGGTCAGATGATCTGGGCGTGGTCGTCCGCGATGCGCGTGGCCTCGTCGAGCAGTGCCGCGAGTTGCCAGGTCACGGCCGCGAAAAGCAGAAGGATGACCTCGCGCGAATCCAGCCCCAGGGCCAGCCGGAGCGGTCCGCCGAGCGCCCCCGACACCACCAGGCCGATCACTGTGGGGCAGAGCAGGCCCAACACCGCGGCGACCAGCGTGCATGCCGCAAAGCATCGCAGCCGGACCACGAGCGTCCGGGAAAGCGGCGGGTCGGCCGCCATGCGCAGCAGGCCGAGTCCGGCCCAGAGCAGGGCGGCCCCCATCATCAGCGCGGGCGCCATCGCCAGGAGGGCCACACCGGCCCAGACAGGCCAGGGCAGCGCGGGCACGGCCGATGCAAGGTCCGGCGCTGTGGGCACCGCGCGGGTGAGCCACTGCGCGGCTGGTAGTTGCCAAAGTGCACACGCGGTCAGCAGCGGCAGCAGCAGGCCCGCCAGCAACACGGCCCACCCTACCAGGGGGGCGTGGCGGGCCGCTCGCAGACTGGCAGCAACTGGAAAAGGCGGGGTGGCGGGCATGCGTGCTCCTTGCCTTGGCGCTTGACACGCCGAAAGTGACTCGGATAATTTCTGTAAAACAGAAATTTATATCTGCTGTGCAGCAAGTATCACCCATGCGCCGAGCCTTTCTTGGCCGAATATTCAGCCTGTCCGCCGTTTCGTGCCTTGGCGCCTGCGAAGCGAGCCGTGAACTCGGCCGTACGCCTGCACAGGCCATCCAGGAGATGCCGCTTGCGATCGAGGATCCCTATCCCATCGTCACCGCACGGCTGCAGGCGCGTGAGGCCTTGCTGGTGCTGGACACCGGGGCCGATGCCACCGTGCTGGACCTTCGGTTGGCGCGCGCGTTGGGACTGCCGTTGTCTCGGGAAGTGGTGTCAGGTTCGGGCGGTAGCGGTCCCTCCGGCGAGATCCGCCGCGCCGTGGTGCCGCGCTTTGCCGTCGGGGGTGCACTGCGGCGCGACCAGCCGGTGTATGTCACGGCATTCCCGCGCGAGTTTCCTTGGGACGGCGTGCTGGGTGCCGACTTCCTGCGGACCTATGCCATTCGCGTCGACTACCCGCGCGGCCGCCTCGGTCTGGCCCCGGCGACATCGCGGGACGGCGTGCGGCAACTGCTCGGCCCTGAGCCCTGGTTGCCGCTGCGGCGCCATGCCTCGGGAAAGCTGCTGGTCGAGGCGGACTTGGACGGGGTCGTCGGCTGGTTCTCGATCGACACGGGAGCAGGCCAGGCGGTCACCCTGTTCGCGCCTGCCGTGGAGCGCCTCGGCCTGCGCACACGCTGGGGCCGTGGCGTGCGCCTCGCAACCGGCGTGACGACGGGCGGCATCGACCATGCCGATTGCGTGCGCGCGCAAGCGCTGCACTTGGGCGCCTACCGGCTGCAGCGCCCCGTGGTCGAGCTGTCGCTGGCGCGCGGCGGCCTGTTTGGCAGCGACGCCTGGCTGGGCAACATCGGCGGCGAGTTGCTGCGCCGCTTCAACCTGGCGCTGGACGCCTCCGGTGGACATCTCGCGCTGCAGCCCAATGCGGCCTTGGACGAAGCCTTCCCGGGTCCGCGCGCCGGTTTCATCTGGCGCGACACGGATCGGGGTCTCGAGGTCGCCGAGGTGCTGGCCGACGGGCCAGCTGCGCTGGCGGGCCTGCAGGAGGGCGACCTGCTGCGCGCGGTGGACGGCCTGCCTCTGGGTCCAGGGCAAGGATGGACTCTGCGCAAGGCCCTGCGCGCGCGTCCTGGGACGGCCGTCCACCTGATGACCGCCGAGGGACCGCGGGCGCTCGTGCTCAGGGAACTGGTCTGAGACGTCGGCTCGTGCTCCGGCCGGCCTGCTTCTCTCTGGACAGCGCTCAGAGCCCCGCCTGCCCGACCCGCTGGCTCAGGGCCTGCGCGCTCTCCTTGCGCTCGCTGTAGCGATCCAACAGGTAGGGCGCCACGTCGCGGCTGAGCAGCGTGAACTTCATCAGCTCTTCCATCACGTCGACGATGCGGTCGTAGTAGGCCGATGGCGTCATGCGTCCGGCTTCGTCGAACTCCTGGTAGGCCTTGGCGACCGAGGACTGGTTGGGGATGGTCAGCATGCGCATCCACCGGCCCAGCACGCGCATCTGGTTCACCGCATTGAAGGACTGCGAGCCGCCCGAGACCTGCATCACGGCCAGCGTCTTGCCTTGCGTCGGGCGCACGGCGCCGACCGAGAGCGGGATCCAGTCGATCTGTGTCTTCATCAGACCGGTCATGGCGCCGTGGCGCTCGGGCGAACACCACACCATGCCCTCGGCCCACTGGGTGAGCGCGTGCAGCTCCTGCACTTTCGGATGGTCCGCCGGCGCGTCGTCCACCAGCGGCAGGCCGGACGGATTGAACATCCGTGTCTCGCCGCCGAGCGCGCGCAGGATGCGGGCGGCCTCTTCGGCGGCCAAGCGGCTGTAGGAGCGCGCACGCAGCGAGCCATACAGCAGCAGGAAGCGTGGCGCATGGGTGCTGCGCTCGGTCGGCATGAGGCGCCGGATGTCGGGCAGTTCGAAAAGCGCGCCGTCGACCTGCGGCAGATCGTGGATGGCCTCAGACACGGCGGCCCTCCGCGTCGACGACCGGCTGGCCGTCTTCCTTGTCGAAGGCGCCGCGCTGCGGCTGGGGCAGCAGGTCCAGCACCGTCTCCGACGGGCGGCAAAGGCGGGTGCCGAGCGGCGTGACCACGATGGGGCGGTTGATGAGGATGGGGTACTGGCCCATGAAGTCGATCAGCTGCTCGTCGCTCCATGTCGGCGCGTCGAGGCCGAGCTCGACGTAGGGCGTGCCTTTCTCGCGCAGCAGCGCGCGCACCGGCATGCCCATGGCCGCGATCAGGCCGACCAGGGTCTGCCGGTCGGGTGGCGTCTTCAGGTACTCGATGACCAGCGGCTCCTCGCCGCTGTTGCGGATCAGGGCCAGCACGTTGCGCGAGGTGCCGCAGTCGGGGTTGTGATAAATCGTGATGTCGCTCATGGGGCAGGGGTCAGGGGTCAGGGGTCAGGAAGCGGACGCCGCGCCACGCTCGTACCAGCCGCGCGAGCGGTTGACCAGGCGCACGACCAGCAGCATCACGGGCACCTCGATCAGCACGCCGACCACGGTCGCCAGGGCCGCGCCGGAATGGAAGCCGAAGAGGCTGATGGCGGCCGCCACGGCCAGCTCGAAGAAGTTGCTCGCACCGATCAGCGCCGAGGGGCAGGCGATGGCGTGTTTCTCGCCCACTCGCCGGTTGAGCCAGTAGGCCAGTCCGGAATTGAAGAACACCTGGATCAGGATCGGCACCGCCAGCATGGCGATGACCAGCGGCTGCTGCAGGATGGCGCGACCCTGGAAGGCGAACAGCAGCACGAGCGTGAGCAGCAGCGCTGCGATGGAGGGCGGGCCGATGCGCGCCAAAGCGGCATCGAAGCGTGCCTGGCCTTTGCGCAGCAATGCGCGTCGCCAGAACTGCGCCACGACGACGGGGATGACGATGTACAGCGCCACGGAGGTCAGCAGCGTGGCCCACGGCACGGTGATCGCCGACAGGCCCAGCAGCAGTCCGACGATGGGCGCGAAGGCGAACACCATGATGGTGTCGTTCAAGGCCACCTGCGACAGCGTGAACACCGGATCGCCCCCCGTGAGCCGGCTCCAGACGAAGACCATCGCCGTGCACGGCGCGGCCGCCAGAAGGATCAGGCCTGCCACGTAGCTGTCGAGCTGGTCGGCCGGCAGCCAGCCGGCAAAGACATGGCGGATGAAGAGCCAGGCTAGCAAGGCCATCGAGAAGGGCTTGACCGCCCAGTTGATGAACAGCGTCACGCCGATGCCGCGCCAGTGCTGTCGCACCTGTCCGAGCGCACTGAAGTCCACCTTGAGCAGCATCGGGATCACCATGACCCAGATCAGCATGCCCACCGGCAGGTTGACCTGGGCGATTTCCATGCGGCCGATGGCTTCGAACACGCGCGGCGCGGACTGGCCCAAGGCAATGCCCGCAAGGATGCAAGCCAGGACCCAGAGGGTCAGGTAGCGCTCGAAGGCACTCATGTCCGCGTCTGGCTGGCGGCGGCTCGAAAGAGAGGGAGGGGTCATCGTCGTTACTCAGCAGGCGGTGCACCTGGGCGCTGCGGCGACGACGTCGCAGGCTTCGCCCTGACAGCAGTGCTCGGTCATGTAGCCCAGCAGATCGTTCATGCGGGCGAAATCGGCGCGATAGACCAGGTTGCGGCCCTGGGGCTCGATCGTCACCAGGGCGGCATGGGCCAGTTCCTTCAGATGGAAGGACAAGGTATTGCGTGCCACATCGAGCTGATCGGCCAGCGTGCTGGGCGTCGCTCCCTGAGGCCCGGCCACGACCAGCGCGCGGAACGCCCGCAGCCTTTGCGGATGGGCCAGGGCGGCGAGGGCGGATACGGCTTCGCTTTCGGTCATTGTTCGATGATACAAGAGTTATTGAATCAGTCGCGCGTGTTCGTGGGGCTTGCACTGGGCCTACGAAAGGCACCCGCGTGCGCAGCGGGCCGCGACCGGGCAGGGTTGCCTCGCGTCAGCGCGCGCCAGCGGCCCGCGGTAGACAGGGATTGTTTCTTGCGGCGGAACACCACGTTCGGCAATGCCTCGGGTTTTCCCTGGGTCGGCGGTCCACAATTCATCTCACGGGCCAGCGATTGAACGCAGACCCGAAGCCGGTGAGGCAGGTGCCCCGCCCGCTCTGTTCAACGCTCTGCTTAGGAGAAAAATCATGACCAAGACCTCGAAGATCATCGCCCTCGCCGCCCTGTCGTTCGCCGCCGTTGCCGGCGCCAGCGCCGAGGAATACCAAGGCGTCGTCGCCCCCGTGTCGGCCTTCAGCCGCGCCGAAGTGAACGCCCAGGGCGTGCAAGCTGCTCGCGCCGAGCAGAACCTGGAATACGTTGGCCAGCAAGTCGCCGTGGCCCCCGCCGCTCCCCGCAGCCGCACCGCCGTCCAGACCGAAGCCGTGGCCGCTGCCCACAATCCCACGTCCAACCTGGACGCCAAGGCCTTCGTGAACAGCACGATCCCGACGCAATACACGCAAGGCAGCCTGTCGGTCTACCGCAAGGCGGCTCTGTAATAGACGCCGCCCAGCACGACGCCCGTTGTCAGCGGGCGAGGGCGGGGCGGATGCCTTCGGGTAACCCGGAAGCCGGTATGCGAAAGCATGCCGGCTTTCTGTTTTTAGGGCCGACGCCCGCGATTGCGCGGCTCCTGATCTAGGGCGCGTCAGTGCCAGTGGCCGAGCAGGATCGAAGCCAGGCCGGTCGCCGAGGCCAGCAGCGTGGCCGCCGTCACGGCGCGCATGGCCAGCGGATCGGCCAGGGCTTCGGGCCCATGCTCCGACAATTGGCGCCGCCGCAGCCGGCCGAAGCTGAAGACGGCCGCGGCAGCCACGACCAGCGCGCCGGAGAGCACCAGCAGCGGCACCGAGTCGTGCACATAGCCGCTGCGCAGATTGAGCACGGCATTCAGCAGCAGGCCGGCGGCGGTCCGCGTCCAGGACAGCGTGGTGCGCTCAGGCTGCAGGCCCGGGTCGCGGCCGGCGGCGGTGGACATTCAGGCGCGATGGATGGCGATGGCCCAGGCCATCAGCACGGCGAGCACCGCGCAGATGAGCACCACGGCCACTGTCAGGATGGCCAGCATGCGCGAATGGGGAAGTGCACCGCGGTGCCGCATCGAGACCTCGTTGTCGCGCCAGCGCGTGTAGGCCAGCGAGGCCAGCGTGCCGGCCACCACGCACAGCAGGATGGCGGTGCCGACCACCAGCAGATGGGGCTGTAACTTGGTGGAGAACTGGTCGAGCAACACGCCCGCCGCCAGCACCGCCAGCGCCGTGCGGACCCAGGCCAGGAAGGTGCGCTCGTTGGCGAGCGTGAACCGGTAGTCCGGCTCTTCGCCGCTGGAGCGCCATGCCGGCCGGGGCTGGGTGCGGGGGGCGGGGCCTGCCTTGTGTTCAGTGTCGTTTTCGGCCATCGCCCGAGTATCCGTGTGTGCCGGCTGACTGCCGCCTCAGTCGGCCACGAAGCCGGTGGCCTTGACGATGCGCGCCCATCGCGCGGACTCGTCGTTCATCTTCTTGAGGAAGGCGTCGCCGCAGATGTCGGGCGAGGGCGCAAGGCCCGAAAGCGCCATGCGGCTGCGGAACTCCGGCGAGGCCAGCACCTTGCGGTGCGCCTCGGTAAGCCGTTTGACAATGGGTGCGGGCAGGCCGGGTGGGCCGTTCAGGCCGAACCACACGGTGGTCTCCAGCTGCGGCAGGCCGAGTTCGCGCACCGTGGGCACGTCGGGCAGCTCGGGAGCACGCGTCGGCGCGGTGGTGGCGAAGGCGAGCAGCTTGCCTGCCTTGATCTGCGGCGTGGCGGTGGCGATCTGCACGAAACCCAGCGGCGCCATGCCGCCCACCATGTCGGTGATCTGCTGCGGGCTGCTGCGGTAGGGCACATGCGTCATGGGCACGTTCAGCGCTTCGCTCAGTTGAAAGCCCAGGAAGTGCGCCGGCGAGCCCGGCGAATACGACGAATAGGTGGGCGGCGTCTTCTCGGCCTTGAGCCACTGCTGCAGGCTCTTGAAGTCCTTCGGCCCTAGCGACGGATGGCTGGCGAGCACGAGGCCGGCGTCCACGCCCTGGCAGATGGGCGTGAAGTCGGCAGGCGTGTACTTGGCCCTGGGGTTGGCGTTGGGCGTGATGGTCAGCATGCCGGCCGTGCTGACCATCAGCGTGTAGCCATCGGCGGGCGCGCGCAGCATCTGCTGTGCGGCCACCATGCCGCCCACGGCCGGCGAATTCTCGACCACGATGGGCTGGCCCAGGTCGCGCGACATGAGGTCGGCCAGTGCCCGGGCATAGACGTCGGGTGGGCCGCCTGGGGTGGAGGGCGCGATCATCTTGATCGTCTTGGTGGGCCAGGCCTGGGCATGGGCACCGACGCCGGCGAAGGCGCCGAATGCCAGGCAGGCGGCGATCGCCGTACGGCGGGCGACGGCCGAGCGGGTTGAAGGGGTCATGGTCTGTCTCCTTGGATGTCGAGGGGGCGCAACGCTCAGCGCTGCGGCATGTCGCGGTACGAATAGCCCAGGCTCACGGCCGCGTCGTCGGGGATGGCGGGCACGGATTCGTTCCAGGCGAGCCAGTCCTCGCGTAGCGCCTGGAAGCGTGCGGGTTCGCGCGTCGCCAGGTTGGCGCGCTCGCGCTCGTCGGCGCGCAGGTCGAAGAGGTACTCGTGCTCGTCGACCTTGAGGTACTTCCAGGGCCCACGGCGCAGGGCACGCTGGCCGCGGTGGTTCATGCGCCAGTACAGCGGGCGCTCGAAGCCCTGCGACGGATCGCGCAGCACGGCCGCCAGCGAGACGCCATCCAACGTGTGGCCCTCAGGCGGCGCACCGCCGCCCAGCTCCAGCATCGTGGCCGACCAGTCCATGGTCATGCAGTGCTGGGCGCTGGTGGTGCCAGCGGGAATGGCGGCCGGCCAGTGTGCGATCCAGGGCACGCGGATGCCGCCTTCGGTCAGGTCCATCTTGCCGCCCACCAGCGGCCAGTTGTCCGAAAAGCGCTCGCCGCCGTTGTCGCTGGTGAAGACGATCAACGTGTTCTCCAGCAGGCCTTCCGCGCGCAGCGTGGCGACCAATTGGCCGATGCCCTCGTCCATGTGGTGGATCATGCGGCGGTAGGTGTGGATGTTGCCGCCGTCCAGGTGGAACAGGTTGGCGGCGGTCTCGGCGGCCACATGCGCGTCGTCGCGCGTTTCCCACGGCCAGTGCGGCGCCGTGTAGTGAAGGCTCAGGAAGAAGGGCTTGCCGGCGCGGGCCTCGGCCGCGCGGGCCTGCACATGGCCCACGGCGCGGGCGGAGAGCAGATCGGTGAGGTAACCCGTCTCATGGTGCTCGCTTTCGCCGACGTAGAGGTCGTGGTCGCCGCGGCCCGAACAGTGGGTGAAGTAGTCCACACCGCCGGCCATGATTCCGTAGAACTCGTCGTAGCCCGAGCGCAGCGGACCGAAGCTGGGCGGATAGCCCAGGTGCCACTTGCCGATCAACGCCGTGGCGTAGCCGGCATCGCGCAGCAGCGAGGGCAGGGTGGGCATCTCGGGCGGCAGGCCCAGCGTGGTGCTGCCCTTGCTGCGGCTGTTGATCGGCTCTTCCATGCCGCCGCGCAGGCGGTACTGGTAGCGCATGGTCATCAGCGCGAAGCGCGTGGGCGAGCAGACGGGCGAGTTGGCATAGCCCTCGGTGAAGCGCAGGCCGCCTTGGGCCAGGGCGTCGATGTTCGGGGAGACGAGGCCGAAGTCGGCGCTGCGGCCACCGTAGCAGCCGAGGTCGGCATAGCCCAGGTCGTCGGCGACGATGTAGATGATGTTGGGTCTGGAGGTCATGACAGCGTGCACTGCGAGGAGCAACCACCGAGCTTAGGCAGGATGTACCCATCCGTAAAATTGAAAATCACGCGCCAACCATAAAAATTCCGATGGATCCTCGGCACCTGGTCCAGCTCGCGACCATCCTGGAAAAAGGCTCGATCACCCAGGCGAGCCGGCATCTGCATCTCACGCAGCCCACGCTCACCCACAACATGCAGACGCTGGAGATGCAGGCCGGCGGCCAGCTCTTCGAGCGCAGCCGCTACGGCGTGCGCAGCACGCCGCTGGGCGAGATGCTGGCGCGCGAGGGGCGGGCCATTGCGCGCCGGCTCAAGGACGCCGCGGAGGTCAGCGCGCGGCACCGCGGCGGCATCCGGCGCCAGTTGCGCATCGGCTCGGGGCCCATGGTGGGCGCCGCGGTGCTCGACGAGGTGACGCGCGCCCTGCTGGCCCGTTTCGACGACCTGGCCCTGTCGGTGCGCAGCGACCGGCCCCATGTGCTCGTTGAGCAGTTGATCGACGGCCAGCACGACTTCGTCATCGGCCCCTCCTGGCTGGAGCGACCGCCGCAGGGCATCGAGCGGCGACTGCTGGTGGCCGACACCCTGGGCGTGTACTGCGGGACGGGCCATCCTTTCGCCGGGCGGACATCGCTGGCGCACGGCGAGGCCGACGCCGCCGACTGGATCAGCCTGGGGACCGCATCGCCCTTCGACCAGGACGTGCAGAGCATGCTGGTGGGCGGCGGCGTGCAGCAGATGCGGGCACAGGTGACGGTGCTGGGCGAGGCCTTCGTGCTACTGGAGATGCTGGCGCGCGGGCGGCACCTGTCGGTGCTGCCCGACTTTCCCTTGCGGCGGCTGAGCCAGCGCTTCGGGCTGGTGTCGTTGCCGTGGCCGGGACCGCCCGCGGCGCGGCCCATCTACCTCTGGAACCGGACTACGACCACCGAGAGCGGACTCATGGCGCAAGTGGGAGAACTGATCCTGTCGCAGGTGCGGGCGCTGGCCTGAGCGGCGCGGGCGAAGCGGACTTCAAGGTTCGGGCAGAGAGCGACTTGCGCCGGAGCTGCGCCAAAGACCGACGAGAAAAACCGCCCGCGTCGGCCGGGTCTTCGACCCAGCCCGCGCGGGCGGCTTCTTGGTGGTGCGCGCGGAGGGCTAGATTCGTCCCATGAGCAGCAGCACGATCACGATCACGAGCACCAGACCCAGGCCGCCGCTCGGGCCGTAGCCCCAGCTGCGGCTGTAACCCCAGCTGGGCAGGGCGCCGATCAGCAGCAGGATCAGGACGATGAGCAGGATGAAGGAAAGGGACATGGCGTAGCTCCGAGCTCTGTGAGTTGTTGACAGAGCGGATGCTGCGCATGTCGAAGGGGCCGGGCAGACGGCGGCGGGCCCCTTGCGCTGTCAGGCCCTCGCCGCGGTCGGGTGTCAGAGTTTTGCCAGCCTCGTCAGCGCATCGCGCAGCGTCTCATCGCGCTTGGCATAGCAGAAGCGCACCACGCGCTGGTCGAAGCCATCGCCATAGAAGGCCGACAGCGGGATCGCCGCCACGCCGATCTCGCGCGTGAGCCACTGGCAGAAGTCGGACTCCGACAAGTCGCTGACCGCCGAGATGTCCACGCACTGGAAGTAGCTGCCCTCGCTGGGCAGCAGCCGCAGGCGGGTGCGTGCCAGGCCTTCGGCGAACAGATCGCGCTTGCGCTGGTAGAAGGCCGGCAGGTCCACATAGGGCGCCGCATCGGCCATGTAATGCGCCAGCGCATGCTGCATGGGCGTGTTGACCGTGAACACGTTGAACTGGTGCACCTTGCGGAACTCGGCCGTGAGCACGGCCGGCGCGGCCACGTAGCCGACCTTCCAGCCGGTGACGTGGTAGGTCTTGCCGAAGCTGCTGACGATCAGGCTGCGCGCCGCCAGTGCCGGGAAGCGGGCCACGCTCTGGTGCAGGGCACCGTCGTAGACCATGTGCTCGTAGACCTCGTCGCTGATCACGAACACGTCGGTGGGCGCGAGCAGGGCTTCGAGCTGGCGCATCTCGTCGGCGGTCCACACGGTGCCGCTCGGGTTGTGCGGCGTGTTGATCAGGATCGCGCGCGTGCGCGGCGTCAGCGCGGCGGCGATGCGGTCGAAGTCGGGCCGGAAGCTGCCGGGCACCAGTGGCACGCGCACCACCGTGCCGCCGGCCAGTTCGATGTTGGGCACGTAGCTGTCGTAGCAGGGCTCCAGCACGATCACCTCGTCGCCCGGCCGCACCAGCGCCAGGATGGCGGTGATGATGGCCTGCGTAGCCCCGGCCGTGACGGTGATCTCGGTGCCGGCGTCGTAGCGCCGGCCGTAGAGCGCCTCGATCTTGGCGGCGATGCGCTCGCGCAGCAGCGGCACGCCGGTCATCGGCGGGTACTGGTTGTGGCCGGCGGCCATGGCGGCCGTGACGGCGTCCAGCAGCTTCGGGTCGCAGCCGAAATCCGGGAAGCCCTGGCCCAGGTTGACGGCGCCGTGCTCGGTCGCCAGGGCGGACATCACGGTGAAGATGGTGGTGCCCACGGCGGGCAGCTTGGTGCCCGGCTCGGGCGTTCGGGGAGCGGTCATGGCAGTGAAGGCGCGATGCGGCGGAATCAGAGTTCGTAGTCGTCGTAATGGCCGCTCAGGGCCTTGGCGATGAGGTTGCGGTCCAGCCGGTCCGACAGCAGCTCGGCGAACTTGAAGACGAAGTTGCGCAGGTAGGCGCCGCGCTTGAAGGCGATGCGGGCGACGTTCTGGCCGATCACCTGGCCCATGGGCCGCACCACGAGGTCCTCGTTGTTGTCCTCGCGGACGGCCATCTCGGCCACGATGCCCACGCCCAGGCCCAGACGCACATAGGTCTTGATGACATCGGAGTCGATGGCCTCCAGCGCGATGCGCGGCGACAGCTTCTTCTGCGCGAAGGCATGGTCGATGCGCGTACGGCCCGTGAAGGAAGGGTGGTAGGTGATGATCGGCTCGGCCGCCAGGTCCTCCAGGTTCACGCGCTCCTTGGCGGCCAGGGGATGGTCCTTGGGCAGCACCAGCACGTGCTGCCATTCGTAGCAGGGCAGGGTGACGAGGCCGTCGTAATCGTCCAGCGATTCGGTGGCGACGCCGACCTCCGCCACTTCGTCGAGCACCATCTGGGCCACCTGTGCCGGCGAGCCCTGGTGCAGGCTGACGTTGACCTTGGGATAGGCCTCGCGCAGCTTGACCACGGGGACGGGCAGCACGTAGCGGGCCTGGGTGTGCGTGGTGGCGATGGACAACGTGCCGCTGTCCTGCGCGCTGAACTGCTCGCCGATGCGGCGCAGATTGCCCACCTCGCGCATGATCAGCTCGATGCTGGCGATCACGTGCTGCCCGGGCTCGGTGACGCGCTTCAGGCGCTTGCCATGGCGCGCGAAGATCTCCACGCCCAGCTCTTCTTCCAGTTCGATGATGGCCTTGGAGACGCCGGGCTGCGAGGTGTGCAGCGCCTTGGCGGCTTCGGTCAGGTTCAGGTTGCGGCGCACCGCCTCCTGAACGAACTTGAACTGGTGAAGGTTCATAACAAATCCCGATGTTTATCGAGATTCATTATGCCTTATGAATCTATTGAAGTGGTTGGAGCGCCAGCCGGGCCAGCAGGTCGATGACGGCCGGATCCTGGCCCACGGCTGGGGCCTGGGTGAACTGCACGGCGGGGTGCTTCTGGCGCAGTTCGGCCATGAGCAGCGGCAGGTCTTCCCGCGCATGGCGGCCCATGCCCAGGAAGAGCGGCACGACGTGGATGCTGGCCACGCCCTCGGCCACGAGTTCCGCCACCGCCGCCGGCAGGTCGGGCGCGACCAGTTCCAGATAGGCGCAGCGCACGCGCGCGTCCGGCGCCTGCTCGGCGACGCGACGCGCCACGGCCTCCACCGGCTCGCGCCACTGCGCGTCGCGCGAGCCATGGGCGAAGAGGACGATGCCGTGCATCGTCATCGCCGCAGCACCAGCCAGCCGAAGGCGCCCAGCGACATCAGCGAATACAGAAGGCCCGGCGCCGCCGCCGTGGCCCACGGCCACCAGTCGCGCAGATTGCCGATGTAACCGAATACGTTGTTCAGCAGGAAGAAGCTGATGCCGATCATCACGCCGCCGAACACATAGCCGGCGATGCCGCTCTGGCGGAAGTGCAGGTAGGCGAAGGGCAGGGCCAGCACCACCATCACCAGGCAGGACAGCGGATAGAACACCTTGCGCCAGAACTCGATCTTGTAGCGCTGGGTGGCCTGGCCGTTGGCATCCAGGTGGCGCGTGTACTCGAACAGGTCGACCGTGCGCATGCGCTCCGGCTTGAGCAGTGCGACCGCCACCATGTCCGTGGTCAGGCCGGTCTGCCAAGCCAGCAGCGGCTGGTGAACATTGATCACCTTGGGCGACGTCGTGCCGGGCGCGGTCTGGAACTCCTGGCGCTGGGCGTTCTGCAGCACCCAGCCGCCTGCGACGATGCGCGCCGTGTCGGCCGTGGTCAGCGAGCGCAGGAAGCCGCGGTCGTCGAACTCGAACACGCGCGGCAGCTTCAGCGTGCCGTCGCGGTCGATGGACACCACGTTGACCGCGTAGGAATGGTCGCCCTGCCGCTCCTTCAGCCAGCCGCCCGTGAGGCCGGCCGTCGCCAGGTAGCCCTGATAGCGGGACTTGAGCAACTGCGCCGCACGGTCGGACAGCGGCGCCACGTAGTCGCCCACCGCAAAGGTCAGCACCACGAAGCCGAGGCCCAGCGTCAGCAGCATGCGCAAGGCTCGCCATGGACCGAGGCCGCTGGTGCGCAGGATCGTGTATTCCGAACTGCGCGCCAGATTGGCCATCACGAAGATGCTGCCGATCAGCACCGCGATCGGAAGCAGTTCGTAGAGGTGGCTGGGCACCAGCAGCGTGACGTAGAGCAGGGCCTGGGGCAGGCCGTAAGGTGCCACGGTGCCTTTGCCCACCGAGGACAGCTCGTCCACGAAGTCGAAGAAGAAGAACAGGCTCAGGAAGCCCAGCGTGACGAAGGCGATCGACTTGATCGCCTCGGCGTAGATCAGGCGGCGCAGCGTTCTCATGCGTTCAGGATGTGGCGGCGCGCGGGCGCGGACGCCGCCAGCTGTTGTGGCGAAGGGCGATCCACAGCAGCATGCCCACGAGCATGCCGCCATGCAGCACCACCAGGAAGCCCGGCAGCGAGAAGCGGCCGTTGCCCACCCAGCTTTGGCCCAGGTTGAGCAGGTTGAAGTAGATGACGAAGCAGAACAGGGCGAACAGCAGGTTGCCGCTGCGCCCCACCCGCGGGTTGACGTTGGACACCACCAGCGCCAGCAGCACGAAGTTCACGGCGGCCAACACCATGCCCACGCGCCAGCCGAGCTCGCCCTGGTTGGGCAGCGAAGGCGATGCGAGCAGAGCGAGCGTGGACAGCGCCTTCGGCGCAACGGTCTCGCCCGGCAAGGGGCTGTCGTTGCCCATGCGCGCGCCGTAGGTGCCGAATTCGCTGATCTTCAGGTCGCTGTTGTCGAAGCTGCGCTCCAGCCGCTGGCCGTTGGACAGGACCAGGTAGCGGCCGCCCATGAGGGTCTCCACCTTGCCGCTCTGGGCCGAGGTGATGATCTGCTGGTTGCGCTCCAGCGAGGAGATGAAGACGTTGGAGGCCGAGGTGGCGTCCGGCGAGTCCTTGTCGATGTAGAACACGCGGTTGCGGGCCGCCGATTCCTGGAACTGTCCGGGCGCCACGCGGTCGAGGTCGCCGCGGCGCTCGTACTGGTCACGCATGCCCTGCGTCTGCGAGTTGGCCCAGGGCCAGCCAACGAGCGACAGCACGGCGATCAGCAGCAGCACCGGCCAGGCGAAGCGCAGCAAGGGCGAGATGAAGTCCGCCAGGCCGCGACCCGCCGAGAACCAGATGACCATCTCGCTGTCGCGGTACATGCGCGAGAGCGTGCCGACGATCGAGATGAACAGGCTCAGGCTGAGGATGGTCGGCATGTAGCCGATCACCGTATAGGCCATCACCAGGAACACCTCGGAGGGATTGACGCTGCCGCGCGAGGCGAGGCCCAGCGTGCGGATCAGGATGATCGTCATCACGATCGCGATCAGCACCACCAGCGTGGCCCCGAAGCTGCGCGACAGCTCCTTGCGCAAAGTGGAATGGAATAACATCGTCCGAGCGAAAAGACGGATTATGGACTTCCAACTCAAGACCCTCGGCCTCGCGCAGGCTGCCTCGGAAAAGGCCGACGCACTCGTCGTCCTCGTGCATGACGACTTCAAGGGCGAGGGCAGCGACGGCGTGTCGCGGCTGCTGGCCCAGGCCCGCAAGGCCGGCGACCTGAAGGGCAAGCCGGGCAAGCTGGTCGAGGCCTATGGGGCGGCCGACGTCTCGGCGATGCGGCTCGTGCTGTGCTCTGCCGGTGATCTTTCGTCCACGGCTGTTCGCAGTGCCGTCGGTGCGGCCCTGCAGGCGGTCAAGTCCGCCGCGCCCAAGAAGCTGGCGATGGTCTTCGCGGGCGCCGTCGATGCCCGGGCCCTGCATGCGGCGATGCTCGCCGCCGCCGACGCGAGCTACGTCTACACCACCACACAGTCCAAGCCCGAGCCGCGCACCATCCGCCAGCTCGTGCTGGGCGTGGCCGATGCCTCCGGCCTTCAGGCCGGCTTCGACGTCGCTCGCGCCACGGTGCGGGGCATCGAGTTCGCCAAGGAATGGGCCAACCGTCCGGGCAACCACTCCACGCCCACGATGCTGGCCGAGGCCGCGCAGTCGCTGGCCCGCGGCTCCAAGCTCAAGGTCGAGGTGCTCGGTCCGCGCGAGGTGGCCAAGCTCGGCATGGGCGCCTTCATGGCCGTCGCGCAGGGGTCCGAACAGCCGCTGCGTTTCATCGTGCTGCGCTACCAGGGCGCGGCCAAGGACGTGGCGCCGCAGGTGCTGGTTGGCAAGGGCATCACCTTCGACACGGGCGGCGTGTCGCTCAAGCCCGCGGCCGAGATGGACGAGATGAAGTTCGACATGGGCGGCGCGGCCAGCGTGCTCGGCGTCTTCCGTGCGCTGGGCGAGATCCAGCCTGCCATCAACGTGGTCGGCCTCATTCCCAGCTGCGAGAACATGAACGACGGCCGAGCCGTGAAGCCCGGCGACGTGGTCACCAGCATGGACGGCCAGACCATCGAGATCCTCAACACCGACGCTGAAGGCCGGCTCATCCTGTGCGATGCGCTGACCTACGCCAAGCGCTTTTCGCCCAAGGCGGTCATCGACATCGCGACCCTGACGGGCGCCTGCGTGGTGGCCTTGGGCGGCGTGCGCAGCGGCCTGTTCTCCAGCGACGATGCCCTGGCCGAAGCCCTGCAGCGTGCGGGCGAGAACGCGCAGGACCGTTGCTGGCGCATGCCGCTGGATGACGAGTACGCCGAAGGGCTGAAGACGCGCTTTGCCGACGTCGCCAACGTGGCCGGCCGCGCGGGCGGCGCCATCACGGCCGCCAAGTTCCTGCAGCGCTTCACCGCCGACTTCGCCTGGGCGCACCTGGACATCGCCGGCACCGCCTGGAAAAGCGGTGCGGCCAAGGGCGCCACGGGCCGTCCCGTGGGCCTGCTGCTGGACTACCTGCTGTCGCAGGCTGCCGCAGGCGCCGTGCCGACGGCGCCGCGCAAGCGCGCCCGCAAGACGCCAGCCTCGGCCTGAGGCCGAGCGTAACGCCCCGTGACCGAGATCGACGTCCACTACAACACGGCCGACAAGCTGCAGCATGCCTGCCGGCTCCTGCGCAAGGCCGTGCTCGGCGCCGATGCGCAGGTCGTGGTGCAAGGGCCCGGCGAACTGCTCGACGCGCTGGACGAAGCCCTGTGGCGCTTCTCGCCGGCGGACTTCATCCCGCACTGCAAGGCCGATGCGCCAGTGCATGTGCGCGGGCGCTCCGCCGTGCTGCTGGGCCTGGCCGAAGGCGAACCACCGTCCCACCGGCAGGTGATGCTCAACCTGGGTCGGCCCCTGCCGCAGGGCTTCGAGCGCTTCGATCGCCTGATCGACGTGGTGGGCCTCGATGACGACGAGCGGCTGGCCGGCCGCACGCGCTGGCGCCACTATTCGGATCGCGGCTACGCCATCACGCGACACGACGTGGGATCGCGCAGCGCATGAGCGTGCCGCCCCGCACCCCGCCGCGCTTCGTGCCGACCCTCACCGCGGTGGTCGACCTCGACGCGCCGTCGGTGGTGGGCCCCGAGCTGGTCTGGCCCGAGACGCCCGCTCCGGTGCTCCAGGCCGATGCACCCGCCGCCACGGTCCCGCCGGCCGCCGAAGCCATGTCCGTGGCGCAGGCCTCTGCCGAGCCGGCGCCCACCGCCTCCATGGTGGCCATCCGCCCGGAGGACGTCTTCGAGATCGAGGAAGAACTGCTGCACCGTGTGCTCCAGCGCGTCGACCTGCGGCTGGAGGAGGCGCTGACCGATGTCGTCTCGCAGGCCGTCCAGCAGCAGCTCGACGCCATGATCCCGGTGCTTCGCAACCGTCTCGAAGACCAGCTGCGGCAGCTCATTTCGAACGCCCTGGCCGAGGAGCTTTCGGCCGCCCAACCCCGTGTTTCCGCCGGGGTTCGTGCACCATCGTTGGGCTAAACTGACCCGCAGGTCGGAGGGCGCGCGGGTGCCGCCAGCCGGTGCGTCGGCCTGGAACTTGCTCCAGCATGGCGCGCCGGTTGCATCGACCGGTAGACCAACATCAATCCTGTCTTCATCGTTCTGGAGGTTTCTCATGCAATTGAAATGGACCGCGGTCGCCCTGGCTGCACTCTCGGTGGTGGCCTGTGGCAAGAAGGAAGAAGCCGCAGCACCCGCAGCGAGCCCGGCAGCCACGGCGGCGGCGCCCGCGCCTGCTGCGCCTCCGGCGGGTGAAACTCTCACGGTCAAGATCGGCCACGTGGCGCCCACCAGCGGTGCCATCGCCCACCTGGGCAAGGACAACGAACTGGGCGCCAAGATGGCCATCGAGGACCTGAATGCCCAGGCCATGAAGATCGGCGACAAGACGGCCAAGTTCGAGCTGATCGCCGAGGACGATGCCGGCGATCCGAAGCAGGGCACGGCCGTGGCCCAGAAGCTGGTGGACAGCCAGGTCAACGGCGTGGTCGGCCACCTGAACTCGGGCACCACCATCCCCGCCTCCAAGATCTACAGCGACGCCGGCATCCCGCAGATCTCCCCCTCCGCGACCAACCCCAAGTACACCCGTCAGGGCTTCAAGACCACCTTCCGCGTGGTGGCTGACGACACCCAGCTGGGTGGCACCCTGGGCAAGTACGCCGTCGAAACCCTCAAGGGCAAGAACATTGCCGTGATCGACGACCGCACGGCCTACGGCCAGGGCGTCGCCGACGAGTTCGAGAAGGCCGCCAAGGCCGCCGGCGGCACGATCGTGGGCCGCGAGTTCACCACCGACAAGTCCACCGACTTCAACGCCATCCTGACCAAGCTCAAGGGCGCCAAGCCCGACATCCTGTTCTTCGGTGGCATGGACGCCGTCGGCGGCCCGATGCTCAAGCAGGTCAAGCAGCTGGGCCTGAACGTCAAGTTCATGGGCGGCGACGGCCTGTGCACGGGCGAGCTGGCCAAGCTGGCCGGCGATGCCATCGGCGAAGAGATGGTCTACTGCGCCGAAGCCGGCGGCGTGGACGGCGACTTCAAGGCGCCGCTGGACGCCTGGAAGGCCAAGTTCAAGGAAAAGAACGGCGTGGACGTGCAGATCTACGCGCCGTACGTCTACGACGCCGTGCAGGTGCTGGCTGCCGCCATGGCCAAGGCCGGCTCGGCCGACCCCGCCAAGTACCTGCCCGAAGTCGGCAAGATCGAATACAAGGGCCTGACCGGCCCCATCGCCTTCGACGAGAAGGGCGACATCAAGAACGGCGCGCTGACGCTCTACACCTACAAGGGTGGCGCGCGCACGCAGATCGCCGTGGTGCGCTGAGCACCTCCGGCGCATCGCCAGACCGCAAGGGGCCTTCGGGCCCCTTTTCTTTGGGCGCGGCGGCTTTCAATCCAGGCTGAGGTTGATCGAGCGGATGAGCCCGCGCCAGTCCTGGAGATCCTGGCGGATCACCGCGCCGAACTGCGCAGGCGTGGTCTGCGGAAGATCGTCGAAGTTGAGTTCCCGCATGCGCCGCACCACCTCGGGGTCGACCAGGGCCTTCTGCACGGCCGCATTGATGCGTCCGATGATGTCTGGCGGCGTGTGCGCGGGTGCCAGCAGGCCGTACCAGCTGTAGGTGGTGAAGGGATAGCCGGCTTCCGTCATCGTGGGCACGTCGGGCAGCATCGGCAGCCGCTTGGGGCCGCTGTTGGCCAGGGCGCGCACGCGCCCCGCCTTGACCAGTTCGATGGTCGACGAGGTGTCGCCGAAGGCGGCGTCCACCTGCCGGCCCGCCAGGTCCTGCACGCAGGGGCTGGTGCCCTTGTAGGGCACATGCAGCATGTCGATGCCGGCCTGCTTCTTCAGGCTTTCCATGGCCAGGTGTCCGCCTGAGCCGGCGCCCCAGGAGCAGTAGCTGTACTTGCCGGGATGCGCCTTCACCTCGCGCACGAACTCGTCGAGCGTGCGGGCTGGAAAGTCCGGACGCACCAGCAGCAGGTTGCCGCCGCGACCGATCTGGGCGATGGGTGCCAGGTCTTTGACCGGGTCGTAGGGCAGCTTCCGGTAGAGGCCGGGATTGACCACCACCGACGCCGCATAGGTGAACAGCAGCCGGTAGCCATCCGGTGCCGCCCGGGCGCCGGCCTCCACGCCCAGCACGCCGTTGGCACCCGGCTTGTTCTCGACCACGAAGGGCTGGCCGAGTTGCTTTCCGAGGAATTCGGCCATGATGCGCGCGATGGTGTCCGTGCCACCGGCCGGTGCAGTGGGCACGATCAGCGTCACCGGACGTTGTGGGTACGGTTCGGCGGCGTGACTGGACGCGCAGATGGCGGCAAGGAAAAGTGCGCCGTGGCGCAGGATGGTGGGCATGGGTGTCTCCGTGATCGGGATGTTGCAGGGCCGGCAGGTGGGCAAGGGCGCGGGAGGGGGCGCCGTCAGCCAGCGCCCGGCTGTGGGGGCAGGCTGGCGTCCAGGCGCTCGGCACTGCTGAGAAAGAGATTGCGCGACACATAGCTTTGCACCTGGCCGGCGCGCTCGCGCAGCCACGCAGCCTTGAGCCGGCGGGCCTCGGCGAATTCGGCCGCCTCGCCCTCGGCGGTGGCCAGCAGGTCCACCACGTGCAGGGCCAGTTGCCATTCGCCACGCGACGCAAGTGCGGCGGCGCGGGCCAGCACGCCGGCCTTGTCCGTGATGGCGGCGCCGACCTCCCGCGCGACCCGGTCGGGCGGGGCGGGATGCAGGCTGGTCGGGTTGCGGTCCCACCAGCCGTTCTCGGCGCGGTAGACGTCCCGCACCACATAGCTCGGCTCGCCATAGGTGGGCTTGAGCCAGTCGACGCCGAAGATCTCCTTGGGATAGTCCAGCCGCGCGAGGATCTGGCGCTCGTCCAGTCCCTCATTCATCAGCGCGACGGTCCGCTCCCGCAACCAGCGCAGGGCGCGCGCCGTGTGCAGCAGCACGTCCTGCACGCGCTGGGCGCCACGCAGCGTCGGGCCGAACTCGCGGACGGCGACCTCCGGGCGCAGCGCGGCGAGTTGCTCCAGCGTGCGCGCCCAGCGGACCGGGTCGCGCAGCGTGCGCAGCGGCGTGCCGACATTGGGCATGGAGTCGATCAGGGCCGCGCCGCCGTAGAGCACCCGCTGGGCAGGCGACCACAGCACGATGGCATCGTCCGTCTCCGATGGGGCCCACCTCAGCTCGACGCGCCGCTCGTCGTGCCCGATCGTCAGCCGGTCCTCGAAGGTCTCGTCGGGGTCGTGCAGCGCCAGGTGGCGTTCGAAGAAGGCGGCGGGCCGGCGGAACTGCATCTCCGCCAGCCGGTGCTGCAGGCCGGCTGTCTCGCGGTAGCGCGCGTGACGGCGCAGCACGCCTGCATGGGCGATCACCCGGGGCCGCGGATCGCCGCGCTGCGCGGCATGGGCCAGCCACTGGTCCACGCCGGCGTTGTAGCCCAGGTGCCCATGGCTGAAGCACAGGGCGTGCAGCGGGGCATCGCTCAGCGCGCGCAGCGCATCGATCATGCCCGCGGTGACCCGGCCGCCGGGCCCGGCGTCCATCACCACCAGGCCCACATCGGTTTCGGCCGCGAAGGAATGGCCCTGGCCGCGCAGCAGATGCAGCCCGGGTCCGACGGTTTCGCTGCCTTCGCCGACGATGAGGAAGGGCTTTTCGGCGCTGGCGCCGCCCGGCGTGGGTTGCGGCAGGGTCATGCGCGTGACTCCGGACCCGGGGCGTCCGCCGTTCCCGCGGGCCGGCCGGTCACGCGCAGCGCGGGCGGACGCCAGCGGTCCTCCAGCAGGGCCGGCCGCGGGATGTAGGCCCGCAGGCAGAGGTAGAACTCGCCGGCCGGCGCGGGCAGCCAGTTGGCGCGCGCGTCCGGCTCTTGCGGTGCCTCGTGCGCGATGTGGATCGTGAGGCTGCCGTCGGCCGCCCAGGCCAGCCCGGCGCTGCGGTCGCCGATGGCGTAGCGGTCGATGGGGTTGGCGACCAGCATGTAGTCGCGGGCGTCGTAGAGCGTGATCGACCAGAAGGCGTCCACGGGCGGGGTGGCACCGGGCGCGAAGTGCAGGGCGTACACGCGGCGGCCGGTGAGCGGCTCGCCGTCCTCATCCTTCCAGGCCAGGGGGTAGTAGGCCTCGGCGCTTTCGAGCATGCCGATGTACTTGAGCGCCACAAGGGCCCGCGCCCGGTGGTCGTCGCCGAAGCTGCCTTCCACGAGGGGCGGCAGCGTCCAGCCTTCGGCCGTCTGTCGTCCCGTCTCGGTGTTGCGCAACAGGGCCAGCGCCTCGTCCAGGGCCTGGCCCAGGCGGCGCAAGGCCTCGTCCGCCGGCGGTGGCCCGGCGGGATCGAGCCCCAGCGCCGCGAGCGCGGCGATCTGCCGCAGGTCGGAGGCGGGCGGCGGGTTTTCGCCGAGTGCCGCCCGCACCTGGTGGGCAAAGTGCGCCGGCCCGGCGGGCGCCGACGGATCGCAGTCGGGGTCGAAGGCCCGCGGCCTGGGCGCGCGGCCGGCGACCGAGTCGCCAAGGCGGTGCAGCCGCAGTCCGTCCTGCACGGCATGGGCGCCCGGCAGGTCGTGCTCGCCATCCACCAGGATGCGGCCGATGACCCAGACCCAGGGCGTGGGGCAGGGCACGCGGGTGCCGGCCGACTGCAGTGCCTCCGGTAGCTCGCCCTGCCAGCCCGGCGGCGTGAGCACGAAGCGCCGCGCCGCATTGCCGGTCAGTCGCGTGCCCAGATGTGCGAAGGGATTGGTGAAGAAGTCGAGCAGGCCCAGCACGTAGTAGCGGCCCTGTGTGTCGGGCACTTCGACGACCAGCGGCTCGTCGTCGACATGGAGCCAGGCCGTCGAGTAGAGCGTGTCGTTGTTGGGCGTGACCACGCGGCTGCGCCCGGGCGCGAGCAGGCTGCGGCTGTGGGTGAAGACGTTGCACCATCGTTGGCCTTCGGGCGCCTCGCCGTGCGCCGCCACCCGCCTGGGGGAGGTCGCGGCCCGCATGCGGCGCATTTCGTAGAGCGGATAGGCATAGACGATGGCCTCGCGGTCGGCGGTGCTGGTCGCGGGGCTCATGCCGTTGCTCCCCAGGCCTGCAGGGCGGGTATGCGCCAGGTGCGGGCCTCTTCGCGCGGATGGTAGAGGCGCAGGATCAGGTAGAAGCGGCCCGCCGGCGTCGGCAGCCAGTTGGCGTCGTCGGCCGGGCGGTCGTGGCTGAAGACCAGCCGCAGGCCGCCGTCCGCATCGCGCCGCAGGCAGGGCGTGCGGTCGCCGATGGCATGGCGGCCGAGCGCATTGGCATGGAGGAAGCGGTCCGCGTCGTACAGCGTGACCGACCAGAAGGCGTCGGCCGGCGGCAGTGCATCGGCCTCGAAGCGCATCGTGTAGCGGCGGCTGCCGTCCAGGGCGTCGCCGGCGGCATCGAAATGGCCCGCCGCGTAGAGCGCTTCGGTGGTGGCCAGCGCACCCAGGCCGATGTACGCCGTCAGCGCACGGGTCAGGTGGTCGTTGCCATAGCGCCCGGCCCGGCCGGCCAGCACCCAGGGCTTGCGGCGTCGGCTGCGTGCCGCTTCGCCGACCAGCCGGGTCGCCTCGGCCAGCCCTTGCTGCAGACCCTCGCGCGTGGGCGCGTCCAGGGCCGCCCAGTCGAAGCCGGAGCCCGGCCGCAGCCCGGCCTGGCCCAGCCATGCGACCAGCCCCACGTCCTCGGGCCGGCCGGGGACATCGGCCAGCGTGCGGCAGAGGTTGCCGAAGAAGCGCCTGGCCACGTCCTGCGTGGGCACGCCGGCCTGCATGTCGGCCATGGCGTCCACGGGCTCGCCCTCCCAGGCGGCCACGCAGGCCGGCACACGACTCGGGCCGGTGCCCTCGGCCGGCGCGAGCCGGATGCCGGCCTGCAGGGCACGGGCCGCGGGCCAGTCGGCCTCGTCGCCGACCAGGATGCGGCCGATCAGCCACACCAGCGTGGTGGGGCAGGGCACGTGCCGCAGGTGCGCAAGCGCCGCCGGGGCGCGCTGGCCGGGTCCGAGCAGCAGCACCTGCTCGCCCTGGGCGCTGCAGTTGCGCGGGCCGAGGTTCTCGAAGTTCTCGGTGTAGGCGTCGTAGAGCGCCAGCACGAAGTAGCGGCCGGGATGCTCGGCCGCCGCCGGAACCGTCAGCACGCAGGGGCCGTCGCCCAGGTGGATCCATGCCGTGGTGTAGAGCAGGTCGTTGGCCGGCGTGACGATGTCGCGGTCCTGGTCGGTGGAAGGTCGGGTGATGGCATGGAGCGCGTTGATGGGGGCCCGCGGCGCCAGGCCCGGATGGCCGGTCTGCAGGCGGCAGGTGCGCACCGATTCGACCAGGGGATAGCCGTGCACGAAGGCGGTCAGGCCCACGGCGCGGGCCAGGTCGCGGCGGCCGGCGTCCAGGCCGGTGAAGGTGTCAGGGGAGGTCATGGTCATGGGCGGAGGCAAAGGGGTTGATGGGCGGCTCAGTCCAGCCGCGCGCCGGTGGCTTCGACCAGGCGCATCGACACGGGCAGGAAGCGGCGGTAGCTGTCGGCCGCCTGCGCCGGCAGGTTGCCGATGGGCTCGGCGCCGAGGGCGGCGATGCGGGCGCGCAGTGCGGGGTTCTGGAGCGCGGCCTGGACCTCCCGGCCCAGCCGCTCGACCACCGCGTCGGGCACCCGGGCGGGCGCCATCAGCGAGATGGGGCCGGTCAGCGCATAGACCTCGTCCGTGAAGCCCTGCTCGGCGAAGGTGGGCACCTCGGGCAGCACCTGCGCGCGCGTGGTGCCGGCGGTGGCAAGCGCACGCAGACGGCCCGCCTGGATGTAGGGCGCCAGCGTGGTGGTCGAGCCCACGGTCATCTGGACCGTGCCGGCCACGAGGTCCATGGCCATCGGCGCCTCGCCCTTGTAGGCCACGTGCAGCGTGTGCAGGCCGTAGTGCCGGTCCATGAAGACCTGGATCTGGTGCGGCTGCGTGCCGGCGCCCCAGGAGCCCATGGCGAAGCGTCCCGGCTGGGCACGGATGCGCTCGATCAGCCCGGCGAAGTCGCGCGCCTGCACCGACGGATGCACCGCCAGCACCGTGCGGGGCGTCGCCACGTCCGAGACCATGCGCAGATCCGTGCGCGGGTCGTAGGGCAGACGCTTGTAGAGCACCAGGTTGGCGGCGATCGGTCCTGGCACGGTCAGCAGCAGCGTGAGGCCGTCGGGCGCACTCTTGGCTACCGCATCGGTGCCGATGATGCCGCCCGCGCCGGCGCGGTTCTCCACGATCACGGGCTGGCCCAGGCGGGGCGACAGTGCCTCGGCCAGGAGCCGGGCCAGCGTGTCCGTGGAGCCGCCGGGCGCGTACTGCACCACGATGCGCAGCGCACGGCTGGGCCAGCCGTCGGTGGCCGGGGTGGAGGCCTGCGTCGTGCGCAGCGGCAGTGCGCCTGCGGCCAGGGCGGACAGGCCCGCCAGAAGGCGTCGCCGTCCGGCATCGGCGGTCTGCGCGCCATCCGCCGACCGGTTGCGCATGCCTGCGGCGCCAGCAGATGGCGAAGGGCGCGTCGGGCCATTCATGCCTGGCCTTTCGTGCCGATGGCATGCGCGGCGCCGGCCGCGGGCGGTGACGGCGACCGGCCGACCACGAGGGCATCCACCGCCACGCAGCCGCCTTCGCTTCGCGGGCGGACGATCAGCGGATTGATCTCGGCGCTCTCCAGCGTGTCGCCGGCCCGGCGGGCCAGATCGGCCAGGGCGCACAGGGTGTCGGCCAGGCCGTCCAGGTCGGCCGGCGGCCGGCCGCGCGCGCCGTCGAGCACGGCGAAGGCGCGCAGCTCGCGCACCATCGCCAGTGCCTCCTCACGGTCCACCGGCAGCACCCGAACGGCCACGTCGCGCAGCAGCTCGGCATGGATGCCGCCCAGGCCGACGAGCAGCACCGGCCCGAAGACCGGATCCTGTCGCACGCCGGCGATGCATTCGGTGCCGCCTTGCACCATGCGCGCCACCAGGGCGCCGTCCCGCGTCGCATCGGGGCGGCGCTGCGCCACGCGGGCCTGCAGTTCGCGGTAGGCGGCCTGGACGGCGGCGGCGCCGTCCAGCCCCAGCATCACGCCGCCGGCCTCGGTCTTGTGCGGCAGGTCGGCGCTGACCACCTTCAGGGCCACGGTGCCGCCCACCGACTGCGCGGCATCGGCCGCCTCCGCCGCGCCGTGCACCCAGCGGTGCGCCACCACCGGCACGCCGCATTCGGCCAGCAGCCCCAGGGCGGCCGGCTCGCTCAGGGCGCCCGGCGCCAGGCGGATCGGCGCCCCGCGCGAGGCGGGCTCGGTCACCACACGCGGTGCCTGCCCGGCGAGGCGGGCGATGGTGCGGATGCCGTCGGACGGATCGGCGAAGACCAGGCAGCGCATGGCCTCGAGCTCGGCCCGGCGCGCAGCCGGCATCAGCGTGCTGATGGCCAGCAGGGTGTCGGGGAAGGCCTCGCGCAGCGAGGCGACCAGCGAGCGCAGCACCGGCCAGAACGCCTCGGACGCGCCGGCCGCCGCCAGGAAGCCCATCCACGAGGCGAAGCCCTGGTCCTCCAGCATGAGGCGCGCGCTGCGCTCCATCAGGGTGAAGTCGTTGGTCACCTGGCCGGTGATGTCCACGGGATTGCGCGGCGCCGCGAAGGGCACCCATTCGCGCAGCGTGGCCTGGGCCTGGGGGCTGAGGGGGCGCACGTCCAGGCCCTGGGCGTGCGCGGCGTCGGCCATCAGCGCGCCCACGCCGCCCGACAGGGTGAACAGGCCCAGGCTGCGGTCGCGCGGCCGGCCGGCCACGGCCGCGCTGTGGGCCAGGTCGAAGAACTCGGTGAGCGTGTGGGCGCGCATCACGCCATGGCGGCGCATCACGGCCTCGTACACCGCGTCGTCGCCGGCCAGCGCGGCGGTGTGCGAGGCCGCGGCCTCGGCGCCCAGCGCGGTCTGGCCGACCTTGACCATGACCACCGGCTTGCCCGCCGCCTGCGCCAGGGCCAGGGCCTCGCGCAGCCGCTCGCCGTCGCGGCAGCCTTCCATGTAGCCCATGATCACGTCGGTGCCGGGGTCGCGGGCCAGCCAGGCCAGGCAGTCGGCGAACTGCACGTCGGCCTCGTTGCCGGTGGTGGCCCACAGCGACAGGCCCACGCCCCGCTCGCGCGCCATGGCATAGGCATAGGCACCGAAGGCGCCGGACTGGCTCACCAGCCCGATGCGGCCCGGCGCGACCCGTCCCACGCCGGGCGCGGGCGAGAAGGTGGCGTAGACCTGGTTTCGCAGGTTAATGAAGCCCAGGCAGTTGGGGCCCACGAGCCGGATGCCGGCCTCGCGCACGCGGCGGCCGAGCCGCGCCTGCGCGGCAACGCCGTCGCCGCCGATCTCGGCATAGCCCGACGAGAACAGCACCAGCCCGCGCACGCCGGCCGCGATGGCGTCTTCCACCGCGGCCTCGACGCGGGCGGCGGGCACCGACAGGATGGCCAGGTCCACCGGCGCGCCGATGGACTGCAGGCTGGCGTGGGCGTGCAGGCCCTGGACCTGGTCGGTGGTCGGATTGACCGCATAGAGGCGGCCTTCGTAGCCGAAGCGCCGCAGGTAGTCCACCGGGATGCCGCCGATCTTCTGCGGGTTGGCCGAGGCGCCGACCACGGCGATCGCGCGCGGGTTGAAGAGGGCGGAGAGGCTGTCGAGCCGGCTCTGGAGGGAGTGCAGGGTGTCCATGGGGAAAGCAGGCTCAGAAGTTGTGCCGGATGCCGGCGGCCAGCACGCGCACTGCGTCGCCGCTGTTGGCGGCCACCGTGACACCGGCCAGCGTGGCCGAGGCGTCGGCATGGTTGCCCAGGCCCAGCCAGCGGGCATAGAGCGTGGTCCGCCGGCTGAGGTGGTGGTCGTAGCCCAGCGTCCAGCCCAGCTGGCGGCGCGCGCTGCCGTCCACCCGGCGGTCCACCGCCTCGACCATCAGCTGCGACATCGCGGTGAAGCTGTAGCGCGCGCCCAGGCTGGTCAACCGGGCCTGCGGCACGCCCGCCAGGCTGGAGCGCACACGCACGTGGTTGGCGTAGAGGTCGAGGTCGCCGAGCTTGTAGGTGGCGCTCAGCGCCTGGTAGGTGGTGCGGGGCGGGTCGGCCAGGGGCGCGGTGGCGCTGCCTCCATGCGCGCGCTGGAAGGCATAGGCCAGCGTCAGCCGCTCGCCCGTCCAGCCCGCCGCGGCGCCCTCGAACTGGCCGCTGCGCCGGCTGGCCTGCGCGGCTTCGCCGAAGCCGAAGGCCGCATCGAGCCAGAAGCCGTCGCCCTGCGGCGTCCGGTAGCGCACCATGTTGCTGGCCCGCCCGGGGAAGGCCTGCGCGCCCGGCTGCGCGTCGGTCGCCGCCACCAGGTTTAGCGGGGAGAACACGGCGTTGAGGCCGTAGGGATCGGCCCGGAACAGCGTGTAGAACATCGGCGTGTACATGCGCCCCAGGTCCACCTGGCCCCAGGCGCCGGCCAGGCTCACGAAGGACTGGCGCGTGAAGCTCAGCTCCGGGCCGGGCAGGTTGCCCAGGCCGGTGTCGGGCGAGATGCCGCTTTCGAGCACGAAGCCGGCGCGCAGCCCGCCGCCCAGGTCCTCGGTGCCGCGAAAACCCAGGCGCGAGGCGGTGTGGCCGCCGTCCTGCATCCGCGTCCACGAGCTGCTGCCGCTGCGGGCGTGGGCCACGTGCAGGTCCACCGTGCCGTACATCGTGACGCCTTGCGCCCACGCGCCAGCGCCCGCCGCCAGCCCGAGGCCGGCTGCCAGGAAAGTCTTCATGCTTGCTTGTCTCCGTGGGGCCGTCCGGCCCTTGTCGTGGTTTGAACGGGTTCCACGATAGGCAGGCGAAAGCCCAAAATCTGTCAATCCACCCACACAAATACGGAGAGCACCCCCTGGCGAACCCGAAGACGGGCTCCATCCGGCCGGCCTCGCAGGCGGCGCTCATCGAGCGCGGTCTGCGCTGGTGCGAGCTGTTTTCCACCTGGCCGGCGCACTGCCTCCAGCGGCTGATCCCGGCCGTGCGGCTGCGGCGCTACCGTCGTGGTGCGCAGGTGCTGGGGCATGACAGCGCGCGGCGCGAACTGCTGGTCGTGGTGTCGGGCAGCCTGGAGGTGGCCGCGGTCAACGAGTCCGGCCGGCGCTATGTCAACTCACTGCTGGGACCGCGCCATGTGGTCCCGCTGGTGCGCTTGCTCGACGACGTGCCGCTGAGCTATGGCTACGACGCGCACGAGGATTCGGTGGTGCTGCACATCCCGGCCGACGCCGTGATCGAGGTGCTGGACGCCGACCCGGGCCTGTGGCGCGAGGTGGCGCGGCTGGCGCTGTACCGGCAGCGGCTGAGCGTGGGCTCGCTGCGCGCGCAGATGGTGGGCTCGATCCAGCGACGGCTGGCGGCCACCCTGCTGAACATGGAGATGGGCTACCACCTGTCGGGGCAACCCGCCCGCGAGGGCCTCCTGCAGGTGTCGCAGGCCGACCTGGCCGCGATGCTCGGCTTGTCGCGCCAGACGATCAACAAGGAACTCGCCCACCTGCGCGGCCTGGGCCTGGTCGACTACGGGGGAGGCTACAAGCGCCTGCGCATCGTCGATCTGGCGGCCCTGCAGCGGCTTGTCGAGACCTGAGAAGGTGTGACCGAAGCCGCCATGGCCGCTCGGCCGCGCCGGTTCATTCACACCCTCCGAGGGCGCAGCCTGGCGCGGCGCACGCCCCCGCGCCGCTGCTCAGCGGCCGTGCTCGAAGACGTACAGCCCGACGTCGATCCGCCCCTCGCGGAAGCCCGCCTCGCAATAGGCCAGGTAGTACTCCCACAGGCGGTGGAAGCGTTCGTCGAAACCGAGCGGCTGGATCGACGCCCATTGCGCCATGAAGCGGCGGCGCCATTCGGCCAGCGTCAGCGCATAGCTGTGGCCGAAGCGCTGCACCTCGGCCAGCTTCAGGCCCACCCGCTCGCCCTGCTCGCGCATGAGGGTGGGCGTGGGCAGCATGCCGCCCGGGAAAATGAAGCGCTGGATGAAGTCGGCACCGGCGCGGTAGCGCGCGAAGGCCGACTCGTCGATCGTGATCGCCTGGACGACGACGCGGCCGCCGGCCGCCAGCCGGTCCTTCAGCACCTGGAAGTAGGTCGGCCACCAGGCCTCGCCCACGGCCTCGATCATCTCGATGGAGACGATGCGGTCGAACTGGCCCTGCACGTCCCGGTAGTCCTGCAGGCGAAGGTCGACGCGCTCGTGCAGGCCGGCCTGCGCCGCGCGGTCCTGGGCGCAGCGCAGCTGCTCGGTGGACAGCGTGAGGCCGGTGACGCGGGCACCGGCCTGGGCGATCTGGCGCGCCAGGCCGCCCCAGCCGCAGCCGATCTCCAGCACCGACTGCTCGGGCGCCACGTCGAGCAGCTCGACGATGCGACCGAGCTTGCGGGCCTGTGCGGCTTCGAGCGTCTCGTGGTCGTGTGCGTAGATGGCGCTGGAGTACTGCAGGGCCGGGTCGAGCCAGCGCTCGTAGAAGGCATTGCCCAGGTCGTAGTGGAAGGCGATGTTGTCGCGGCTGCCGCTGCGGCTGTTGTCGCGGCGCAGATGGGCCAGCCGGGCCAGCCACCGGGCCGGCCGCATGCCGTCGATGGCGCCTTGCCATGCGGCCTCGTTGGCGGCGCCGAGTTCCAGCACGGCCAGCAGGTCGGGCGTGGACCATTCGCCTTCACGATAGGCAATGGCCAGCCCCAGGTCGCCCTGCGCCAGCAGCCGCAGCAGCGGACGCCAGCGGTGCAGCCGGATCAGCGCCTGCGGACCGGGCAGCGTGCCCCGCGCCTCAAGACGCTCGCCGTGCGGCAGTTGCACGATCAGGTGCCCGGCCTTCAGCTGCCGCAGCAGGGGCCGGATGCAGCGCCGTGCCAGCAGCGCCGCCAGCAGGCCGGGCCGTCGCGAGTCGGGCGGCGGTGTCAGGTCGCAGGAGGGATCGAGGGGAGCGGTCATGGCGTGGGACGCAAGGTGGCGGACGGGCCGGAGGGCAGGGCCGGGGACTCTGCCGGCGACACGGTAACCGGATTCTGGGGAGGCGCCGGCCTGGCCACCAGGCCGACGCCCTTGAGCCACAGCCGCAGCGCCTCCCAGTGGATGGCGCCGATCACCTTGAGCGTGAGCAGCGGATGGCTGAAGAAGGCCCGCAGCAGCGCCGCATCGCCCAGCGGACGGGCCCGCGCGTCCAGCCGCGCCACCAGCAGCGGGCCCTGGGCGTCGACCGCGTCCACGCCCACCGCCAGCCGGCTGTCGGCGCCGGCAGCGGTCTCGGGCGGACGGATGCGGAAGCGGTAGTGCATGTCCAGCCCCAGGAAGGGCGAGACGTACAGCTGCTTGTCGCAGCGCTGCTCGATGACACCGGCGTGGTCCGCCGCGACGGGCAGCAGGTAGCTGTGGCGCTGGCCGAAGGTGTTGTTGACCTCGTAGAGGATGGCCTGCAGGCCGCCCGTCGGCGCATCGCAGAAGTACACGCTCAGCGGATTGAAGGCATAGCCGAGGATGCGCGGCATGGTCAGCAGGCGGATGCGCCCGCCCGTCGGCAGGCCGGCGGCCTGCAACTGCTGCTCCACGTGCGCGCGAGGCCCCTGGGCATCGCCGGCGCCGTAGTCCCGCCAGTGCAGGCTGAACAGGTTGAAGCGCCCGAGCGAAAAGAGCCGGCTGCGCGCCGCAAGGGCCGGCACGCGGTCGATGTCCAGCAGCAGCGAATACACGCGGTAGCCCAGCCGATGCCGCCGGGGCCGCAGGCGCTGGTGCATCACGCGGCCGAGGTACAGCGCCTGCCCGTCGCCCTGTGCGGCGTCGTGCGCGCCAGCAGCCACCGGACGCCCGCTCACGCGGCCACCTCGGCCGGCTGGGCGCCGATGTGGATGCGGCCCGATTCGTTCGCGACCTGCCACGGCCGGCGTACGCCGCCCAGGGCCTCGGCCACGGCCAGTCCCGACTGCAGGCCGTCCTCGTGGAAGCCCGAGCCGAAGTAGGCGCCGCAGTACCACACGCGCCGCTGACCCTGGATCGACCAGAGTGCCCGTTGCGCCTCGATGGCCCGCGCGTCGAACAGCGGATGCTCGTAGACCTGCGTGCGGATCAGGTGATCGCCATGCGGTTCGACGATGGGATTTAGCGTGACGAACAGCGGCGTCTTCTCGTCGATGCCCTGCAGCCGGTTCATCCAGTAGGTGACACAGGGCGCGCCGTCGGGCTGGCGGCGGTCGGACAGGTAGTTCCAGCTCGACCAGACGGCGCGGCGCCGCGGCATCAGCGCCGGATCGCTGTGCAGCACGGTGTGATTGCGCGAATAGCGGAAGGCGCCCAGCAGGCGGCTCTCTTCTTCGCTCGGATCCTGCAGCATGCCCAGCGCCTGGTCCGCATGCGCGCCGACGACCACGGCATCGAAGCGCTCGGGCCACCAGCCGGCCGCCGTGCGCACCCAGGCACCTTCGTCATCGCGGCGCAGTGCGACGACCGGCTGGTCGAGGTGCATGCGTTCGCGAAAGCCGGCCGTCAGCCGCTGCACATAGGCCCGGCTGCCGCCCTTCACGGTGCGCCAGACGGGACGGCCGTTGACCTGCAGCAGATGATGGTTCTCGCAGAAGCGGATGAAGGCTTCGGTCGGGTAGCGGCCCACCTGGCCGGCGGGCGTGGACCAGATCGCCGCCGCCATCGGATAGAGGTGGTCCTCCCGGAAGGCGCGGCCGTAACCATGGGCGTCCAGGAATTCTTCCAGCGGCTGCAGGCCGGCCTGGGCCGCGAGCGGCGGTGCCTCGCGGTAGAAGCGCATCAGGTCGCGCAGCATGGCCCAGAAGCGCGGGCGCAGCAGGTTGCGCGGCTGCGCGAACAGGCCCTGCAAGTCGGTGCCGGCGTATTCGAGCGCGCCGCCGTCCTGGCTGACGGCGAAGGACATGTCCGAGGCCACCGTCGGCACCTCGAGGTGCGCGAACAGGGCGGTGAGATTGGGGTAGGAGGGCTCGTTGTAGACGATGAAGCCCGTGTCGACGGGCACATGGCCGCCGCCGGTGGCCGGCGCGTCGACCGTGTGGCTGTGGCCGCCCGGGCGGGGCTCGCTTTCGAAGACCGTCACGCGGTGGCGCTGGTTGAGCAGCCAGGCGGCCGACAGGCCCGCGATGCCGCCGCCGACCACCGCGATGTTCAGCGGCGCGTCCCCGGAAGCGACGGGCGCGGGCGGCAGGCCGGGGGCGACAGGGGTGGTCAGACTCATCGGAACTCCAGGGTGCATGCCGCCTATACGGCCGGCCGTGGATTTTGGATTCGTCCTGTCCTACAGGCGATGCAGCGGATGCCGTGATCCAATCCGCCGGCGGCAACGTAAAGGCCTTCATCATGGAAGCCCGGTACCAGCCGTCGAACGTCCCCCCGCCACGGAAGCGTCCGCTGCCCGTGTCCATCGTGAACCTCGCCGACGCCCAAGCCGTACTCCCCACCTCTGCCGAACTGTGCGACCTGGTTCGCGCCGTGGCCGAGCGTCAGGACCGTACGGCCTTCGCGGTGCTGTTCAAGCACTTCGCGCCACGCGTCAAGACCTACCTCATGCGTGCCGGGGCCGACCCGGATGCCGCGGAAGACCTGGCGCAGGAGACCATGGTGGCGCTGTGGCGCAAGGCCGCACTCTTCGATGCGCGGCAGGCCGGCGTGTCGACCTGGGTCTTCACCATCGCGCGCAACCTGCGCGTGGACCGCTACCGCCGGCAGGGCGGGGCGGTGGAGGTGCTCTCGGCCGAGCAGGCCGACCTGGATTCCATGCCCGAGGATGCCCCCGCACTGGACGAGCGCCTGCACGCCCGCCGCTGCGAGCACCGGTTGCGCGAGGCGCTGCGGCGCCTGCCGCCCGACCAGGTGCGGGTGCTCCACCTGTCTTATTTCGAGGACCAGCCGCATGCGCGGATCGCCGACGAACTCGGCATTCCCCTGGGCACGGTCAAGTCGCGCGTGCGGCTGGCCGTGGCGCATCTGCGCAAGCTGCTGGACGGCCTGGCATGACGACGATCCGACATCACCCGACCGACGACATATTGGTCGCACTTGCCGCGGGCACGCTGCCCGCCGGCCCGGCGGCCGTGCTGGCCTGCCATGTGGAAACCTGCCCGGCCTGTGCCGGGCGCCTGATGGACCTCGAAGCCCTGGGCGGCGCCCTGCTGGAGGAACTGCCGGATGCCGGCCTGGCGCCTGAGGCGCTGGCCCTCACGCTGGCCGCCATCGACGCGCCGGCGGCGACGCGTGTCACGCCGTCCCCTGCGCGGCGGGCGCGCGGTCACCGGCTCTCCCGTCCTGAGCTTCCGGCCGGCGCGCACTGGCCGCGTGCCCTGGACGGCTGCAGCGCCACGCCCTGGCGCTGGATCGGCCCTGGCATGCGGTGGAGCCGCCTGCACCTGCCGCAGGATCCGGCGGCTAACGTCTTCCTGCTGCGCATCGGCGCCGGCAAGTTCCTGCCGCCGCACACGCACAGCGAACTGGAACTGACCCAGGTGCTGTGGGGCAGCTTCCATGACGGCCGGGCCCTCTTCGGTCCGGGCGATTTCGATGCGGCGGATGGCGACATCCACCACCAGCCGGTGGTGCAGGCGGGCAGCGAATGCATCTGCCTCGCCTCGGTAGACGGCCGCGTGGTGTTCGACAGCTTCCTCGCGCGCACGCTGGGATCGCTCGTCGGCATGTGACCGGGCGGCACCGGCCGTCCGTTGGGGACGTGCCGGTCGCAGGGGCTCGGCACTTTCGGCAGGTTCGCCACATCCAGCGGTCAGCCGGATGAAGATGAGAACCACTATCGTTTAAGATGGCGACTCTCCGACACTGCGTGGCAGGGCGGGGCGCGGTGGCCGTCGTGCCATGGCGTCCGTGGCCGGCCGCGCCATGCCCGCCGACCGTTCTCGCCTCGTTCCTCATGCCTGCCGTCTCCGACTCCGTGCAGCGCCACCTCGTGGGCGCGATGTATGTCGAACACCAGGGCTGGCTCCAGGGCTGGCTGCGCCGCAAGCTGGGCAATGCCTTCGACGCCGCCGACCTGACGCACGACACCTTCGTGCGGGTGCTCAGCCGCGACGACGCCCCCCACATCCGCGAGCCCCGCGCCTTCCTGGGCACCATCGCCCATGGCCTGATGGTCAACATGCTGCGCCGGCGCAGCCTCGAAGCCGCCTATTTGGAGGCGCTGGCCTGCCATGGCGAGGCAGCCTCGCCGTCGCCGGAGGAGCGCGCGCTGGTCGTCGACGCCCTGGTCCAGATCGATGCGCTGCTCGACGGGCTGCCGGCCAAGGTGCGCCGCGCCTTCCTGCTGCTGCAACTCGAAGGCCTGACGCATGCCGAGATCGCCGCGCAGCTCGGCGTCTCGGTCAGCTCGGTGCGGCAGTACATCGCGCGGGCCATGCAGAACTGCCTGCTGCTGCGATGACGCCGTCGCTCGACCCCGAGGTCGCCCGGGCGGCGGCACTGTGGTTCTCCCGCGCCACCTCGGGCGAGTTCGCGGACTCCGACCGCGCGGCCTGGATGGCCTGGCGGCGCAGCGATCCGGCCCATGAACAGGCCTGGGCACAGGTCGAGGCGATCAGCCAGCGCTTCGGTCTGCTGCTGCCGGCGGCCGGCATGGCGGCACTGGCCCGCCCGCGCCCCGAGGCGCGCCGTCGGGCGTTGCGCGCCATCGCGGCCTTGGGCGTGACGGGTGGTGCCGGCTGGCTGGCGTGGGAGCAGGCGCCCTGGCGCGGCGAACCCGGCCGCTACCAGACGGCCACCGGCGAGCGGCGCTCGCTCACGCTCGAGGACGGCACCGCGCTGATGCTGAACACCGCCACGGAGGTGGCCGTCCACATCGACGGGCAACTGCGCCGCGTGACGCTGCGCCGGGGCGAAATCCAGGTGCGCACCGCGCACGACCCGCAGCAGCGGCCCTTCGTGGTGGCGACGCGCTTCGGCGAGCTGCGCCCCATCGGCACGCGCTTCGTTGTGCGGCAGGAGGACGAGGTCGTGCAACTGAACGTGCTGGAAGGCGCGGTTCAGGCGCAGCACACCGCGGCCGCAGCCACGCCGCCGGTAAGGGTGGACGCCGGCCGCAGCGTCCGGCTGGACCGCCACGGCGTCGGCCCCGTGCAGCCCGCGCCGGAGAGTGCCGATGCCTGGACCCAGGGCCTGCTGATGGCCGACGGCATGCGGCTGGCGGACTTCACCGCCGAGCTCTCGCGTTACCGCCCCGGGGTGCTGTCCTGCGACGCGGCCGTCGGCACGCTGCGGTTGTCGGGCGCCTTTCCGCTGGACGACACCGACCGCGCCCTGGCGGCGGCCACGCGGGCGCTGCCGGTGCGGGTCCATCGCCTGACGCGCTGGTGGGTGCGCATCGGTCCCGCCTGATCGGCCCTTTGAAAGTTTTTTCGGGCGGGGCCTGTCACTTTCGGCGTTTCGATTGGCAAGGAGATGAACGACATCATCTCCAGGAGAAGCCCATGGCCCAGCGCCACCGCCGACCGCGCTCTTGCGCACCCTCTCGATCCCTGCTCCGTCCGACGGCGCAGGCCGTCATGGCCGCCCTGGCCCTGCAGCTGGCGGGCACCGCCGTCGCCTGGGCGCAGGCGGGCCCTGCTGGCGCGGCGGTGGCCACGCAGCGGGACATCCCCGCCGGGCCGTTGGGCCGGACGCTGTCGCTCTATGCGGCGCAGGCCGGCATCGTGCTGTCCTTCGACGCCGCGCTGACGGACGGGCTCGCCTCCCGCGGTCTGTCCGGCCGCTACACGGTGCAGCAGGGCTTCGACACACTGCTGGCCGGCACCGGGCTGGAGGCGCTGCGCGCCGCCGACGGCAGCTACGCGCTGCGCAGGACGCCCGCCGCCACCCGGACCGGCGCGCAGCAGGCCGCAGCCTCGCTGCCTGCGCTGACCGTCAGCGCCGAGGCGCAGAGCGGTGGCTCGACCTTCGGCCCCCAGGCCCGGCGCAACGCGACCGCCACCAAGACCGACACCCCCAACATCGAGGTCGCCCAGGCCATCAGCGTGGTCACGCGCGACCAGATGGACGAGCAGGGCGCTGCGCCCGCGCTGCAGGACGCCCTGCGCTACACGCCCGGCCTGATCGGCACGCGCGGCGTCAACCTCACCGACGACTCGTTCAACGTGCGCGGCTTCGCGGCGGGGCTGGCCACGTCGTCCAACACGCCGGTGTTCCGCGACGGGTTGCGCCAGGCGCCGGCCATGTATGCCTCGACCGTCGAGCCCTATGGCCTGGAGCGCATCGACGTGCTGCGCGGGCCGGGCTCGGTGCTCTTCGGGCAGGTCACGCCCGGCGGGCTGGTGAATGTGGTCTCCAAGCGGCCGACCGCCGACACGCTGCGCGAGGTCGACCTGCAGGCCGGCAGCCACAACCACCGCCAGCTTGGCCTGGACCTGGGCGGCAAGCTCGACGACGCGGGCGAATGGACCTACCGCCTGACGGCCATGGCCCGCGACGCCGACACGCAGACCCGCTACATCCCCAATGACCGGCAATACGTCGCGCCGGCCATCACCTGGCGTCCGTCGGCCCGCACCTCGCTCACGCTGCTGGCCAGCTACCAGAACACCGACACGGCCTACAACTGGGGCCTGCCGGTCGCCGGCACGTTGCTGCCCAACCGCAACGGCCAGCTGTCGCGCAGCACCTTCACCGGCGAGCCGGGCTTCGACCGCTACAACACCCGCACCTGGACGCTGGGCTACCTGTTCGAGCACCAGTTCGACGACACCTGGACGCTGCGGCAGAACGCCCGCTGGTACCAGTCGGACATGACCTGGGACTCGGCCTACGGCTCGGGCCTGCAGGCGGCCAACCAGCGCCGCCTCAACCGCTTCGCCTTCATCCGCGCCGACGACTACAAGTCCTTCAACATCGACACGCAGGTGCAAGCCAAATGGCGCCACGGCGTGTTCGAGCACACCACGCTGGCGGGCATCGACTATGCCGACGTGCCCTGGGTGCGCAACGAGCGCCGCGGCACGGTCGGGGCGCTCGACCTCTATGCGCCGGTGTACGGCTCGGCCATCGTCCCGAACTTCCAGCCGAGCCGTGTGCTCAAGACCGATTCGAGCCAGCTCGGCGTCTACCTGCAGGAGCAGGTCAAGATCGACCGCCAGTGGGTGCTCATGGCCGGCGTGCGGCACGACAGCGCGCGCAGCGACATCACCGGCCGGGTGACCAACGGCTCGGCCACCAGCCCGATCACGCCGGTCAACCTCCGCGACAACGTCTCGGCCACCACGGGCCGCGTCGGCGCGGTCTACCTGATGGACAGTGGCTGGGCGCCGTACCTGAGCGCCGCCACCTCCTTCGAGCCCGAGGCCGGTGCGCTCGACTACAACAACAACCCCTTCAAGCCCACCCGCGGGCGGCAGTACGAGGCGGGCATCAAGTACGAATCGCCGGACAGCCCGGTGTCGATGACGGCGGCGGTCTTCGACCTGCGCCGCACCAACGTGCTCACCACCGATCCCGACCATCCCGGCTATTCGGTGCAGGCGGGCGAGATCAAGTCCCGCGGCCTGGAGATCGAGGCCAAAGCCCGCATCGGCCGCGCCTTCGAGCTGATGGGCGCCTACAGCTACACCGACGCAGAGATCACGCGCAGCAACAACGGCGACCAGGGCACCGCGCCGCCCGGCGTGCCCCGGCACAACCTGTCGGTGTGGGCCAGCTACCGCCTGCCGCAGGACATCCTGCCCGGCGTGAAGGTGGGCCTGGGCGTGCGCCGCGTCATCGGCACCAGCGGCTATGTGCTGGGCAGCACGCCCACGCCGGCCGAGTTGCCGGCCTACACGGTGGTCGACGCGCTGATCGGCTACGACCGCGGACCCTGGAGCATCACGCTCAACGTGGGCAACCTGTTCGACAAGACCTACGTGCAGTCCTGCTACTACGCGACCACCACCTGCTTCTACGGCGACGGCCGCAACGCCATCGTGCGGGCCACCTACCGCTGGTGACCGGCGTGCGTCGCCTGGAGCGTGCGCATGTCGTGGCGCTGCACCGGTATGTCGGCCTGCTGATGGCGGCTTTCCTGGTCGTGGCCGCCGCCACGGGCAGCGTGCTGGCCTTCCGGGACGAGCTGGACGAATGGCTGGCGCCCGAGCTGTTCGTGGCCCGCTCGCCCGCCGCGGCGCCACTGCTGGACCCCTTTGCGCTGCGCGCCCGCGTTGCGCAGCAGGTGGCGCCCCAGGGCCGGGTGGATGCCGTGGTGCTCGACCTGCGTCCAGGCCGGACCGCGCGCTTTCCCGTCGCGCCGAATCCCGACGGCGCCGGCGGCTTCCACCGGCTGGGCTATGACGAGGTGTTCGTGGACCCGCACACCGGTGCCATCCAGGGCCGCCGCGCCCGCGAGGCCATCGCCTTCACCGCGCAGCAGGCCGTGCCGCTGCTCTACAAGGTGCATCACAGCCTGGCGCTGCCGGGCATCTGGGGCACGCTGCTGCTGGGTGTGATCTCGCTGCTGTGGACGCTGGACTGCTTCGTCGGCGCCTGGCTGACCTTTCCCAAGGGCAGGCCCTTCCTGCCAAAGTGGAAGCCAGCATGGCTGGTCAAGTGGCGGGCAGGTGTTCACCGCGCCACGCTGGACCTGCACCGCGCCGGCGGGCTGTGGCTGTGGGCCGTGCTGCTGCTGTTCGCCTGGTCGAGCGTGATGTTCAACCTGCGCGAGCCGGTGTTCCGGCCGGTGATGGGCGTGGTGTTTCCCTTCGACGACTCCTGGCGCACCGTGCCCATGCGGCCGAAGCCCGTCCTGGCACCGCGGCTGGACTGGCCGGCAGCCCATGCCGCCGCACGGCGTGCCATGCAGGACATGGCGGCTGAGGTCGGCTTCACCGTCGACCGGGAGGACCGCCTCCAGCTCGACCGGCGCCGCGGCGTCTATGCCTACCTCGTGCATTCGACGGTGGACCTGCGCAGCGACGCCGGCAACACCGCCGTCCTGATCGACGCCGACACGGGCGTGCCGATGGGCCGCTGGCTGCCCACCGGCGGCCCCGCGGGCAACACGGTGAGCAACTGGATGGGCGCCCTGCACATGGCGCAGGTCTTCGGGCGGTCCTACCAGGTCTTCGTCTTCGTCTTGGGCATCGCCGTGGTCGTCATCACCGTCACGGGCGTGATGGTGTGGCAGAAGAAGCGCAGGGCGCGAATCCTCAACCGCGCCAGGCGAGCGTGAGCCGCGTGGCCAGCGCCGAGGCCACGCCGGTCACGAAGGTGCCCCAGATCAGGTCGGCAACGGTCACCTGCCAGGGCCAATCCTTGAGCGTGGCCTGGTTGGTGAGGTCGTAGGTGGCATAGCAGAAGAGGCCCAGCAGCGCGCCCATGACCAGCGCCTGCATGGGCTTGCGTGCCTCCAGCGCCGGGCCGATGGCGAAGATCATCATGCCCACCAGGTACAGCAGGTAGAAGATGACGGCGGGCGCCACCGAGAAGCCGTCCGCCATCAGGTGGCCGATGGAGGGCCGGTACAGGCGCGACGCCATCGTGCCTAGCCAGATCGCGTCCAGGCCGAGGAAGACGACGGCGGCGATGCCGTAGGCGGTGAGGTAGTGCGAGAAGGGCAGGGCCATGGTCGTTCCGGCGGGTCAGGGTGGATGAATGAGGGCCGCGCTCAGCGCAGGCGATAGCTCAGCAGCTTGCCGCCTTCGAGCGTGCCGTCCAGGCCCACCCAGCGGCCGCTGCCGTCGTACCAGAGGTCGATGCGCTGCTTGAGCGCCACGATGCGCCAGCGCTGGGCTTCGACCGACTGGCCGCGCACGTCGATGCTGGCGGTGGGCAGCGGCTCGATGCGCACCGCCTCCAGCTTTCCGGTCTGGGCATTGAGCAGCTCGCGCTGCTTCAGGATCGCGCGGTTCCAGTAGGCGAAGCTCATGGCGCAGCCGGCCAGCAGCGGGTCGCCGGGCTCCAGCCGCACGGCGAGCTTGTCGCCGTTGTCGTCGGTGTCGGCGGTGAGGGACTTCAGGCAGTCGCCCTGCCAGCGCTCCTGCGCCTGATGGCGGTAGCGGTAGACGGTGATGCCCAGCAGCTTGACGTCGAAGCGGGCGTCGCTGCGCAGGCTGCGGGCGCCGCCGTCCTGCGTCTCCAGCGTGAAGACATGCTGGCCGATGGGCTTGCCGTCGAGGGAGGCTTCGAAGGACCAGACCTGCTGCGCCCAGGCGCCCAGGGGCAGGACGAGGGCCAGCAGCCCTGCCAGCGCCGCGCGATTGGGCAAGGATGCGCCGCCGCCGCCGCCGCCGCTGCGTGCGGGACGGGTGCGATCCGCTGCGGCCATCGCCGGGTTCATGCCGTACGCCGCCGGGGCGGCCAGGGAATGAAGGCGCTGGTGCGCGCCACGTAGTCGCGGTAGGCCGGACGCCGAGCGCTCAGGTCCTTTTCGAGCAGCGTCACGCCCGATACGCGCAGCAGCATGAAGGTGATCAGCACCGGCGAGACGAAGCACCAGAGCGCGCCTGCGCCGCCGGCCTCCAGCGTCATCAGCGCCAGGCCCCACCACACGCAGCTCTCGCCGAAGTAGTTGGGATGGCGGGTGTAGTGCCACAGGCCCTGGTCCATGACGGCATGGCCGCCGCGACGCTTCGCGCGGAAGCCGGCCATCTGCGCATCCGCCACCGCCTCGAACACGATGCCGAACAGCGCCAGCGCCGCGCCCAGCAGGTCGAGCGCGCCAAAGGGGCGGCTGCCTGCCATGCCGGCCAGCAGGGGGGCCGAGATGATCCAGCCCAGCACCCACTGCAGGCCGAACACGATGACCAGGCTCTTCCATGCGAAGGCCGGGCCATGGCGCTCGCGCATCTCGGCATAGCGGCGATCCTCGCCATGGCCCCAGTTGCGCCAGCTGATGTAGACGCACAGCCGCAGCGCCCAGGCCAGGGCCAGGCCCAACATTACGAGGCGGCGGGTCGGGTCGGCGGCCGGCGTGCCCACGGCATAGGCCAGGGCCGGCACCGTGATCAGCCAGGGCCAGATGCGGTCGGCCAGGCTGGCGTCGCGCTTCCACAGGCTGGCCAGCCAGCCGGCCAGCGCGATCGGCAGCGACACCAGAAGGCCCAGGAGCGCGGCGTGGAGCATGGTCCGATCCTCAGCGCTTCTGGAACAGGTAGTGGCCTACCCACCAGCGCTGGCCTTCGTCCCAGCCGAACAGCTCCTCGACCGAGAGGAAGAACAGGCGCCAGCGCATCCACCAGCGGTCGGCCTCGTTGGCGCCATAGGCGGATGCGATGACGGGCAGCAACTCGGGCCGGTGGGCGTCCATGTTGTCCAGCCAGGCGCGGGCAGTGCGGGCGTAGTGCCGGCCGTCCCAGCGCCAGCGATCGACCAGCCGAAGGTCGTCCTGGCACTGCATGGCGAGGTCGTCGCTGGGCATCATGCCGCCGGCGAAGAAGTAGCGCGTCATCCAGTCGCTGGCGTCGCGCTCGACGAAGGGGTAGGGCGCATCCTTGTGCACGAACACATGCATGAAGAAGCGGCCTTCCGGCGACAGCCAGTTGGCCACGCGGGCAAAGGCGGCCGGCCAGTTGCGCAGGTGCTCGAACATCTCCACCGACACGATGCGGTCGAAGCGCTCGTCGGTGTCGAAGGCATTGACGTCGCAGGTGATGACCTTCAGGTTGCACAGATGGCGCCGCTCGGCCTGTGCCTCGATGTAGGCGCGCTGCGAGTGCGAGTTGGAGACCACGGTGATCGGGCTGGCCGGATAGCGCGCCGCCATCCACAGCGACAGCGAGCCCCAGCCACAGCCCAGTTCCAGGATGCGCTGGCCGTTGACCAGCCCGGCGCGCTCGCAGGTGGTGGCCAGGGCGGCGGCCTCGGCGGCGTCCAGGTCCTCGATGCCCGGGCCCCATTCGCAACAGCTGTACTTGCGGTGAGGGCCCAGCACGCCGCCGAAGAAATCGGCCGGCACTTCGTAGTGCTGCTCGTTGGCCTTCTCGGGCAGCGGCGCGAGCGGGGCGGTGCGCATGCTGGCGAGGAAGTCGCGGGTCTGTCGGGCCACGGCCTCGGCGTTGCCGCATTGCAGCTCCTCGATGCGCTCGCGCAGCAGACGGCGGATGCCGAGGCGGATCACGCTGTCAGGCACATAGCCCTGTTCGACCCAGCGGATGGCGGTGGCGGTGTTGTCTCGGGGCATGGCGGTGTTCGTGTCGCGGTGGGACGAAAGCGGGTGTGTCCGTCTGTACGCAGGCTGCGGGCTTTTGGATTTGCAGAGGGTGGGCAACGGGCGGCTGTGGACAATGGTCCGGATGCTCCTGCGCCTCTCGAACCGCCATGCCCCCCGCACCTGCGCGCTGGTGGGTGCCCTTCTCCTGGCCGGCTGTGCGTCGGCGCCCTCGACCGTGCCAGCGCCTACGACGCCCGGCCTGCCCCGGGCGCCCGGGGCGAGCGCGGCGACGTCGCAGGCCACCGTGGCCCCGCCCGCGCCGGGCCGTGCCGCATCGGCCCTGGCCGATGACCGAGGGCCGGCATTTGCGGCGTGGTTGTCGCAGTTCCGCCAGCAGGCGCTGGCGGCCGGCATCCAGGAGTCCACGCTCCGTGCCGCGCTCGACGGCGCGCACTACCTGCCGGCCGTGGTCGAGCGCGACCGCAGCCAGCCCGAATTCACCCGCAGCGTGTGGGACTACCTGGACAGTGCCGTCTCGCCCCAGCGCGTGACGCGCGGCCAGGCCAAGCGGCAGGAAGCGGCGGCCGCCGCCGATGCCGCCGCAGTCCGCTATGGCGTGCCGGCCGAGGTGCTGGTGGCCGTCTGGGGCATGGAAAGCAACTTCGGCAGCAAGTACGGCGACATCGCCACCATCGATGCGCTGGCGACCCTGGGCTTCGACGGCCGGCGTGCCGACTGGGCGCGCCAGCAGCTGATCGCCTCGCTGCGCATCGTGCAGAACGGCGACATCGACGCCGCCCACATGATCGGCTCCTGGGCCGGTGCCATGGGGCAGACCCAGTTCCTGCCGACCAACTTCCTCGCCTACGCGGTCGATGCCGACGGCGATGGCCGGCGCGACATCTGGGGCAGCATGGCCGACGTGATGGCCTCCACCGGCAATTTCCTGATGCGCGAAGGCTGGCAGCGCGGCCAGACCTGGGGCGCGGAGGTGCGGCTGCCGGCCGGCTTCGACCTGGCGCGGGCGGACCCCGCGGTTCGGCAGTCTCCCGCGCAGTGGGCGGCCGAGGGCGTGAGTGCCGCGACGGGCGGCCCGCTGCCCGAGCTAAGTGACGCGTACCTGCTGCTGCCAGCTGGAGCGCGTGGCCCCGCCTTCCTGGTCGGCCCCAACTTCCGTGCGCTGCTGCGCTACAACAACGCGACTAGCTACGCGCTGGGCGTCGGCCTGCTGGCCCAGCGCATCGCAGGCGGGCCCGGCGTGATCGCCGAATGGCCGCGCGACCTGCAGCCGCTGGGCCGCAGCGACATGCTGGCGCTGCAGCAGGCCCTGGCCGCGCGCGGATTCGACCCCGGAACGCCGGACGGCCTGCTCGGCCCCGCCACCCGCGGCGCCATCCGCGCCTGGCAGCGCAGCAGCGGCCAGCCGGCCGACGGCTATCCCACCCAGCAGATGCTCCAGCAACTGCGCGGGCACTGAACCTGCATGCCCCCTTGCCGATGAAGGACCTGAGCCCCGACGACCGCGCCCTCATTGCCCAGTGCGAGCAGGCCTCGCTCGACCTGCTGGTGCGCAACCTCTCGCCGCACGGCATCCTGGCGGCCAGCCGCACCGAGGCGGCGGTGGCGCGGCGCTACACCCGCATCTTCGGCCGCGACGCGGCCATCTGCATCATGGCCATGGCCGGCAGCGGCGTGCCGGCGCTGGAGGAAGGCGCCGTCGCCAGCGTGCAGGCCCTGGCCGACCAGCAGGCGGCCAACGGGCAGATCCCGAAGTACGTGGACCCCGAAGGCCAGGACGCCGATTTCTGGTACCTGGGCTGCATCGACGCGACGCTGTGGTGGCTGATCGCCATCGACCACCTGCGCGGCCTGGGCCGCGTACCGGGCGGCCGGTGGGCAGCGGGCGAAGCGCTGGCCATCCAGTGGCTGCTGGCGCAGGAGCACCAGCACTTCCGCCTGCTGCAGCAGAACGAGGCCAGCGACTGGGCGGACATCATGCCCCGCTCGGGCTTCGTGCTCTACACCAATGCGCTGTGGTACGAGGTCAAGCGCCGCTTCGGCCTGGCCAATGCGGACGAGACGAAGCACCACTTCAACCACCTCTTCAACCCGTTCCAGCGCGACCTGCCCGAGTACCACCGTGCCCGCCTGCTGCGCCACTATGCGCGGCGGGGCCGGCGCGATCCGGGCATGTACCTGAGCTTCGTCAACCTGTCCTTCGTGGGCGACGAGGGCGATGTGTTCGGCAACGTGCTCGCCGTGCAGAGCGGGCTGGCCGATGCGGACATGGCGGCCAGCATCGTTCAGCGCATCGGCGAGGCGCGGGCCAGTGAGCCCTGGCCGGTGCGGGTGGTGCTGCATCCGCTGTCGCAGCAGCATCCGCTGTGGCGGCCCTACATGGGGCGTCACCAGCAGAACTACCTTCACCAGTACCACAACGGCGGCATCTGGCCCTTCGTCGGCGGCTTCTGGGTGATGGTGCTGGCGCAGCTCGGACTGCACGACCAGGCGAACGCCGAGCTGGTGAAGCTGGCCCGGGCGAACGCGCACGACGACTGGCGCTTCACCGAGTGGTTCCACGGCAAGACGCTGGCGCCCATGGGCATGGCCGGGCAGAGCTGGAATGCGGCCGCCTTCCTGATGGCGTCGAAGGCGTTGAGGGAATCGGCGCTGTCTCCAGGCCGGGCGGGCTGACCGCGCCGCGCGACGCCATCACGCCGCACACGGGCGACGGTGGCTCAGCGGGTTGCGGCGCCGCAGTCGGCGCACACGCCGTACAGCGTCAGCTCATGCGCCTCGACCGCAAAGCCCGTCGGTGCCAGGCCCGACAGGTCCCCGGGGCAGGCATGGATGTCGAAGACCCGGTCGCAGCGTCGGCACTGGAAGTGGTGGTGGTGCGCATGCCGTGCCGATTCGTAGCGAGCCACGGCGCCAGGCAGTTCGACGGTGCGGATGGCGCCGCTTTCCAGCAGCAGCTTGAGGTTGCGGTAGATGGTGGCCATGCCCAGCGCCGGTACATCCTGCTGGGCCACGGCCAGGATCTCGGCTGGCAGCAGCGGCCGGGGCGATTCGTCGATCACCCGCCGGATGGCCGCCCGCTGGCGGGTGCCGCGCGTGCCGATGGCGCCCTCCGGCACCATGCCTTCGTCGGACGCGGGGGCGTTGTCCTCGTGGTCATGCGAATGGCGATGGGCGGCGCTCATGGCGGGCAGTCTATCGAGTCGGTCGGCCGGCCCGGCGCAGGATGGCACCGCCTTCACCGCGCCCTGGCGGTCAGCGCCGTCGCGATGGCGTCGGCATTGAAGCGGAACAGCTGCAGGTAGCTGGCGGCCTCGGTGCCCGGTGCAGACAGGGCGTCCGAGTACAGCTTGCCGCCCACGGCCACACCCGATTCGCGGGCGATCCGCTCCACCAGGCGCGGGCTGGAGATGTTCTCCATGAACACGGCACTCACCTGGCCCTTGCGGATCTGCCGGATGAGTTGTGCCACGCCGGCGGCCGAGGGCTCGGCATCGGTGTTGATGCCCTGCGGCGACAGCAGCGTCACGCCGTAGGCCGCGCCGAAGTAGCCGAAGGCGTCGTGCGAGGTGAGGATGCGGCGGCGCTGAGCCGGGATGGCGGCGAAGCGCGCGCGGACCTCGCGGTCCAGCGCCTGGAGCTTGGCGGTGTAGGCGGCCGCCCGTTCGCCGATGGCGGCGGCATGGGCCGGGCGCAACTGGGCCAGCGCGTCGCGGATGTTGGCGACGTAGCGCACGGCGTTGCGCAGGTCCTGCCAGGCGTGGGGATCGGTGCCCTCGCCGTGACCATGGTCGTGGCCGTGTTCGGCCTCGTCGTCGTCGGCCTTGCGCGGCGTGACCCCGGCGCTGGCGACCACCACGCTGCCACGGTAGCCGGAGGTCTTCACCAGCCGGTCGATCCAGCCTTCGAAGCCCAGGCCGTTGACCACCACCAGGTCCGCGGCGGCCAGGGCGCGGGCGTCGGCAGGCGTGGGCTGGAAGACATGCGCGTCGGCATTCGGCCCGACCAGCGCCTGGACCTGCACGTCCGGGCCGCCGACTTCACGCACCATGTCGGCCAGGATCGAGAAGCTGGCCACGACCTGGAGGGGCTTGTCCTGGGCATGGGCGGTGCTGCTAGCGAGGGCAGCGACGGCGAGCAGGCCGATCAGAAAGGGACGGCGGGAGATCAGCAGGGACGGCATGTTTCGGGACGAAGCGAGGGTGAATGGAATGCGAACGAGGCGCCCGGTTCGCGCCGCGGTGACGCCTGCGCGCTGTTCTGCCCTTCGACGGGCTCAGGGCGAACGGTTGGGGTCGTGGTGCGGGATCGCATGGCTCCGGCGCCGGTTCGCGCGCTCATGCCAGCCGGTGCGGACGCCGTAGCCGCTGCCACAGCAGGCCCTCGCGGCTGCCGACGAACAGCGACAGCAGGTAGATGGCGCCGGCCACCAGCACGATGGCCGGGCCGGACGGCCACTGCGCGTGGTACGACAGAAGCAGGCCGGCGAAGCCGGAGAAGGCGGCGATCAGCGCCGCAACGGCGATCAGACCGCCGACCTGGCCCACCCAGAAGCGGGCGGCGGTGGCGGGCAGCATCATGAGCCCCACCGCCATCAGCGTGCCCATGGCCTGGAAGCCGGCCACCAGGTTGGCCACAGTGAGCACCAGGAAGGCCAGGTGGACCCAGCGGCCCGGCCCGCCCACGCTGCGCAGGAAGCCGGGGTCCACGCATTCGGCGATCAGCGGGCGCCAGAGCAGGGCCAGCACCGCCAGCGTGACGCAGGTCGTGCCGCAGATCAGCAGCAGCGCGCCATCGTCCACCGCGAGGATGGTGCCGAAGAGCAGGTGCATCAGGTCGACGCTGGTGCCCCGCAGCGACACCAGCATCACGCCGAGCGCCAGGGCGATGAGGTAGAAGGCGGCGAAGCTGGCGTCCTCGCGCTGCGCGGTGGCCCGCGCCACCACGCCGGCACCCAGCGCCACGCCGATGGCGGCCAGGAAGCTGCCGATGCTCATGGCCGCGAGCGATGGGCCGGCGATCAGAAAGCCCAGGGCCGCGCCCGGCAGCAGCGCGTGGCCGGTGGCGTCGCCCATCAGGCTCATGCGGCGCAGCACCAGCAGCGTGCCCATGGGCGCGCTGCCCAGGGCCAGCGCCAGGGCGCCGACCAGCGCCCGGCGCATGAAGCCAAAATCGACGAAGGGCTGGATCAGCAGCTCATGCAGCGTCATGGCGTGGCGCTCCCGACCCGATGCAGCGCTGGCGCGCCTTCGCACACCGGCGCCTGTTCGTCCCAGGCCTGGGCCATGTGCCGCGCCGAGGCCAGGTGCGCGGGCTGCAGCACCTCGCCCACGGGCCCCCAGGCCACGCAGCGCCGGGCCAGCAGCAGCGCCTCGTCGAAATGCGCCCGGACCTGGGCGATGTCGTGCAGCACGGCGATGACCGTGCGGCCCTCGGCCCGCCAGCCCTGGACCACGGCGAGCAGGTCGTCGGTGGTTCGGGCGTCCACGGCGTTGAAGGGCTCGTCCAGCAGGATGACCGGCGCGTCCTGCAGCAGCGTGCGGGCGAAGAGCACGCGCTGGAACTGGCCTGCCGAAAGCTCGCCGATGTTGCGCCGCTCGAAGCCGCCCAGGCCGACGGTCTGGAGCGCGGACAGGATCGCGTCGCGGTGCCCGGGGCGCAGGCGGCCGAAGCTGCCGATCTGCCGCCACAGCCCCATCGCCACCAGGTCGAAGACCTGCAGCGGAAAGGCGCGGTCGATCTCGGCCTGCTGCGGCAGCCATGCGATGCGGCCGGCGCAGTGCGCGGCCAGCTCCACGCGGCCGGTGCTCGGGCGCAGCCGGCCCATGATGGCGTTGAGCAGGGTGGTCTTGCCGGCGCCGTTGGGGCCGACGATGGCGGTCAGCGCACCGGCCGTGAAATCGCCCGACACATGGTGCACCGCCGGATGGCCCCGGTACGCCACCGTCAGGTCCTGAAGGCGGATGGGACAGGTCTGGACCGCCTGCACGGGCGACGCCGCGGTTTGCGTGCTCGACGCGGCGGAAGGGCGGAGCGCGCTCATTCCAGCATCGCCCACCAGGCGGCCAGTGCCAGCGCCGCCATGAGGAGCGCGGCCAGCGCCAGACGCACGCCTGCGCCGAGGCTCAGCAGGCTGGCGGGCGAAGGGGCCCGGGTTGAGATGGCGTCACGAAGCGGGGAGAACACGATAACGATTGTACGTTATCAATAGTGGGCGGCGCTCGGCTGATCGAACGGCGCTTTTTGGATTCCAGTAAAAAGGCCCGCGCAGTGCGCGGGCCGGTTCAACGATCAGCAGCGACAAGGACTGCCGCTGCAGGGGCTTAGCTTGGCGAATAGTCCAGCGTCACCACATCCCAGATGGCACCGCTCTTCTTTTGGCGGAGCAGTTGGCCGCGGTAAGGCCCTTCGGCAGCGACCCAAGTGTCCTGGCTCGTCTGCAGGGATGCGCCGGACTGGGCCGCTGTCAACTGGTACGTGAACTTGCAGCTGTCGAACGTGCCCAGGGGTGTGCTGATGCGCTCGCGGCCCTGGTAGGTCAGGTCGAACCTTCCCTCGTCCGTGGAAGTGGAGGCCGGAGCGGACAGCACGCCTGTGGTGAGCCGGGTGGTCGTCCGGATCGTGCGCTGGCTGGCCACCTCGCCCGGTTGCATGTTGGCTGGGTAGGCCAGGGGTGGGTCGAAGGTGCGTTGGGTCGTTGCGGTCGTCGTGCCGCCAACAGCCCCGGACGTCGCATTGGAGAACACGGTTTCCGCGACGGACTTGTCCCCGTAGATGAGAACCTTGCCGCCGGCCAGTTCGCGGTACTCCTTGCGCACATCCGTCGTCGTGAGCGTGATGCTCGCGTTGGGATCGGCGCCGGTCATGGTGCTCTGGCGGACATCGGCGGCCAATACGAAGCCCACCGGATTGGCATTGGCGAAACTTTCGCGCGGCCCCGTCACGCTGCGTCGCTGAAATCCAGCTGCGCTGCCCGGCGTGTCGGCGATCGTGGCCTTGAACGAGACGGTCGTGCCTTCCCGGTAGTCCGCTTCGTTGGTGCAGGGCCCGGAGCCCTGATCCGCTGCAGGCGGGTCTGCGGGTGCTGGTGCGGGCGCGGGTGCGTTGGCCAGTGGCGCGAAGGTCGGGGAATCGTTTCCCCCTCCGCAGGCGGCTATGGTGGCCGCGATGGCGGCCAGGACGAGCGTGCTTGCGCGCACGCCGTGGTGCTTCTTGTCGAACATGATTCCTCCCTTATGACAAATCGGCTGCGCCGTGGGCTGCAGCCGCGGCCGATGGTAGGCAGGTCCGTTGGCCGCGCAGCCCGGCCTTGCCAGAAATACCGGCCCTCTATGGCAAACTGCCGCCCTTTTTCCCTGGGTAGAACCAAGCAAGCATGCAGAAGATCATTCGCCAGATCGCCGCCGAGCTGAAGGTGGGCGAGCACCAGGTCCAGGCTGCGACCGACCTGCTGGACGGCGGCGCCACGGTGCCGTTCATCGCCCGCTACCGCAAGGAGGCCACCGGCGGCCTGGACGATGCGCAACTGCGCGAACTGGAAGTGCGCCTGACCTACCTGCGCGAGCTGGAGGACCGCCGCGGCGCGGTGCTCAAGGCCATCGACGAGCAGGGCAAGCTGACCGACGCCCTGCGCCTGGCCATCGCCAGTGCGCCGACCAAGCAGGAGCTGGAAGACATCTACCTGCCCTTCAAGCAGAAGCGCCGCACCAAGGGGCAGATCGCCCGGGAATTCGGCATCGAGCCGCTGGCCGACAAGCTGCTGGCCGACCCCACGCTGGACCCGGTGGCCGAGGCCCAGGCCTTCCTGAAGCCGCCGACCACGCTGGACGACGGCAAGCCGGGCCCCGATTTCTCGACCACCATGGCGGTGCTCGACGGCGTGCGCGACATCCTGTCCGAGCGCTGGGCCGAAGACCCGGCGCTGGTGCAGTCGCTGCGCGAATGGCTGTGGGCCGAGGGCCTGCTCAAGTCCTCACTGGTGGGGGGCAAGAACGAGAATGACCCCGAGGTCGCCAAGTTTCGCGACTACTTCGAGTACGACGAGCCCATCGGCCGCGTGCCCTCGCACCGGGCGCTGGCCGTGTTTCGCGGCCGGCAGTTGGAGGTGCTGGACGCCAAGCTGGTGCTGCCCGTCGAGCCCGAGCCGGGCAAGCCCAGCATCGCCGAAGGCCGCATCGCCCTGCATCTGGGCTGGAGCCACCAGGGCCGCAAGGCCGACGACCTGATCCGCAAGTGCGTGGCCTGGACCTGGCGCGTCAAGCTGAGCCTGTCCAGCGAGCGCGACCTGTTCTCCCGCCTGCGGGAAGAAGCCGAGAAGGTCGCCATCAAGGTCTTCGCCGACAACCTGCGCGACCTGCTGCTGGCCGCGCCGGCGGGCCCCCGCGTGGTGATGGGGCTGGACCCGGGCATCCGCACCGGCGTGAAGGTGGCCGTGGTCGACGCCACCGGCAAGCTGGTGGACACCGCCACCGTATTCCCGCACGAGCCGCGCAAGGACTGGGAAGGCTCGCTGCACACGCTGGGCAAGCTGTGCGCCAAGCACGGCGTCAACCTGATCGCCATCGGCAACGGCACCGCCAGCCGCGAGACGGACAAGCTGGCGGCCGACCTGATCAAGCTGCTGGGCAAGATGAGCGAGCAGGCCGGCGCGCCCGCGCCGCATGTGGAGAAGGTGGTGGTCAGCGAGGCCGGCGCCTCGGTCTACAGCGCCAGCGAATACGCCAGCCAGGAGATGCCCGACGTGGACGTGAGCCTGCGCGGCGCCGCCAGCATCGCCCGCCGGCTGCAGGACCCGCTGGCCGAGCTGGTGAAGATCGACCCCAAGAGCATCGGCGTGGGCCAGTACCAGCATGACGTCAATCAGAGCGAGCTGGCCCGCACGCTGAGCGCCGTGGTCGAGGACTGCGTGAACGGCGTGGGCGTGGACCTGAACACGGCCAGCGTGCCGCTGCTCAGCCGCGTGTCGGGCCTGACGCCCAGCGTCGCCAAGGCGGTGGTGCGCTGGCGCGAGGCCAACGGCGCCTTCTCCACGCGCCGGCAACTGCTGGAAGTCAGCGGCTTCGGGCCCAAGGCCTTCGAGCAGAGCGCGGGCTTTCTGCGGATCCGTGGCGGCGCCGATCCGCTGGACATGACCGGCGTGCACCCGGAAACCTATCCGCTGGTGCAGAAGATCATGGAGAAGACCGGCAAGCCGGTGGCCGAACTGATGGGCCGGGCCGACATGCTCAAGACGCTGCGGCCGGAGCTCTTCGCCAACGAGAAGTTCGGCGTCATCACGGTCAAGGACATCCTGTCCGAGCTGGAGAAGCCCGGCCGCGACCCACGCCCTGATTTCAAGGTGGCCCGCTTCAACGAGGGCGTCGAGGACATCGCCGACCTCAAGGAAGGCATGGTGCTCGAAGGCACGGTCAGCAATGTGGCCCAGTTCGGCGCCTTCGTGGACCTGGGCGTCCACCAGGACGGCCTGGTGCACGTCAGCCAGCTCTCGCACAAGTTCGTCAACGACGCGCGCGAGGTCGTCAAGACCGGCGACATCGTGCGCGTGAAGGTGATGGAAGTGGACGTGGTGCGCAAGCGCATCGGCCTGACCATGAAGCTGGATGCGTCCACGGGCGGCCGTCGCGATGGCGCGCGGGACGGCAACCGCTTCGAGCCTGCTGGCCGGGGGCAGGGGCCTCGGCGCGACTCCGCGCCGCAGGCCGGCGGGCAGATGGCCGCGGCGTTTGCCAAGCTGCAAAGCCTCAAGCGTTGACCATTTTGGGAATCTTCTCGAAAAACGGGCCTGAAGGTTTCCAAGTGGTTGATTGAAAAGGGAATTTCTGAATAAAATCATTTCAGAAATCGTTTCATAACCATGCGACCCGTTCAACTCAGCCCGGAAGCCTTGCGGCAACAGCTGGCGCTCCGGCCGGCGCAGGCGGCACCCGAGCTGGCGGCGGCGCTCGGCGTCAGCGTCCCGACCCTGCATCGGCAGATGGCCCGTCTGCCGGCGGGCGAGGTCATCAGCGCGGGGCGGGCCCGGCGCACGCGGCATGCCCTCGCGCGCCGGCTGCGGGGTGGCCCCTCGCAGTTGCCCGTGTTTGCCGTCGGCCGGGAGGGCCGGCTGCAGGCCGTCGGCCCGCTCACGCTCACCCAGCCCGAGGGCAGCCACCTTCTGCTGGCGGATGCCGGCTGGCCCGTGCCTGAAGAGGCACGCGACGGCTGGTGGCCCGGCCTGCCGTACCCCCTTCACCAGATGCGGCCGCAAGGCTACATGGGCCGGCAGTTCGCGCGCCTGTCCCACCGCCGGCTGCAGGTGCCCGAGGATGTGACCCGCTGGAGCGACGACGACGCGCTCTTCGTCATGAGCGTGGCCGGCAGCGACCTGAGCGGCAACCTGATCGTGGGCGAGGCCGCCTGCCAGCAATGGCTGGCCGAGCGGGCGCAGCCCCAGGCACCCATGGCCGAGGCGGAGCACGTGGCGCACTACCTGCAGCGTGCCGACGAGGCCGTGGCGGCGGGCGTGGCGGGCTCCAGCGCGGCGGGCGAGTTCCCCAAGTTCACGGCGGCGCGGGCGCTGGCGGGCGCGGCCACGCCGCATGTCATCGTCAAGTTCTCGGGCGCGGACGATTCCACCACCGTGCGCCGCTGGGCAGACCTGCTGGTCTGCGAGCACCTGGCGCTCGAAGCGGCGGCCACGCTGCCGGGCCTGCGGGCCGCACGCAGCCGCATTCTGGCCGGCGGCGGGCGCACCTTCCTGGAAGTCGAGCGCTTCGACCGGCACGGCGACGCCGGCCGCAGCGCCTTGTGCGCGCTCGACGTACTGGACGCCGCCTTCCTGGGCCGCGGCGGCAGCCAATGGCCGGCGTTGACGGCCGCGCTGGACGGCCTGGGCCTGCTCGCCGAGGGCGTCGCGCCCGCGGTGCAGCGGCTCTGGTGGTTCGGCCGCCTCATCGCCAACAGCGACATGCACACCGGCAACCTGGCCTTCGCGCCGCACGAGGGGCGCCTGACGCTCGCGCCGGCCTACGACATGCTGCCCATGCGGCTGGCGCCGCTGGCTGGCGGCGAGTTGCCGGTGCGCACCCCCGAATTCGCCCTGCCGCTGCCCGAGGAGCGAACCGCGTGGCACGAAGCCTGCACCGCAGCGCTCGGTTTCTGGGAGGCCGCCGCAGCCGACCCGCGCATCAGCGAGGGCTTCCGGGCGCTCTGCGGCGAGCATGCGCAGGCGCTGCGGCCGCTCGCCGAACGGGCCTGAATGTCCGCCATCCCTGCCGGCGCCGCCACGCCCCGCTTGCCGAAGGACGCAACACCGGCCCCGCACAAACCGCCGCCTTTCCCGATCCCATGAAAGCCCTGCGCATCCACGCCGGCCCCGCGGCCCGCGCCCACATCGAGAAGCACGGCCTCGCGCCCGAGCACATCCGCGTGATCCCCGGCGCGGCCGGCGGGCCCAAGGGACTGATCCTCGGGCCGCTCGACCGCTTCATCTTCGGCGAATGGCTGCCGCAGTCCGGCCAGCCGGTGGACTTGGTCGGCGCCTCCATTGGCGCCTGGCGCCTCGCCACCGCCTGCCTCCACGACCCGGCCGAGGCCTTCGCCCGCTTCGAGCGCGACTACATCGCCCAGCGTTTCGATCCGCCAGCGGGCGCGCGCCGCATGACGCCGCAGCAGATCAGCGAGCGCTTCAATGCCGACCTGTGCGGCTTCTTCGGCCCGCGGGCCGCCGAGGTGCTGGCCCATCCCCGCTACCGGCTGCATGTCGTCACCGCGCGCGGCCGCCATCTGCTGGGCCGCGAGGGCGGCGCGCGCACGGTGGCCGGCTACCTGGGCGCCTTCGTCGCCAACGGCGTGCACCGGCGCGGACTGGGCGCCTGGCTGGAGCGCTGCGTGTTCTCGGCCGGCGGTGCCGAACTGCCCTTCGACGCCCAGGACTTCCGCACCCGGCGGGTGCCGCTGGACGCGGCCAACTTCCATCCCGCGCTGCAGGCCTCCTGCTCCATCCCCTTCGTGCTCAAGGCTGTGCACGACATCCCGGGCGCGCCGCCGGGTGCCTACTGGGATGGCGGCATCACCGACTATCACCTGCACCTGCGCTACCGGGCCGACGACGGCCTCGTGCTCTATCCGCATTTCCAGCAGGCGGTGGTGCCGGGCTGGCTGGACAAGGGCCTCAAGTGGCGGCATCGGTCCACGCCCGCGCTCGACCGCATGGTGCTGATCGCGCCCGATCCGGACTGGGTGCGCAGCCTGCCGCGCGGCAAGCTGCCCGACCGCACCGATTTCACCGACCTCCAGCTGGACCCGGCCGCGCGCATGCGGGCCTGGGGCACCGCCGTGGCCGAGGCGCGCCGGCTGGCCGATGAATGGGCGCAATGGCTGCGCCGGCCCGATCCGGCCCGGCTCCTGCCGCTGTAGCTCCTGGCCGGCGGCGCCTGGCCTGCTCCGCGGCCACTCGATCCTTCCCACCGCGTAAGTTCATGCCGCGCGGGCGGCGCGCCGCGTCGTGGAGGACTACTGCGAAATTGAATCCTTTGGATTTAATAAATGCCGAAATTTGTCCGGCACTGTGTTAAATCAAGAAGATTTTTCTTGAAAAAGCTAAAGACGGGGGTGACGCTGCCGATATCGCGCTAAGGGATCAGTCCCATGGAAGGCTTGCCATGCTCAACACCCAATCGCCCTCGCTGCCCGTGCCCGGTGACGAAACCGGCGCCCTGGCGCAGGACGGTGCAAGGCCTTCGCTGGGCCGGCGCGTGATCGTCGATGCGCACCGGCGTCTGGGCGGCTACCAGGCGGTGCCGCTGCGCGGCCGGCCTTCCGAACGGCTGATGGACCCGAGCCTGCGGGAGCCGCATGACGGCTCGATGCCGGCGCTCAAGAGCCCCACCTTCCTCGCCTGCAGCTGCGACGACATCGCCGCGGGTGCGCTCGACGGCCTGGACACCGAGCATGTCGTGCTGCAGATCGCCGGCGGTGGGACGCAGCGTGGCCTCGACACCGATCTGCTGCAGGCCGCCCGTGCGCGCGGCTTCAAGCTCGCCTTCGACGTGCGGCTGCTCAAGGAATACGAGGCCTCGGTGCCGCTGGCCTCCTACGTCATCCTGGAGATGGGCGTGCTGCCGCTGGACCTGGCCTCGATGATGGCGCGGGCCATCCAGAAGACCACGCAGGCCATTCCGCTGGCGGTGCATGTGCGCACGCCGGTGCAGTTCAAGCAACTGGCCGCCGCCGGCGTGCGCCTGTTCGAGGGGCGCTGGTACCTGCAGCCGCCCACCGTCGCCGACCGCAGCGTGCAGCTGTCCTATGCCTCGCTCATCAAGCTGCTGAACCTGGTGGCGCGCGAGGCCGAGGTCTTCGAAATCGAGGCCCTGCTCAAGCACGAGCCCACGCTGGCCTACAAGCTGCTGAGCCACCTCAACACGGCCGGCATCGGCTTCGGCCACAAGATCGAGTCCTTCCGCCATGCCGTGATGGCCGTCGGCATGAAGCCGCTGCTGCGCTGGTCGGCCCTGCTGCTGGCGGGCAGCGCGCCCGGCAGCGTGGCACCCGCGGCCGGCACCACGGCGGTCGTGCGCGGGCGCCTGATGGAGTTGCTGGCGTTGCAGGAGATGTCGCCGGGCGATGCCGACCAGGCCTTCATGACCGGCCTGTTCTCGATGCTCGACGTGCTGATGTCCACGCCGCTGCGCGAGGCCCTGGCGCTCATGCCGCTGCCCGACGCGGTGCGCGAGGCCATCGTGCAGGGCAGCGGGCCGTTCGCCGGCCTGCTGGAGCTGGCCAAGGCCTGCGAGAGCGCGGACGCCGGGCTGCTGGAGATCGTCTCGCAGCGCTACCGCGTGCCGGTGGACCGGCTGCTGGCCATGCATGTCGAGGCCCTGGGCTGGGCCGAGCAACTGGGCGTCTGAGCCTGCCCCGTCCGGCGCCTGCGCCTGCGAGAAGGAGCCGGGCGCCGCGCGGCCGATCGCCCGGGCGCGCGACCTGCCCGGCCGGTGCCGCGCCTCACATCGACATGGCCAGCATCTCCCGGTAATCCTCGCGCGTCGCCAGCCGCGGATTGGTCTTGTGGCAGTGGTCGGCCATGGCGCCGTCGATGACCTTGTCGAACATCGCCTCGGTGACGCCGACCTCGGCCAGGCCCTTGGGCAGGCCGAGGCGGGCATTCATGTCGCGGATGGCCTCGCCGATGTCGCCCGGCTGGTCGAGGTGCATGGCGCGGGCCATGCGCTGCAGGCGCAGTTCCTTCTGGACCGACTCGGCGCCCGCGTTGAAGCGCACCACGGCGGGCAGGAAGAGGGCGTTGAGGGTGCCGTGGTGCAGGCGCGGGTCCACGCCGCCCAGGCTGTGGCTCAGGCTGTGCACGCAGCCCAGGCCCTTCTGGAAGGCCATCGCGCCCTGCATCGAGGCGCTCATGAGGTTCAGGCGGGCTTCGCGGTCGCTGCCGTCCTTGGTGGCGCGCTCGATGTGGTTCCAGGCCCGCTCCAGGCCGTCGAGTGCGATGCCGTCGGCCGGCGGATTGAAGGCGCCGGCCATGAAGGTCTCCATGCAGTGGGCGATGGCGTCCATGCCGGTGGCGGCGGTCAGCCTGGCGGGCAGGCCGAGGGTGAGTTCGGGGTCGCAGATGGCGGCCTTGGGCATCAGGTGCCAGCTGTGGAAGCCCAGCTTGCGGTGGTCGTCCACGATGATGATGGCGCCCCGCGCCACCTCGCTGCCGGTGCCCGCCGTGGTGGGCACGGCGATCAGGGGCGCCACCTGCTCGGTGATCTTCGGCGAGCCGCCTTCGATGGTGGCGTAGGTCTTGAGCGGTCCCTCGTGCGTGGCGGCGATGGCCACGCCTTTGGCACAGTCGATGGCCGAGCCGCCACCCACGGCGATCAGTCCGTCGCAGCGGCCCTGGCGGTACACCTCGACGGCGGCACGCACGGCAGCCTCGGTGGGGTTGGAGGGCGTCTGGTCGAAGACCGAGGCCTGCAGATCGCCCAGGGCGGCGAGTGTCCTGTCCAGCAGGCCGGCGGCACGCACGCCAGCGTCGGTCACGACCAGCGGCCTTTCGATGCCGATGCGCCGGCATTCGTCGGCCAGCAGGCGCAGCGCGCCGAACTCGAACTGGATCTGGGTGAGGTAGTTGATGAGCGCCATCGTCGGGTGTCTCCGCGTTGAGGATTCGCCCGCATCCTAAGGCGAAGCCCCGCCGCGGCCATTCAACCCGGAGACAGCCTGCATGCCCTCGGCCCCATCGCTGCGCGCTGTTGCCCCCGCGACCGGGGCTGCGCGCGACCGTCCACTACGATGGCGCACCGTTCCGCTGACCCTTTCCCCCGCTTCGCATGCCTCCTGAATCCTCGGCCATGGCCGGACTCACGCCCCGCATGGCGGGCGTGGTCGAGCGCATGGCCCGCGCCGGCCATCCGCCCCTCAACGCCCTCACACCCGCCCAGGCCAAGCAGGCCTACGAAAAGGGCGCGGCCGTGCTCGAAGTGCCCCGGCCCGAGCTGGCCCGCATCGAAGACCTGCACATCCCCGCACGCGACGGCACGCTGCTGCCCGCACGGCTGTATGCGCCCTCCGCGGGGCGCCTGCCGGTGCTGCTGTACTTCCATGGGGGCGGCTTCGTGGTCGGCAGCGTCGCCACCCACGACACGCTGTGCCGCGTGCTGGCGCAGCGCTCGGGCTGCGCGGTGCTGTCGGTCGACTACCGCCTGGCGCCGGAACACCGCTTTCCCACCGCCGCGAACGATGCCTGGGACGCCTTCCAGTACATCGCCGGCCATGGCGCCGAGGCCCTGGGCCTGGACGGCGCGCGCCTGGCCGTGGGCGGCGACAGCGCCGGCGGCACACTGGCCGCGGTGTGCGCCATCCTGGCCCGTGACGCGGGGCTGCCGCTGGCCCTGCAACTGCTCTTCTACCCGGGCACCGGGCCGTCCGCCGACACCGATTCGTACCGCCGCTTCGCCGACGGGCCGGTGCTCACCAAGGCGCTGGTGGACTGGTTCTTCGCCCAGTACATCGACGCCGCGGACCGCCGCGACTGGCGCTTCGCGCCGCTGCTGGCCGAAGACCTGGACGGCGTCGCGCCGGCCTGGATCGGGCTGGCCGAGCACGACCCCGTGGTCGACGAGGGTGTGGCCTATGCCGACCGGCTGCGGTTGGCGGGCGTGCCGGTCTCGCTCGAGATCTACCGCGGCGTCATCCACGAGTTCATCAAGATGGGCCGCGCCATCCCCGAGGCGCAGCAGGCCCATGCCGATGCCGCGCATGCCCTGGCGGCCGCGCTGCAGCCCTGATCCCCATGCCGGCCCGGCCGGACCTTCCCATTCCAAGACCATGAGCACCGAGACATTGCCCCGCCGCGCCGACTTCCGCTTCTTCCACCGCCTGCGCGTGCGCTGGGCCGAGGTGGACATGCAGAAGATCGTCTTCAACGCCCACTACCTGATGTACTTCGACACGGCCATCGCCGACTACTGGCGGGCGCTGGCCATGGCCTACGAGTCGTCGATGCATGCGCTCGGCGGCGACCTGTACGTGCGCAAGGCCACGGTCGACTACCGCGCCTCGGCGCGGGTGGACGACGTGGTCGACGTGGCCATGAAGTGCGTACGCATCGGCAATTCGTCCCTCGTGTTCGAGGGCGCGCTGTTCCGCCAGGACCAGTACCTGGTCGGCTGCGAGCTGGTCTATGTGTATGCCGACCCGGCGACGCAGACCTCCAGGCCGGTGCCGGCTGCGCTGCGGGCGGTGCTGATGGGCTACGAGGCCGGCGAGTCCATGTCCGAGGTGCTCACCGGCGACTGGGCCACGCTCGGCGAGGCGGCCGGCGCGCTGCGCCGCGCGGTCTTCGTGCAGGAACAGGGCATTCCCGAGGCGCTCGAATGGGACGACGACGACGCCACCAGCCTCCACGGCCTGGCGCGCAATCGCCTGGGCCACGCGATCGCGACCGGCCGGCTGCTGCCGGCGGATGCGCAGGGCGTCGCGCGCATCGGCCGCATGGCCGTCGAGCGCGTGCTGCGCGGCCAGGGCCATGGCGAACGGGTGCTGCGCGCGCTCGAGGCCGCCGCCCGTGCCCGCGGCGACAAGGCGGTGGCGCTGCATGCCCAGCGCAGCGCCGAGCGTTTCTATGCGCGCTTGGGCTACGAGCCCGTGGGCGAGCCCTTCGAGGAGGCGGGGATAGCGCACATCACGATGCAGCGGGCCCTGTAGTCCATTCACGCACGGCGGCGCACGGGCCCGCATCCGGCCCGTTCACCTTTTCAGATGTCTTCCAGCAGCGGATAGGGCAGGGGCTGGACGGTCAGCGGCGCCTCGCCCGCGCGCAGGCCGCCGGCTTCCAGGGCCGCGGTCTGCATCGACACGAACGCCACCCAGCCGCCGCCCGGTGCCGGGGCCGCCGCCGCCACGGTGCCGACGGGCTGCTCGGGGTCGGCGCCGAATACCTCCTGGCCGGCGGCCAGGGGCGCCTCGGCCGTCATCACATAGCCGCGCCGCTTGAGCGTGCCGCGAAACTGGCTGCGGGCGACCACCTCCTGGCCGGGGTAGCAGCCCTTCTTGAAGTTGACGCCGCCCACGGACTCGTAATTGAGCATCTGCGGCACGAAGGCGTCGGCGACGGGCGCGCTGATGGCCACCACGCCGCTCATCACCTCGCTCCAGGCCCAGGTCTCGGGGCTCAACGTGCTGCCGGCCGGGGCGGGCGTGCCCGCCGGGGCCAGCCACAGGGCACGCGGCACGCCTTCGCAGCCGTGCAGGGCCACGACGCTCAGGCCCTCGGCGGGCGCCAGGCGCTGGCCGGGCGCCGCGGCAGGATCGGCGCCGGCCGCCGCGATGGCCGCGCCGGCCAGGCCGCGCACGTCGAAGTCGGCCGTGGCGTCGCTCAGCTTGACCTTGGCGCGCAGCACGAACATCGACAGCCGCTTGAGCGTGGGTGCCAGCAGGTCGCGCGCACAGACCAGCAGGAACTGCTCCGGCGCCTGCCGCCAGGCGACGAAACTGGCCAGCATGCGGCCCTTGGGCGAGCACAGCGCCGCCAGGCGGGCCGTGTCGTCCTTGAGGAGCAGGAAGTCCTGCGTGAGCTGGCCATGTAGGAAGGCCGCCGCATCGGCGCCCTCCGCGCGGATCACACCCAGCGCCGCAAGCGGGGGCGTCACACCTTGAAAAAGGGGAGAGGTCATGCCTGAATTATCATGGCCGGCTTTTGGCGGCGCCTTGCGCGGGACACTCGCTCCAGCCCGCGCCGCCGGCCCCGGCGGCCCGCCGATCCCGCCCTTCGGCCGTTCCCGATCCACCCATCCGCCGTGCGTCGTTTTTTCGCCTCCCTGTTCCTGCTGGTCTTGCTGTCGGTGCTGGCCGTGGGCGGCTGGGCGCTCTGGTGGCTGCACCAGCCCCTGCGTCTGCCAGCGGTCAGCGTCGACCTCTCGGTCGAGCCCGGCACCACCCCGCGCGGCGTGGCACAGGCCGTGGCCGATGCCGGCGTGGCGGTCGATCCGCGGCTGCTCTATGCCTGGTTCCGTGTCTCGGGCAAGGATCGGCAGATCCGCGCCGGCAGCTACGAGATGGATGCCGGCGTCACGCCGCGCCTGCTGCTCGAGATCCTGGTGCGCGGCCGCGAGGCCACCCGCAGCGTGGTGCTGGTGGAGGGCTGGAACATCCGCCAGGTGCGCGCCGCGTTGGCCAAGGCCGAGATGCTCAAGCCCGAGACCGCCGCGCTCTCCGACGCCGACCTGATGGCGCGCCTGGGCCGGCCCGGCCAGCATCCGGAAGGCCGCTTCTTCCCCGACACGTACACCTATTCCAAGAACTCGACGGACGTGGCGCTGCTGCAGCGCGCCCTGCGCGCCATGGACCGCAAGCTCGAGGCTGCCTGGGCCGCCCGCGCGCCCGACCTGCCGCTCAAGTCGCCCGAGGACGCGCTGATCCTCGCCAGCATCGTCGAGAAGGAAACCGGCAAGGCCAGCGACCGCGCCGAGGTGGCCGGCGTCTTCATCAACCGGCTGCGCATCGGCATGCCGCTGCAGACCGATCCCACCGTCATCTACGGCCTGGGCGACGCCTTCGACGGCAACCTGCGCAAGCGCGACCTGCAGACCGACACGCCCTGGAACACCTACACGCGCCAGGGCCTGCCGCCCACGCCCATCGCGATGCCGGGCAAGGCCTCGCTGCTGGCGGCCGTGCAGCCGGCACGCACCAAGTCGCTGTACTTCGTGTCGCGCGGCGACGGCACCAGCCAGTTCAGCGAGACGCTCGACGCGCACAACCGCGCGGTCAACCAATACCAGCGGGGAGGGCGGTGAGCATGGATCAGCAGGCGGGCCGGGGGCAGTTCATCAGCCTGGAGGGCATCGACGGTGCCGGCAAGTCCAGCCACCTCGATGCGATCGAGCGGCTGTTCGCTGCGGCCGGCCGCGAGGTCGTGCGCACGCGCGAGCCCGGCGGCACGCCGCTGGCCGAGTCGCTGCGCGCGCTGGTGCTGAACGAAGCCATGGACCCGCTCACCGAGTCGCTGCTGGTCTTTGCGGCCCGGCGCGACCATGTCGTGCAGGTGATCCAGCCGGCCCTGGCGCGCGGTGCCGTGGTGCTGTGCGACCGCTTCACCGATGCCACCTTCGCCTACCAGGGCGCGGGCCGCGGCTTCGACCTCGCGGTGCTGCAGACGCTGGAGCGCTGGGTGCAGCAGCAGGAGGCCGGGTCGGCACTGCTGCAGCCCGGGCTCACGCTGTGGTTCGACCTGGCGCCCGAGGTCGCCGCGGAGCGCCTGGCCGGCGCCCGCATGCCCGACCGCTTCGAGGCCCAGCCGGCCGAGTTCTTCCGCCGCGTGCGCGAGGGCTACGCAAGGCGCGCCGCGGAAGAGCCCGGCCGCTTCGCCCGCATCGACGCCGACAGGGATCGCGAGGCGGTATGGGTGCAGGTCGAAGCCGCCCTGCAGGAGCGCGGATGGCTGAACTGAACGAGGCGCCCGCGCTCTCGCCCTGGCTGGCCCGCGCCCGCGACCAGCTGCTGCGCCAGCGCGGCCATGCGCTGCTGCTGCAGGGGCCGTCGGGCCTCGGCCAGTACGACCTGGCGCTGGCCCTGGCCGCCGCGTGGCTGTGTGAGCAGCCCGCGGTGGAGGGCGCCTGCGGCCACTGCCCGAGCTGCCATGCCATCGCCGTGCGCACCCATGCCGACCTCGCGGTGCTGATGCCCGAGGTCGCCATGATGGAGCTGGGCTGGCCCATCGACGAAAAGGCCCAGGCCGAGATCGACGACAAGAAGCGCAAGCCCAGCCGCGAGATCCGCGTCGAGGCCATGCGCGACGCCGTGGGCTTTGTCCAGCGCACCAGCGGGCGCGGGCGCGGCAAGGTGGTACTGGTCTATCCGGCCGAGCGCATGAATGCCATCTCGGCCAATGCGCTGCTCAAGACGCTGGAGGAACCCGTCGGCGACGTGCGCTTCGTGCTCGCCACCGAGGCCGCCTGGCAACTGCTGCCCACCATCCGCAGCCGCTGCCAGGCCTTCACGCTGCCCTGGCCGGCCGAAGGCGAATCGGAAGCCTGGCTGGCGATGCAGGGCGTGCCGGCGGCCGAGGCCCATGCGCTCCTGCGGGCGGCAGGCGGCCGGCCCTCCGACGCGCTGCGCCTGGCGCGTGGCGGCACCTCGGCCAAGGCCTGGTCGCTGCTGCCGCAGGCCATGCGCCGCGGTGACGTCACGGCGCTGGCGGACCAGCCACCGCCCGCCGCCATCGACACGCTGCAGAAGCTCTGCCACGACCTCATGGCCGTGGCCGGCGGCGGGCAGCCCCGTTTCTTCGAGGCCGCCTCGCTGCCGGCACCGCCGTCGGCGCCGGTGCTGGCGCGCTGGTCGGCGTCGCTGCTCAAGGCGGCCCGCACGGCCGAGCATCCGTTCAACGCGGGGCTGATGATCGAGGCCCTGGTGAGCGAGGCGCAGGCCGCCCTAAACTCCCGCAGCCCCGAACGCCCATGAACGCGACCGCCGCCCCGTCCGCCCCGATCCCGCGGCCCAGCGTCATCCAGCTGGCCATCAAGGAGAAGGGCGCGCTGTACGCGGCCTACATCCCGCTGTTCGCCGATGGCGGCATCTTCATTCCCACCGCGCGCGAATACCGCCTCGGCGACGACGTCTACGTGCTGCTGACCCTGCCGGAGGATCCGCAGCGCTACCCGGTGGCCGGCAAGGTGGCGTGGATCACGCCGCCACAGGCTGCGGGCAACCGCTCGCCGGGCATCGGCATCCGCTTTCCGGGCGACGAGAAGTCGCGCCAGCTCAAGGCCCGCATCGAGGAGATCCTCGGCGCCAGCCTGGCCTCCGACCGGCCCACCCAGACCCTCTGACGTGCCGGCCTCGCACGAGGCGCCGCGTCCCTTGCCTTCTTCTTCGCTTCGCCCATGTTCGTCGACTCCCACTGCCACCTCACCGAGCCCTCGCTGCTGCCCGACATCGACCGCATCCGCGCCGACATGGCGCAGGCGCAGGTCGACCGCGCGCTGTGCATCTGCACCACGCTGGAGGAGTTCGAGGCCGTGCAGGGCCTGGCCGCGCGCTTCGACAACTTCTGGGCCAGCGTGGGCGTGCATCCGGACAACGAGGACGTGCGCGAGCCCGACGTGGACCTGCTGGTCGCGCTGTCGGCGCAGCCCAAGGTGGTGGCCATCGGCGAGACCGGCCTGGACTACTACCAGATGGACGCCCGCAAGGGCGGCCGCACCGTGGCCGACCTGGACTGGCAGCGCGAGCGCTTCCGTGTGCACATCCGCGCCGCGCAGCGGGTGGCCAAGCCTCTGGTGATCCACACGCGCGAAGCCTCGGTGGACACGCTGGCCATCCTGCGCGAGGAAGGCGAGGACGGCCGCGAGGGCGCCGCCGGCGGCGTCTTCCATTGCTTCACCGAGACGGCCGAGGTGGCCCGCGCCGCGCTCGACCTGGGCTTCTACATCTCCTTCTCGGGCATCCTGACCTTCAAGAACGCCCAGCACCTGCGCGATGTGGCCGCCTTCGTGCCCATGGACCGCGTGCTGATCGAGACCGACAGCCCCTACCTGGCGCCCGTGCCCTATCGCGGCAAGACCAACAACCCGTCGTACGTGCCCTACGTGGCCAAGCAGATCGCCGAGCTGCGCGGCATGACGGTCGAAGCGGTCGCCGAGGTCACCAGCCGCAACTTCGAACAGCTTTTCAAGGTCCACGCCCAATGAGCCTTCCTGCCCGCGCCTCCATCGCTCGCCGCACCCTGTTCGCCTTCGCGGCGGCCCTTGCCGCGGCCTCCTGCGCCACGGCCAGCCCCAGCGATGACTTCTTCCGCGCCGTCATCAGCGACAACCCCGGCGCGGTGGAGCGGCTGCTCAAGCAGGGCTTCGACCCGAACGGCCGCGACCCCAAGGGCCAGACCGGCCTGCTCCTGGCGCTGCGCGAGCCTTCGCCGCGCGTCGCCAAGGTGCTCATCGCTTCGCCGCGCGTCAACGTCGACGCCACCAACGCCAGCGACGAGACGCCGCTGATGATGGCGGCCCTCAAGGGCCAGAAGGAGTACGTCGACCTGCTGCTGGCCCGCGACGCGGCCGTCAACAAGCCGGGCTGGGCGCCGCTGCACTACGCGGCCACCAACGGCCACATCTCGATCATGAAGCAGCTGCTGGAGCAGCATGCCTTCATCGACGCGCAGTCGCCCAACGGCACCACGCCGCTCATGATGGCCGCCATGTACGGCTCTGCCGAGGCCGTGAAGCTGCTGCTGGACGAGGGTGCCGACATCGCCATGAAGAACCAGCTGGGCATGACCGCGCTGGACTTCGCCAAGCGGGGCAACCGTCCCGACGCGGTCGAAATGCTTACTCGCGCGCAGCAACTCAAGCCCCGTCCGGCGGGCGCCGGCAAGTGGTGAAAGGCCGCTCCTAGAACTTTCGGATTCAACGCTTCGCCGGGCTGACAAGCCCCGTTCGAAAGTGCTTGCAAGCGTGCGGCAAGCGATGGCCCAATGCCCGCGTAACGTCCCGTTTCAAGGTGACATCGGGCGTGCGGCTTGACGGCCGTGCCGCCACGATGTCGCCCTGTCCTGCGGCCCGGGCGTGGGGCCGCCGTCCAGTGTCTATGAGTTCCCTTTCCGTCTCTGCTCCGGCCATGCATGCCGAGCACCTCGACGCGGCCGAGTTGCGTCGGATGGTGCGGCACGACCAGATGGTCGCCGTGCGCCACAGCGTGCTGGCCGCCATTCCCATCAATGCCGTGCTGACCGTGGCAGCGTTGCTCATGGCCTACAGCGGTGGCGAGCTGGCCATGGGCGTGGTGTGGGCGATGCTGTCTGCCCTGGTCAACATCACGCGCGCCATCGTGTGTCGCCTGCCCTACCGCGGGCCCCAGGACGCACCATCGGGCGAACCAGCGGCGCCCGCGCTGAGCGGGCGCTGGTGGCGCACGCGCAGCGTCGAATGGCACCTGCGCGCCGCGACGCTGCTGGGGCTGTGCTCGGGCCTGGTTTGGGCCATGGTCCCGCTGCTGTGCGACGGCTACACCTCGCCGCAGACCCTCTTCTACCTCACGGTGGTGTGCGGCATCACCGCAGGCTCGGTCACCTATGGCATTGCGTATGCGTGGGTGCCCATCTTCTTCATCACGCCGGCGTTGCTGTCGGTGGCGGCCTGCCTGTTGGTGGCCGGTGGCTTCGAGCGGCAGATGCTCGCGCTGATGGTGTTCGTCTACCTGGGCGCGCTGATCCGCAGCGGTGTGCAGAGCGAAGCCGGGTTCAAACGCGGCAGCCGGCTCAAGAACGAGGCCACTGCCATGGCCGATCGCCTTCGCCAGGCCCACGAGGCCTCGCAGGCCGCGGCGCGGGAACTGGAGTTCCGCGCCATGCACGACCCGCTCACGCGGCTGTTCAACCGCGACGGCTTCGCCGATACCGCCGGCCGTCGCCTCGAAGCGGCCGGCGAGCGCGAGCAGTGCCTGCTGATGCTGGACCTGGATGGTTTCAAGGCCATCAACGACGTGTTCGGCCATGTGGTGGGCGATCGCGTGCTTCAGGACGTGGGCGCCTGGCTCAGCCGCGAGCTGGAGCGGCTCGATGCGGTGGTGGGACGCTGGGGGGGCGACGAGTTCGTGGTGCTCTACGAGGTGCCCGGCTCCGCGCAAGCGCCCGAGCAACTGGCCCGGCTGCTGACGCAGCAGATCCCACAGGCCAGCGTGATGGAAGGCGGCCAACTGGGCGTGAGCGTGGGCCTGTGCGTGGGGCGCGGCCTGGGGGTGATGGACATGCTGAGCTTCGCGGACGAGGCGCTCTACAGCGCCAAGCGCGCGGGTGGCGACAGCTTCCGCTTCTTCGACCACGGGCTGCAGCAGGCCTTGATGGTGCGCCGCGACGTCGAGCGTGACCTGGCCCTGGGACTGGAGAGCGGTGGCATCGTGCTGTGGTACCAGCCGATCTTCACGGCGGGCGGCGAGCTGCACAGCTTCGAGGCCCTGCTGCGCTGGCTGCATCCGCGCCACGGCTGGGTCTCGCCCGAGCAGATCGTGCATGCCGCGGCGGCCACGGGCCTGGCGCGGCGGCTGCTGAACCATGTGCTCACCCAAGTGTGCCTGGCCGCGCGCCAGCTCGATGCCGCCGGCATGGGCCATCTGCCGCTGGCGGTGAACGTCTCGCCGCGCGAGATGGCGCACCTGGACGTGGACGACCTGGTGCTCGACACGCTGCAGCGCCATGGCGTGCCGCCGCGGCGCCTGCAGCTGGAGATCACCGAGGAGGTGGCCCTCAACGCCGAGAGCACGCAGGGCAAGCTCGCGCGGCTGGCCGCCGCAGGGGTGGCGATTTCCATCGACGACTTCGGCGTCGGCTATTCCTCGCTGGCCTCGCTGCGCGGCGACCATGTGCGGCAGGTCAAGATCGACCGCAGCTTCATCTCGGGCCTGGATGCCTCGCGCGACAACCGCCTGCTGGTGGGCACCATCCTGCAGATGGGGCGCTCGCTGGGCATCGACGTGGTGGCCGAGGGCGTGGAGCGGGTGGAGGAACTGATGGCCCTGCGGGCGCTGCAATGCCCGCTGATGCAGGGCTATCACCTTTGTCGCCCGGCGCCGCTGGACGAGATCGTCCACACGCGCTGAGCCGCGGCGCCCCCAGCAGCGCCTGTCTCAGGTGCCGGCCGCGGCCAGCAGCCGCCGCGCCGCCGTCGTGATGGCCGCGGCGTCCACGCCGAAGAAATCGCGCAGCGCGGCCCGCGTGTCGCTGCGGCCGAAGCCATCGGTGCCCAGCGTGAGGTAGCGCCGGCCCTCGGGCACGTAGGCGCGGATGGACTCCGGCACCGCGCGAACGTAGTCGGTGGCGGCGATCACCGGGCCTTCGCTGGCGGCCAGCAGGCGGGTGATGAAGGGCTCGATGCGCACGGCCGCGGCCTCGCTGGTCAGCAGGCGCGCCTCGCAGGCCAGGCCCTCGCGCGACAGCTCGCTCCAACTGGTGATGCTGAACACCGTGGCCTCGATGCCTTCCATGGCAAGCGCCTGCGCCGCCTTGACCACCTCGGTGAGGATGGCTCCGGAGCCCAGCAGCGTGACGCGCTGCGTGGCCACCGGTGCGCCGTCGGGCCGCTGCCAGCCGTCGTACCGCCAGCCGCCGCGCAGCAGGTCCTCGTGCGCACTCTCGGGCACGTCGGGCTGGGCGTAGTTCTCGTTCATCAGCGTGATGTAGTGGAAGACGTCCCGCTGCTCCACCAGCATCTCGCGCATGCCGGCATCGACGATGACGGCCATCTCGCCGGCGAAGGCCGGGTCCCACGCACGGCAGTTGGGAATGGTGGCGGCCACCAGGTGGCTGCTGCCGTCCTGGTGCTGCAGGCCTTCGCCGCCCAGCGTCGTGCGGCCCGAGGTGGCACCCAGCAGGAAGCCACGCGCCCGCTGGTCGGCCGCGGCCCAGATGGCATCGCCCACGCGCTGGAAGCCGAACATCGAGTAGTAGATGTAGAAGGGCAGCATGGCCAGGCCGTGCACGCTGTAGCTGGTGGCCGCGGCCGTCCAGCTGGCGATGGCGCCGGCCTCGCTGATGCCTTCCTCCAGGATCTGGCCGTCGATGGCCTCGCGGTAGCTCAGCACCGAGCCGATGTCCTCCGGCGCATAGCGCTGGCCCACGCTGCTGTAGATGCCCACCTGCTTGAACAGGTTGGCCATGCCGAAGGTGCGCGCCTCGTCGGCCACGATGGGCACGATGCGCGGGCCCAGCTCGCCGTCCTTAAGCAGGTTGCCCAGCAGGCGCACGAAGGCCATGGTGGTGCTCATCTCCTTGCCGGCGGCCTCGGTGGCGAAGCGGGCGTAGCTTTCGAGCGGCGGCACCGGCAGCGTGGCGCAGTCGGTGCGGCGCTGGGGCAGGGCGCCGCCCAATGCGGCACGGCGCTCGCGCAGGTAGCGCATCTCGGGGCTGTCTTCGGCCGGCTTGTAGAAGGCCAGCGAGGTGGCCTGTTCATCGCTCAAGGGCAGGTTGAAGCGGTTGCGGAAGCCGATCAGGTCGGCCTCGTCCAGCTTCTTCTGCGAGTGCGTGGTCATCCTGCCCTGGCCGGCGGTACCCATGCCGTAGCCCTTCTTGGTGTGGGCCAGGATCACCGTGGGCTGGCCGCGGTGGGCGGCAGCCGCGGCATAGGCGGCGTGGATCTTCACCAGGTCGTGGCCGCCGCGCTTGAGGCGGTCGATCTGCTCGTCCGTCATGCCCTGGGCCAGGCGCTGCAGCGCTTCGTTCTGGCCGAAGAAGTGGTCGCGGTTGAAGCGGCCGTCCTTGGCGGCGAAGGTCTGCATCTGGCCGTCCACCGTCTCGGCGAAGGCGCGCAGCAGGGCGCCGTCGGTGTCGCGGGCGAACAGGCCGTCCCAGTCGCTGCCCCAGACCAGCTTGACCACGTTCCAACCGGCGCCGGCGAAGAGCTTTTCCAGCTCGTCGATGATGCGGCCGTTGCCGCGCACCGGGCCGTCCAGGCGCTGCAGGTTGCAGTTGACCACCCAGACGAGATTGTCCAGCCTCTCGCGCGCAGCCAGCGTCAGCGCGCTCATCGACTCCGGCTCGTCCATTTCGCCGTCGCCGAAGAAGCCCCAGACCTTGCGGCCCTCGCAGTCCAGCAACCCGCGGTGCGTGAGATAGCGCATGAAGCGCGCGTGGTAGATGGCGCTGATCGGCCCGATGCCCATGGAGCCGGTTGGGAACTGCCAGAAGTCCGGCATCAGCCACGGGTGCGGATAGCTCGACAGGCCCCGGGCGCCATTGATCGGCGCGGTGATCTCCTGGCGGTAGTGGGCCAGGTCGTTTTCGCTCAGGCGGCCTTCGAGGAAGGCGCGGGCATACACGCCGGGCGCGCTGTGCGGCTGGAAGAACACCAGGTCGCCCCCGTGCACGTCGGTCCGGCCGTGGAAGAAGTGGTGGAAGCCCGTCTCGAAAAGATCGGCCGCGCTGGCATAGCTGGCGATGTGGCCGCCCAGCTCGCCATAGGCCTGGTTGGCCCGCACCACCATGGCCAGCGCGTTCCAGCGCATCAGTGAGCCGATGCGCTCCTCGACGGCCAGGTCGCCGGGGAAGGGCGGCTGGCGATCCACCGGCACGGTGTTGGCATAGGGCGTGGCCAGCTCCGGTTGCCAGCCGATGCGCTGGGCGCGCGCCAGGCGGGCCAGCTCATCCAGCATCCAGCGGGCGCGCTCGGGGCCATGGGCATGCACCAGCGCGACGAAGGCCTCGCGCCATTCGGCGGTCTCGACGGGGTCGGCGTCGGCGGCACTGGAGTCGGCGGCGGCGAGGGTCAGCAATTGCGCGGCGGGGATGGAGGCATTCATGCTCGGCACTTTAGGCAGGCAGTCGGCAAATGTGCTGTCGGAATCGGGCGCGTCGACCCGGAGGCTGCGGCATAAACTGCCGCTGAACTGCTTGGATGCCGCATGAACAACTTCCCGCTCGACACCACGGACCTGCGCATCCTCGACGAGTTGCAGCGCGACGGCAGCCTGTCGAACGTGGAGCTGGCCCGGCGCGTGCATCTGTCGCCCTCGCCGTGTCTGGCGCGCGTGAAGGCGCTGGAGGCGGCGGGCGTCATCGCCCGCTACGTCGCCCTGTGCAGCGCGCCGGCGCTCGGCCTGGGCCTGAACGTGTTCATCTCCATCAGCCTGCGCACGCAGAGCAAGGAGGCGCTGGCGTCCTTCGAACGCCGCATCGCCGAGCATGACGAGGTGATGGAGTGCTACCTCATGACGGGCGACAGCGACTACCTGATCCGCGTCGCCGTGGCCGACATGGCCGCGCTGGAGCGCTTCATCCTGGAGCAGCTCACGCCGATCCCCGGTGTCGAGAAGATCCGCTCCAGCTTTGCGTTGAAGCAGGTTCGCTACAAGACCGCGCTGCCCCTGCCGCGGCGTTGACCGGGGCGGCCTGCAAGGCTGGCCTGGGGGTTTAAGTCGTGCCTAAGCGATGGCTTCCACAGTCACGCCATCGCAACTCGACACGCAGCCAGGAGGCTCACCATGAATACCCAGACGATCCTGCAATCGCCCAAGCGGCTGGTGATCGCCCTTGCTGCCGCAGGCGTGCTCGGCGCCGCGGCCGGCGGGGCCTACACCAGCGCCCATGCCCTGGGCTCCGCGCCCCAGCCGCCCGTTGTGGCCGCCGCACCGATGGTGGCGCCCATCGCCGCGCCCGACTTCTCGGTCATCACGGCCCAGCAGGGCCCGGCGGTGGTCAACATCAGCGTCTCGGGCATGACCAAGACGGCGCTGGACACCAGCGGTGACGACGACGACAGCGGCAGCGCCGCCATGCCACCCGGCATGTCGCCCAACGATCCGTTCTATCAGTTCTTCCGCCAGTTCGGCGGCGTGCCCGGCCATCGCCAGGGGCCCCAGCGCTCGGTGCCGACGCGGGCCGAAGGCTCGGGCTTCATCCTGAGCCCGGACGGCCTCATCCTCACCAATGCCCACGTGGTCGATGGCGCCAAGGAAGTGACGGTCAAGCTCACCGACCGCCGGGAATACCAGGCCAAGGTGCTGGGCGCCGATCCCAAGACCGACGTGGCGGTGCTCAAGATCAATGCCAAGGACCTGCCCACGGTCAAGCTCGGCAGCCCCAAGGACCTGAAGGTGGGCGAATGGGTGCTGGCCATCGGCTCGCCCTTCGGCTTCGAGAACAGCGTGACGGCCGGCGTGGTCAGCGCCAAGGGCCGCTCGCTGCCCGACGACGGCTTCACGCCCTTCATCCAGACCGACGTGCCGATCAACCCCGGCAACTCGGGCGGCCCGCTGTTCAATGCGCGCGGCGAGGTGGTGGGCATCAACTCGCAGATCTACAGCCGCAGCGGCGGCTACCAGGGCGTCTCGTTCTCGATCCCGATCGACATCGCCATGCGCGTGAAGGACCAGATCGTCGCCACCGGCCATGCCGACCATGCCAAGCTGGGCGTGGCCGTGCAGGAGGTGAACCAGGCCTTTGCCGATTCCTTCAAGCTCGACAAGCCGCAGGGCGCGCTGGTGTCGAACGTGGAGAAGGGCGGGCCTGCCGACAAGGCCGGCCTCCAGTCGGGCGACGTGATCCTGAAGGTGGACGGCGCGCCGATCACCACCTCGGGCGACCTGCCGGCCATCATCGGCCAGATGTCGCCGGGCCAGAAGGCCAGGATCGAGGTCTGGCGCGATGGCGGTGCCAAGGAACTGACGGCCCAGCTGGGCAACGCCAGCGAAAAGACCAAGGTGGCCAAGGCCGACGAGACCGTCGGCAAGGGCAAGCTGGGTCTGGCGCTGCGCCCACTGCAGCCCCAGGAGCAGAAGGAGGCCGGCACCAACGGCGGCCTGCTGATCGAGGACGCACGCGGCCCCGCCGCCAGTGCCGGCATCCAGCAGGGCGACGTGCTGCTGGCCATCAACGGCACGCCCGCCCGGAGCGTGGACCAGGTGCGCGAAGCCGTCGCCAAGTCCGACAAGTCGGTGGCCCTGCTGATCCAGCGCGGCGACGAGAAGATCTTCGTGCCGGTGCGCATCGGCTGACGGGCACCGGGCCCGGAGGAAGCGCCCGAGCACCGGCGCTTCCTCCGCGGCCATGTTCCACAGGAGCCGACCGGTGCCGTGCGCGCCGGTCGGCTCTTTTTCTGCCGGCAGAGCGCAGCCGGTGGCCGGGCCCGCGCAACGTGGTCACCTGCGCGCCCGGGGCGTGGGCGTAGGACGGCGCCGCTTTCGCGTCGCCACGCTGGCGACTTCAGCTTGCGCTAAGTTGTGCGACGCAGCATGAATACTCACCATCCACTTTGCCCCCGTACCCCATGAAAGCCTCGGACCTGCGCGAACGCGCCTTCGCGATGCCCTTCTCCAGCCCGGCCTTTCCGCCTGGCCCTTACCGCTTCGTCGACCGGGAGTTCATCGTCGTCACCTACCGCACCGATCCCGACGCCTTGCGCGCCGTGGTGCCGGAACCGCTGGAAATTGCAGAGCCGGTGGTCAAGTACGAATTCATCCGCATGCCCGATTCCACCGGCTTCGGCGACTACACCGAGTCGGGCCAGGTGATTCCAGTCCAGCTGCGCACAGCGAAGGGCCTGGAGAAGGGCGCGTACGTGCATGCCATGTACCTGAACGACCATCCGCCGATCGCCGGCGGGCGGGAGCTGTGGGGCTTTCCGAAGAAGCTGGCCACGCCCCGATTCGGCTACGAAACCGATGTGATCGTCGGCACGCTCGACTACGGCGCCGTGCGCGTGGCCACCGCCACGATGGGCTTCAAGCACCGCACGCTGGAACACGGGCCGATCCTCGACGCCATTGCGCAGCCCAACTTCCTGCTCAAGATCATTCCGCATGTGGATGGCACCGCCCGGATCTGTGAGCTGGTGCGCTACCACATGGTCGATGTCCAGCTCAAGGGCGCCTGGACGGGCCCCGGCTCGCTGGAGCTGCATCCGCATGCGCTGGCGCCGGTCGCCCAGCTGCCCGTCCTGGAGGTGCTGTCCACCGTGCACTACATCGCCGATATGACGCTGGCGCTGGGTACCGTCGAACTCGACTATCTGAAGTAGTCGGCCACGCGCCGGGCCTCGAGCCCCTTTCCCATTTCTTCAACCTCGCATCGAAAGGAACCCCCATGCAACTCAAGGACAAGGTCGCCTACATCACCGGCTCGGCCAGCGGCATCGGCAAGGAGATCGCGACGCTCTTCGCGCAGGAGGGCGCCAAGATCGTCATCGCCGACCTGAACAAGCAGGTAGCGGAGGCGACGGCCGCCGAACTGAAGGCGACGGGCGCCCAGGCCATCGGCGTGGCGGTGGACGTCACCGACGAGCAGCAGGTCGATGCGTCCGTCGAAGAAGCCGTCAAGGCCTTCGGCGGCATCGACATCCTGGTCAGCAATGCTGGCATCCAGATCGTGCACCCCGTCGAGGAATTCGGCTTTGCCGACTGGAAGAAGATGCTGGCCATCCACCTGGACGGCGCCTTCCTCACCACCCGCGCCTGCCTCAAGCACATGTATGCGCAGGGCCGTGGCGGCAGCGTGATCTACATGGGCTCGGTGCACTCCAAGGAGGCCTCGATGCTCAAGGCGCCCTACGTCACGGCCAAGCACGGGCTGATCGGCCTGGCCAAGACGGTGGCCAAGGAAGGCGCCAAGCACGGCGTGCGGGCCAACGTGATCTGCCCCGGCTTCGTGCGCACGCCGCTGGTGGAAAAGCAGATTCCCGAGCAGGCCAAGACCCTCGGCATCTCCGAGGAGGAGGTGGTGAAGAACGTGATGCTCAAGGAGACGGTGGACGGCGAGTTCACCACGACCGACGACGTGGCGCGGGTGGCGCTGCTGTTCGCGGCCTTCCCGAGCAATGCGCTGACCGGCCAGTCGCTGGTGGTCAGCCACGGCTGGTTCATGCAGTGAGCGTCATCGACCAGCGCTCGGCCACCAGCGGGCCGCTGCCGTAGCCCTCGTGCGGCTCGCTGGTGTCGAGCGCAAAGCCGCGCGCGGCATACAGGGCGCGGGCGGCTTCGAGGCAGCTGTGGGTCCACAGGATCATCTGCTTGTAGCCACGGGCGCGCGCGAAGGCGATGCATTCGTCGACCAGCTTGCCGCCCAGGCCCAGGCCGCGCGCTTCGGGTTTCAGCACCAGCAGGCGCAGCTGCGCCACCCCAGGGCGGTGGCGGATTACGAAGACGGCGCCCACGCGCTGGCCGTCCAGCTCGGCGATCCAGCCCTTCTCCCATGCCGGGTCGTGGGTGCGCAGCCATTGGGCGGCGATGTCGGCGACGGCGGCCTCGAAGCGGCCGTCCCAGCCGTACTCGCGGGCATAGACCTCGCCGTGCTGCTGCACCACCCAGCCCAAGTCGCCCGGGGCAGGGTCGCGCAGCACGGCGGTGCGAAGGGGCGCGGGCTTGGCTTCAAACAGGGTCTCCACCCGTGCAAGTGCTTGGACCAGTTCGTCGCGCGCGGCCGGCGCGAGCGGCGCCAGCAGGGCGGCCGCGGCATCGCGCGAGCGCTGCTGCAGCGGTGAGAAGGCCACATGGCCCGCCTCGGTGAGCGACAGCCGCTGCTGCCGCGCGTCACGCGCATCGGTGGCGCGGGCCAGCCAGCCCAGCGATTCGAAACGCTTGAGCAGGCGGCTGAGGTAGCCCGCATCCAGGCTCAGCGCCTGGGCCAGCTCGCGGGCGGTGAGGCCGGGCTGGTGCGCCAGCTCGTAGAGCACCCGCACCTCGGTCAGCGAGAGCTCGCTGCCGAGGTAGGGCTCCAGCACGCCGATGCGCTGGGTGAAGAAGCGGTTGAAACGGCGCAGGGCCTTGACGGCATCCACCGGGACGGCAGAGGCGGCGGCCGACGAGGTAGAAGCGGGCAACTCAGGCATGCGTGCCATTGTCAACCAATAAAGTTGACTAAAGCAACAAAATCCGCCTTTGCTTTGCCTCGCGCGTCCTCAAAGCGCTTGCGTGTCCCCATCCGCCGCCAGCCGCTCGGCGCTCCGGCGGCCGAACAGCCAGAACAGCGCCGGCGTCAGGAAGGTGTCGAGCAGCGTGGCGCTCACCAGTCCCGAGAAGATCACCACCGCCACCGGATGCAGCACCTCGGTGCCGGGCCGCTCGGCCTCGAACAGCAGCGGTGCCAGCGCGAAGGCCGTCACCAGCGCCGTCATCAGCACCGGCGACAGCCGCTCCAGCGAGCCGCGCGCGATCATGCGCGGCCCGAAGGCCTCGCCCTCGAAGCGCATCAGGTTGACGTAGTGGCTCACCTTAAGGATGCCGTTGCGCACCGAGATGCCCGCCAGCGTGATGAAGCCCACCAGCGCCGCCACCGACAGCGGCTGCCCCGACAGGGCCAGGCCCGCCACCGCCCCCACCAGCGCCAGCGGGATGTTGGCCATGATGAGCACCGACAGCACCGCCGAGCGGTAGCGGCTGTACAGCACCACGAACATCAGCGCCAGCGAGACCAGCGACAGCAGCCCGACCAGCCGCGATGCCTCCTCCTGCGCCTGGAACTGCCCCCCCAGGGTGATGAAGTAGCCGGCCGGCAGCGGCGTCTGCGCCACCGCCGCCCGCATGTCGGCCACCACGTCGGACAGCGGCCGGCCCGAGGCGTTGGCCGAGAGCACGATGCGCCGCCGGCCGTCGTCGCGGCTGACCTGGTTGGGCCCGTCGCCCTCCTCGATGGTCGCCAGGCGCGACAGCGGCACGGGGCCCAGCGGCGTGTCGATCAGCAGCCGGCCCAGGCCGTCGACGGAGCGCGCCGGCTCGGGCAGGCGCAGCACCAGCGCGAAGCGGCGGCCGTCCTCCACGATCTGCGACAGCTTCTCGCCCTCGACCATGCGTTCGAGCGTCTGCAGCACCTGCGGCGCCGGCACGCCGTATTGGGCGGCGCGGTCGTAGTCCACGCGCACCTTGATCTGCGGCGCCAGCACCTGCTTCTCGACCTCCAGGTCGGCCACGCCGGGGATGGCGGCCAGCCGGGCACGCAGCAGCTCGGCCTGGCCGCGCAGCACGTCCAGGTCTTCGCCGAAGACCTTGATGGCGATCTGCGCCCGCACGCCCGAGAGCATGTGGTCGATGCGGTGCGAGATCGGCTGGCCGATGCCGATGGCGGCCGGCAGCGGGGCCAGCCGCTGGCGGATGTCCGCGGTGATGGCGGCCATGGGGCGCGTGAGTTCGCTGGCGGGTTTGAGGCCCACGTCCAGCTCGCTCACGTGCACGCCCTCGGCATGCTCGTCCAGCTCGGCCCGGCCGCTGCGGCGGCCGACGTGCGTCACCTCCGGCACCTGGCGCACCAGACGCTCGGCCTGGCGGGCGAGAGCGCTGCTTTCCTCCAGCGTCACGCCCGGGTTCAGCCGCAGGCCGACGAGCAGCGTGCCCTCGTTGAAGGGCGGCAGGAAGGTGGTCGGGAAGAAGGGCACGGCCACGGCCGCGGCCGTCACCGCCACGGCCGCCGCGGCCACCGCGATGCGGGGCCGGCGCAGCACCGCCTCCAGGCCGCGCGCATAGCGGGCCTTGAGCCAGGCCAGCAGCCGCGTGTCGCCGTGCTCCAGCCGCTTCATGCGCGGCAGCAGCCAGTAGCTCAGCACCGGCGTCACCGTCACCGACACCAGCAGCGAGGCCAGCGTGGAGACGATGAAGGCGATGCCCAGCGGCACGAAGAGCCGGCCCTCCAGCCCCGGCAGCGCGAACAGCGGCACGAAGACCAGGACGATGATCACCGTGGCATAGAGGATGGCCGAGCGCACCTCCATCGAGGCGCGCGTCACCACCATGAGCACGCCCAGCCGCTCGGCCTCGGGCCGGGCGCGGTTCTCCTTCAGGCGCCGCATGATGTTCTCCACGTCCACCACCGCGTCGTCCACCAGCCCGCCGATGGCGATGGCCAGGCCGCCCAGCGTCATGGTGTTGATCGACAGCCCGAAGGCGCGGAACACCAGCGCTGTCGCCAGGATGGAGACCGGAATGGCCACCAGCGCGATGAGTGTGGGCCGCAGCGTGCCCAGGAAGAAGAACAGGATCAGCGCCACGAACACCGCCGCGCCCACCAGCTTGCCCTGCAGCGTGTCGATGGAGGCCTCGATGAAGCTGGCCTGGCGGAAAGTGACGCGCGGCTTTTCCATGCCGGGCGGCAGCGCGGCGGCCAGGCCGTCCAGCGCCGACTCGATCTGCCGCGTGAGCGCGATGGTGTCGGCCGCCGGCTGCTTCTGCACGCCCAGGATGACGGCGGGCCGGCCTTCGAAGCCGGCGTCGCCGCGGCGGATGGCGGGCGCGAAATCCACCTGCGCCACCTGCTGCAGCAATATCGGCTGACCGTTGCGCGCGCCCAGCGCCAGGCGGCGCAGGTCGTCCAGCCGCGCGGTGCGGCCCAGGTGGCGGATCAGGTACTCGCGGCCGTTGAGCGACAGGAAGCCGCCCGAGGTGTTGGCCGCGAAGCCGCGCAGCGCGGTGGCCAGCGCCTCGGCCGAGATGCCCAGCTGCGCCATGCGCGCCGCGTCGGGCTGCACCTGGAACTGCCGCACCTCGCCGCCGATGGGAATGACCTGCGCCACACCCGGCACCGACATCAGCCGCGGCCGCAACACCCAGTCGGCGTACTCGCGCACCAGCATGGGCGAGATCCGCCGTGGATCGACCGGAATGGCGATCTGCATGATCTCGCCCATCACCGAGCTGACCGGGCCCATGCGCGGCACGGTGCCGGCGGGCAGGCCTTCCTCCATGGCCGACAGGCGTTCGGACACCAGTTGCCGGGCGCGGAAGATCTCGGTGCGCCAGTCGAAGGTCACGTACAGGAAGGACAGGCCGGCCGAGGACACCGAGCGCACCGTCTCCACGCCGGGCAGGCCGCTCATGGCGGTCTCCAGCGGAAAGGTGATGAGCTGCTCCACCTCTTCCGGGGCCATGCCGCCGGCTTCGGTCATGACCGTCACCGTGGGCTTGTTGAGGTCGGGGAACACGTCCACCGACGTGCGCGTCAGCGTGTACGCGCCATAGGCCATCGCCGCGAGGGCGAGCACGATCACCAGCAGCCGGTTGCCCAGGCTGCGTTCGAGGAGCCACTTGAACATGGTGGGTGCGGCCTCAGCGGATCTGGTTGATGAGCGTGGCGCCGTCGGTGACGACGCGCTCGCCGGGCGCGACGCCCGAGCTCAGGGCCACGCGCAGGCCGTCCAGCGGCGCGGTGGTGACGGTGCGCGGGGCGAAGCGCTCCGGCGCCGTCTTGACCCAGACAATGGTCTCGTTGGCGGCGTTGCGCATCAGCGCGGCGCGCGGTACGGCGATGGCCTCGTGCGTGCTGCGGCTGTGCACCTGCAGTCGCACCGGCTGGCCCACGGCCAGCGTCGACAACGCGGCGCCCTGGGCGCGGAAGGCCAGCGGCAGGGCCTGGTCGCGCAGCGCGCGGGCGGCGCCCACGAACTGCAGCGGCACCTGCGTGCCGCCGACGGCGAGCGAGGCGCCGCCGATGTCGCTGGTGAGCGCCGGGTCGTAGGCCAGGGCCTCGATGCGCAGGCGCGCCGGGTCGACGATCTCGAACACCAGCTCGCGCGCGTCGACCACCTGGCCAGCTACGACGGAGGAGGACGCGATGACGCCCGTGGTCGGCGCGACCAGCGCATCGCGGCCCGACAGTCCGGTGCCGATGGCACCGGCCCGCTCGCGGGCGGCCGCCACTTCGCTTTCGAGCGCCTCGATCTCCTTGCGGGGCACGGTGTCGGCCAGCTCGCGCAGGCGCGCCAGGCGCTTTTCGGCGAGTGCACCGGCGGCCCGCAGCTCGGCCAGCTGGGCGGCCTGCGCGGCCCGCTCCAGTGGCGCGGCGGCCGGTTGCACCCAGGCCAGCACCTCGCCCTTGCGCACGGCCTGGCCGGGCTCGGGCAGGCCGCGCGGGCCGGGCACGATGCGGCCGGCGACCAGGGCCTGTACCTTGCCGCCGCTCTGCGGATCGCTGACCACGCGGCCGTCAAGCTCGATGCTGCGCGGCAGGGCGGCGAGGGTGGTGAAGACGGTGCGCACCGCCAGCTGGCGCTGGCTGGGCTTGGGCAGGAAGACGCTGCCGTCCGGCAGGCGCTGTGGGCCATTGGCGGCTGCGGCCGGCGGTGCGCCGCCGTGGTCGTGGCCAGCGTCGGCCAGGGCGCCCGTGGGCAGGGCCAGGGAAAAAAGGAGGGCGAGCGTGGCGGTGAGCTGCCGCGGGGTAGAAGAAGGAAAGCGGTTCATGCAGCGGCTCCGTGGGCGGGACGGCGGCGCAGCAGCCAGGCGGCTGCGGCGAGGAGGATGACGAGGGCTGCGGCGCCCCAGGGCAGCAGGTGGCGCCAGGCGGGGGTGGCGTCGGCGTCGTGGCCATGGCCATCGGCGGCCTCGATGTGCCATTCGCCATGCAACTCGTCGCGCGTGTCGCCCACGCTCAGGCGGGCGAGCAGCGGCAGTTCACCGGTGGCCTCGGCCGTGGCCTCGTCCAGTTCGGCTTCGTACGTGCCTTCGCCGTGCGGCTTGGCGACGAAGTCCTTCTCACCGATGCGCAGCGCGATGCGGGCGTCGTTCACAGGCTGGTTGTCGCCATGGCGGTCCAGGTAGAGCGTGAGTTCATGGCCCTGGCGCACGCCGACCAGCTCGAAGGCCTCGGATTCGAGGGCGAAGCGGGGCAGGGCCGCTGCGGCCGGTGCGGCGGGGGCCGCGTCGTGGCTGTGGCCTTCGTCGGCCAGCGCGGCGGGCAGGAAGATGGCGGCGGCCAGGGCCAGCGCGGTGCCTGCAAGGAATTGGAAGTTCATGGGAGGGTTGGGTGTCGGGTTGTCATTCGGGCAGCAGGCCCAGGGCCTGGCGCCATTGCGAGATGGCGGCCGCCAGCTCGATGCGGCTGGCGGCCAGCTGGCGGGCGGCGTCGCCGGCTTCCTGCGTGGTGCGCAGGCGCGTGGGCAGGTCGGATTCGCCGAGGCGGAAGGACTTCTCGATCAGGCCCAGGGTCTGGCTGGCGAGGGCGTCGCGCTCCTCGGCGGCGGCCAGGCGGATGCGGGCCGCGTCCACGCGGGCCCGGGCGGCCTGCTGTTCGGCGGCGAGGCGGCTTTCCTCCAGCCGCCACTGCGCCTCCAGCTCGATGGCCTCGGCCAGGGCCGTGGCCTGGCGAGCCTCCTGCCGCGCGCTTGCGCCGAAGGGAATGCGCAGGCCCACGTTGAGGGTGCTGCGCGCCGGCTCGCTGGCGCTGCCGCGCTCGCGGGTGGTGCCCAGCGTCAGCTCCGGGTTGCCGGCGCCCTGGCGGGCCGCCAGCTCGGCCTGGGCACGGGCGATGGCGAGGCGCTGGGCGAGTTCGGCCAGGGCGGGGTGGGCGGCGGTGGCCGGCTGGGCTCCTGCAAGCGGCTCGGGCTCTGCCTCGGCGCCGATGTCGTCGACTTGGCGCGCAGGCCCAGCTTCGGACCCGGCGGTGCCGCCGGTCGGCTTGGAACTGGACGCCACCTCGCCTCGCCGGTCGGCCGGAGCCGATTCGGCGGGGATGGCCGCCCGTCCCATACCGGCCTGCGGTAACGCTGCGCCGGAAGCGCCTGCGGTTGCGCCCGTCAGCGCCTGCCAACGGAGCGCGGCTTCCACCGCCGCGCGCGCGGCCTCGGCCTGCGCTGCGCGGGCCGCGGCCACCGTGCCCTGTGCCTGCAGCAGGTCGCTGCGGGCCAGGTCGCCGGCGCGCCAGCGGCGTTCCACGTCGGCGGCCAGGGTGCGGGCATGCGCGAGTTGGGCATCGGCCACCTGCTGCTCGATGCGGGCGCGGGCCCAGGGCCACCAGGCCTCGCGCAGCGCGCCGGCCAGCCGTAGCCGTGCAGCCTGCTCGCGCAGGGACACGGCAGCCGCCTCGGCCTGCGCCACGGCCTGGCCGCGGCTGCGCTCGCCCGGCCGCCAGAGCGGAATCGCCAGGCCGGCCTCCCACTCGCGCTGGCCGTCGTTGGCGTTGGCGCGGTCGGTGCGGTGGGTGAATTCGAGCGCCATCGGCTCGGGCGTCCAGGCCGACGCGGCGCGCTGGCCGGCCTCGGCCGCCTGCTGGCGCGCCGCCAGCGCACGGGCTTCGGGCTGACGCGCCCAGGCCTGTTCGAAGGCCTGCCGCAGCGGACCGGGTGCCGCGGGGGCGACGGGGGCCGGCAGCGCCGGCGGTTGGGCCAGCGCCGAGGGCGCCAGCAGAAGCCCAAGCGTCAGCGCGAGCCACGGCCGCCAGGCAGGGTGGGGCCGGGGCGACAAACGCCACGGCCAAGGGGGTGTGAAGGGCATTCCAGTTCTCCAAGGCAAATCGATGTGCGAGGGAGACCGGCAGGCCGCACGCGCCCCCGGCGGGGGGGCGCGCGCATGCAGCGTGTCACTGGCGCGCCAGGCGCGTCAGGCGGAAGGGAAGGGGGTGAAGCTGCAGGCCTTGCCGGTCAGGCAAGGCCAGGCCATTGGGGCCGTTCGGGTGGGGCCAGCGCGCGCACCGCCAGCGGGGCGGCGGCGCCTTCGCGCAGTTCGGCCTTGGGAATGGCCGGGGCCTCGGGTGCGATCGCGGTGGCCAGCGCGACGCAGTGTGCGTGGCAGTGGCCGCAGTCCAGGTGGCCCAGCGCGGGTGGCGTGCCCGGCTCGTCGTCGTTGTCGGCGACGTCGAAATGCTGGTGCTCGTGGTGGCCCAGGTGCGCCGTGCCGCCGGCCTCATGCTGGCAGTAGGCCTTCAGCGCAGCAACGCTGAACTGAAGCGGCATCAAGACCAGCAGGAGGATGAAGAAAAGGCGGCGCACGACGGGCGCGGATTCTAGGGGTGACCCGTGTCCCGCTCGCGCGGCTTCCCTTCGGGATGAGGGGAGAAGGCCCCGGCCCTTAAAATCGTCGCCTTCTTTCCGCCCGGGCGCCAGCGCGGTTCCCGAACGCAGCATCGCAGCGCAGCGCCGCCCTCCCGCGGCGCCCGACCCATCCCACGCATGAACGCACCCGTCGACGTCTCCTTCTTTGCGCGCGCCGCCAAGCCGATCACCAGCTACCGCAAGTACTGGGCGCAGCGCTTCGGCACGGCGAAGTTCCTGCCGACCTCGCGCGAGGAGATGGCCGCCCTGGGCTGGGACAGCTGCGACATCATCGTGGTGACGGGCGACGCGTACGTGGACCATCCGAGCTTCGGCATGTCCGTCATCGGCCGCACGCTGGAAGCGCAGGGCTTTCGCGTCGGCATCATCGCCCAGCCCGACTGGCAGAGCGCCGAGCCCTTCCGCGCGCTGGGCAAGCCCAACCTGTTCTGGGGCGTCACCAGCGGCAACATGGATTCGATGATCAACCGGTACACCGCCGACCGGAAGATCCGCAGCGACGATGCCTACACCCCCGGCGACGTCGGCGGCAAGCGCCCCGACCGCGCCGCCATCGTCTACAGCCAGCGCTGCCGCGAGGCCTTTCCGGACGTGCCCATCGTGCTCGGCGGCATCGAAGGCAGCCTGCGCCGCATCGCCCACTACGACTACTGGAGCGACAAGGTCCGCCGCTCGATCGTTGTGGACAGCAAGTGCGACCTGCTGCTGTACGGCAACGCCGAGCGCGCCATCGTCGAGGTGGCCCACCGACTGGCCGCGCGCGAGCCGGTGCAGCAGATCACCGACGTGCGCGGTACCGCCTTCGTACGCCGCGAGACGCCCGAGGGCTGGTTCGAGCTCGACTCCACCGAGGTCGACCAGCCCGGGCGCGTGGATGCGCACCTGAATCCCTACCTGATGGTGTCGGAGCAGGCCAAGGCCCAGGGGCAGACCTGTGCGCGCGAGGATGAGGCGAATGCGGTGGCCGACGCGGCGAACGCCTCACGCTCCCCGGCCACTGGCGACAGTGGGACTCCTCTCCCTCCCCCTCTGGGGGAGGGCAGGGGTGGGGGTGCGGCGAAGCCGCTGGTCTTCGTGCCCAACCCTGCGCTCGCCGCGAAGGTCGCGGGCCCCCGCCCCAACCCTCCCCCAGCGGGCGAGGGCGCGAAAGCCAAGGCCCCGCCGCGCGAGAAGACCGTGATCCGCCTGCCCAGCTACGAGCAGGTCAAGGCCGACCCCATCCTCTACGCCCACGCCAACCGCGTGCTGCACCTGGAGACCAACCCCGGCAACGCCCGCGCCCTGGTGCAGGCCCATGGCGAAGGCAACACCGCCCGCGACGTGTGGATCAACCCGCCGCCCATCCCGCTGACCACGGCCGAGATGGACTACGTGTTCGACCTGCCCTACGCCCGCAGCCCGCATCCGCGCTATGCCGACGAGCACGGTCGCCACGACGGCGCGACCAAGATCCCGGCCTGGGAGATGATCCGCTTCAGCGTGAACATCATGCGCGGCTGCTTCGGCGGCTGCACCTTCTGCTCCATCACCGAGCACGAGGGCCGCATCATCCAGAGCCGCAGCGAGGACTCGATCATTCGCGAGGTGGAGGACATCCGCGACAAGGTCGAGGGCTTCACCGGCGTCATCTCCGACCTGGGCGGGCCCACCGCCAACATGTACCGCCTCGGCTGCCGCAGCCCCGAGATCGAGGCCGCCTGCCGCAAGCCCAGCTGCGTGTACCCCGGCATCTGCCCGAACCTCACCACCGACCACGGCCCGCTGATCCAGATCTACCGCCGGGCGCGGGCGCTGCGCGGCATCAAGAAGATCCTGATCGGCTCGGGCCTGCGCTACGACCTGGCCGTGAAGTCGCCCGAGTACGTCAAGGAGCTGGTGCAGCACCACGTCGGCGGCTACCTCAAGATCGCGCCCGAGCACACCGAGGAGGGCCCGCTCTCCAAGATGATGAAACCGGGCATCGGCAGCTACGACCGCTTCAAGAGCATGTTCGAGAAGTACAGCGCCGAGGCGGGCAAGAAGCAATACCTCATCCCGTATTTCATCGCCGCGCACCCGGGCACGCGCGACGAGGACATGATGAACCTGGCACTGTGGCTGAAGAAGAACGGCTTTCGCGCCGACCAGGTGCAGACCTTCTACCCCAGCCCCATGGCCACCGCCACGGCCATGTACCACTCGGGCCGCAACACGCTCACCAAGGTGCGCCGCACCATGCGCGACGAGGCCGAGGAGTCGGTGGACATCGTGCGCGGCGAGAAGCGCCGCCGCCTGCACAAGGCCTTCCTGCGCTACCACGACCCGAACAACTGGCCGCTGCTGCGCGAGGCCCTCAAGGCCATGGGCCGCGCCGACCTGATCGGCAACGGCAAGCACCACCTGATCCCGACCTTCCAGCCGGCGACCGATGGTGGCTACCAGAGCGCGCGGCGCAAGAACTCGACGCCGGCGCCGTCGGCGTCCGTGCCCTCCAGCGCCCGCCGCGTCGGCGCAGCGCCGCGGCCGGGCACCGTGCTGACCCAGCACACCGGCCTGCCGCCGCGGGAAACGGGCAGTCGCGCCATGGCCGGCAAGGGCGCCGGCAAGCCGGGCGCACCGCGCAGCCCGGCTGCCGCGCCCGGACCGCGCGCAGCGCGCCGGCCGCGCTGAGCCTCGCAGCGCCTCGGCGCCGGCCTATGATCCGGGCCGCCATGATCCGCATCCACCGCTCGCCCCCTCCCGCCGTCCGCGCCTGAACGGGGGCCGTCCTTCCCGCACCGCAGCCGCTGCCTCGTCCTGAGACAGCGGCTTTCGCGTGCGCGGGCGGCCGGATCTTTCCTGCCGGCACGCACGCGGACGGACCCGAAGGCGGTCCCGCTCCGCCCGATGCCGGCGCATCGGATGCATCGTGATGAACAAGACGACGAGTTCTGCCGCCCTGGCGTGGGGCGGCGTGTGGGCGGCGGGCGCCCTGTGGGGCATAGGCGCATGGCTGGCGCAATGGTTGATCGAGGGCGGCGTGTCGCCCTGGACGCTGGCCCTGGCCCGCTTCGGCTTCGGGCTGCCGCTGCTGTGGTGGTGGCATTGGCGGCGATCGCCCGCAGGCCTGTGGCAACGGTTGCCGTGGGCGCAGCGGGGCGGCATCCTGGCCACCGGCGCGGCGATGGCGCTCAATGTCGGTTGCTGGTTTGCAGGCATCGCCCACCTGGGCGCGGCCGTGCCGACCGTGGTGTCGATTTGTTGCGCACCGGTGCTGGTCGCGGCGATGGCAGTGCTGCGCGGCCACGAGCGGCTGACGGTCGCCCTGACGGTCGGCCTGGCCCTGGCGCTCGTGGGCGTCGGCCTGCTGGTGATGCCGGCGCAGACGCAGATGCCGACTGGCTGGGCTGTGGGCCTGGCCTGGTCCTTCGCTTCGGCTTTCCTCTATGCGCTGGTGGTGATGGGCAACGCCCGTATGCCAGCCGAGGTGCCGGCTGTGGCGGCGTCGGCCTGGAGCATGACGATGGCGACGGCATGCGCCGCCGTGCTGGCCGTGGCGGCCGGACTGGCCTGGCCCGTCACGGCGGGCCGCTGGCTGGGGCTGGTCTACACCGGCGTGCTGGCCACCTCGGCCGGCTACCTGCTGTTCGCCTGGGCGGCACGGCGGCTGACGCCGACCGCCACCGTCGTCGGCACCCTGGTCGAGCCGCTGGTGGCTGCGCTGCTGGCCGCATGGCTTTCGGGCGAGGCCATGGCGCCGCGCCAGTGGCTGGGCAGTGCGTTGCTCGGCCTGGCGATGGTCTGGCTGGTCCGGCGTCGCTGAAGGTGGCGAGGACTGGAGCCGTGGGCACGCCCCGCCTCTTGGCGCGCGTGACGGCGGCTAGGACTTGAACCGGTCGATCACGTTCAGCACCGCCGTCACCGCCGGATCGGCCATGCCAGCATGCCGGCTGGCCACCGCCATCGGCCGCATCAGCGGCGGCGCCATCGGGCGGATGCACACCTCGGGCGCGTCCGCCAGGTCGGCCACTTCCTCGAAAGGGAGGATGGCCGCGGCCTGGGCGGCGGCGGCCAGGCTCTTGAGGGCACCGGGATAGCTCAGCGCAAGGTAGGGCCGTGGGCTCAGGCCCGCCTGCCCGAACCAGCCGGCGATCAGCCCGTGCATCTGCGTGGCCGGCGTGAAGCTGGCCCAGCGCCGGCCGGCCAGCCATTCGGGCGTGATGGCCTCCGGTGGTGCCCAGGCAGCGGGCAACAGCACCACCATCGCATCTTGCCGCCAGGGCTGCAGCCGCACCTCGGGCGCGGCCGGCTGGGGGCTGGCGACGATCGCGACGTCCAGCGTGCCGGCCTTCAGCCGCCGCATGGCTTCGGCGGAGCCGACGGCTTCCAGCCGCAGTTCGATATCCGGGCTCTGGGCATTGAGCTGCTGCAGCATCAGCGGCAGCAACTGGGTGCTCACGCCCGCCGAGACGGCCACCCGCACCATGCCTGCACGGCCGGCTGCGCGACGGCGCACCCGGTCGACCAGGTCGTCGCCCGCGGCCAGCAGCTTGCGGCCCTCCTGCACCAGCACGGCGCCGGCCGGCGTCAGCTCCGCCTGACGGCGGCCACGGACGACGAGCAGGGTGTCGAGCCAGCTTTCCAGCTCCTTCACATGCAGGCTGACCGTGGGCGGCGCCAGGTGCAGCGCCTGCGCGGCGGCGGCGAAGGTGCCCAGGTCGGCAATGGCGATCAGCGTCTGCAGCTGGTCGAGGTTGAGTTGACGCATCAGCAATGATGAAGTGAATGCTCAGTAAATTCAACTTTACGCAAGGTTGGCGGAGCGGGAGCATCCGGGCATGTCGATTCCTGATGCTGCCCACCCCGCTGAATACCCCACCGACGCACAGCCCAATTCCCCGACGAGGGCCACGGTCGGCACAGGCGCCGTGCACTCGCAGGTCGCCTGGAAGAGCGGGGCGGAAAAGGTTGGCGAGGAGATCGCTGACGCGCCGCGCACAGGGCGCCGCTTGCTCGACGCGCTGGTGGACCTGCTGGAGCGCGCCGAGGCCCGCATCAGCGCCAACTTCCGCGTGCCGCCGGGTGGCGGCTGATTCTCCCTCGGCGGCAGGCCCGCCCGGATGGCATGTCGCGCTCCAGCGCACACCCGAGGCGGTGTGCTGGAATCTGCCGGATGCCTGCCGCCGCCCTCAGTCTCGACCATCTTCGCCGCTATGCCGTCGCGCGCACGCTGTTCACGCCGACCACGCTGCCGGCGGCCATCCGGCGGCTGGGCTTCGTGCAGGCCGACCCGATCCGCGCGCCGGCCCGTGCGCAGGACCTGATCCTGCGCCACCGCGTCACCGACTACCGCGCCGGCGACCTGGAAGCGCGCTACCCGCGGCTGCAGATCGACGAGGACTGCCTGGTCAATTACGGCTTTCTGCCGCGCGAGCACCTGGCGCTGATGCACCCGCGCGAGCCCAGGCGCCCCTGGGATGCCGAGACGCAGCGCAAGGCCGACGATGTGCTGGCCTTCGTTCGTGAGCGCCGCATCGTGCATCCGCGGGAGGTCGAACTGCACTTCGCGCATGGCCGGAGGCAGAACCCCTGGGGCGGGGCCGGCAACCTGGCTACCCACCTGCTCGACGGCCTGCATTACCGCGGCCTGCTGCGCGTGAAACGCCGCGACAGCGGCACGCGCGTGTACGAAGTCGCTGCGCACCCGCCGGCCGACGAAACCCCGGCCGGCCGTGCCCGCCGCGCCGCCGCGCTGATCGATCTGGTGGTGCGGACCTATGCCCCCTTGCCGGCGGCCAGCCTGACCTACCTCGTGCGCCTGCTTGGCTACGGCGCGCCGCACCTGAGCGCCCAGACGCAGGCTGCGCTGCGCCTTGCGCGTCAACACCTCGCTGGCGCCACCCTCGACGGTACGACGTGGTACTGGCCGGCCGACGAGAACCCGCGCTCGCGCCGCTGGGTCGTCGATGACCAGCTGCGCCTGCTCGCCCCCTTCGACCCCATCGTCTGGGACCGCCGCCGCTTCACGCTGTTCTGGGGCTGGACGTACAAGTTCGAGGCGTACACGCCGCCGGCGCAGCGGCAATTCGGGTATTACGCGTTGCCGATGCTGTGGGGGGATCGGGTGATCGGGTGGGCGAATGCTGAGGCGGGCGGACGCGGAGGCGCCGTGAGGCTATGTCAGCTGGACTCTTCGGGGCCCCCTGATCAGTTTCTTCAACGCGCTTCGTGCGAGGAATTGATCCGTATCAGGCAATTTCTGATGGAGCGCATCCGTCAAGCTTGAATAGGGCCGCGATCTACGCCGATAAAAGAAAAGGGACCTGCGTCGCTGGAGTTGACCAAAGTCAATCTAAAGGATACGTTCGGCAATTGAAGGTTCCAGGTAACGAAAGGCCGAGCCTGTTCCTATTAAAGGTTGGCTAACCAGTCAATCATCCAATCGGATGGAAAATTTAGGGACATGGCACTTGCCAAGTAACGTGACGTGAGAGATATTAAAGCTCACTGCAATATCAACGCCTTTAAAGTTTTGAAAATTGGGGGTTTCTGATCAAATTAAACTAATTTGTAGAAATAATGAAAATTAAGGCAGTCACCGTCAATCGGTTTCGGGGTTATGAAACCGCAGTTAGGATCGAAATTAATAGTTTATGTGTTTTGGTTGGTCAGAATGATCGCGGCAAATCGACCTTACTCGAAGCGTTAGATATTTTTTTTAACGAGGGGAAGGGGTGTGTCAAACTTGACAAAGACGATATAAATAAAAGCTGCTTGAAAAATGGCGAGGACTGTATAGAGATTGAGGTCGAGTTCTCAGAACTGCCGGAAGAAATACTGCTAGACGTTTCGAACAAAACATCCCTCCAAGATGAGTTCCTGGTAACCCCAGAGGGTACATTGCATGTAATTAAGAGGTATCCGGCCGCAGGCAAAGAAAAGGTATTCATTAGAGCGCTCCATCCGACCGCCGTGAGCTGCAAAGATTTACTCCAAAAGAAAATTCAAGACCTTCGAGCGCTTCTTGAAGAACAAAAGCTGGAGTGTCCAGACAAAACAAAAAGTGCTTCACTCAGAAGATCAATTTGGGATGGGCAGGTCGATCTTCAGTTGAGAGAGTGTGAAATTGAAGTAGCTAAGATCGATGCAAAGAACGTGTGGGAACAGTTGAAACTCCACATGCCGTTCTATACGTTATTTCAGTCCGACAGAAAAAACACGGACACTGATGATGAGGTTCAAGATCCAATGAGGATCGCGGTTAGAGAGATATTAGGCGATCCTGAAATTCAGAAAACGCTCGCCTCCGTGGCGGACACCGTAAAGATGCGCCTTGATTTGGTGGCGGGGCGAACGCTCGAAAAGCTGAAAGAGCTAAATTCTTCTATCGCCGAATCGTTGTCGCCTAAGATTCCGGACACGAGCAGCCTCAAATGGATCGATGTCTTTAAAAACGTGTCGATATCGGGAGATAACGACATTCCGATCAATAAGCGAGGTAGCGGCGTGAAACGCCTTGTGCTGATCAGCTTCTTTCGCGAAGAGGCTGAGAGGCGCCAGTCGGAGGCAAGCTTGCCGAACATTGTGTATGCGATCGAAGAGCCAGAAACGTCGCAGCACCCAGATCATCAGCGCGCTCTAACAGACGCATTAATTTCGCTTTCGAAGGCGAAAAGTACCCAGGTACTGCTGACCACACATAGCCCAGAAATTGTTAAGAAACTTCGTTTTGAAGATATTATTCTGGTTTCCGACCGTACTCCTGAAAAGGTGTCGGCTATTCTCAAACACGAGTTACCCTATCCAAGCCTTAATGAAGTGAATTTTGCTGCTTTTGGCGAGGCGAGTTTTGAATACCACAACGAACTTTACGGCTACATCGAAGCAGAAGGAAAGCTAGCTCAATACAGGCACGGAAGGGAGTTGCTCCCTTATAAGAAAATTCGTAGAGACGGGAGTATTGAGACAAAAGAGATTGTTCTTACTGAGTATATTCGGAATCAAATACATCATCCTGAAAATATTAATAATCGTACTTTTAGCTTCCAAGAATTAAAAGAGTCAATAAATTCGATGAGAGAATTCATTAAAATTACAGGCTAGATGGCCTAGGCTCGGCAGATAATTGCGTTAAAAGGTTCGCTTGGGACTGTAAAAACTCCGGTTAATTTTTAAGAAAAATCGGGAGTAATATGATCAATGCCAGCTGGCTAACCGTATTTCCAGTTATTAGGTCTAAAACGGTTTTTGTTTAGATGAGTCCCCGCGCTCGCCGTCCAGTAAATACCTCGTCGCCCCCACCGTCCTTACCACCGCCGACAGCAGCGACCGAAACCACACATGCCCCGGCGCCAATTGCGTGCGCCCATGCCACAACTGATAGAAGCGCATCGGCGGAAAGTCCACCGGCGCGGGCACGATGGCGAGGGGCAGCAGGCCGGCGTAGTACTGCGCAAAGTGCCGGCTGGTGGTGAAGATCAGGTCGGTTCCGGGCAGCAGGTGCGGCGCCAGGCCGAAGTAGGGCACGGTGACCGTGCCGGTGCGGCTCATGCGCTGGGAGGCGAGGGCGGTCTCGACCACGCCGCGCTGGGTCACGCTGTACAGCAGCGGCACCACGTGCGAGCCCTGCAGGTAGTCGGCCAGCGTCATGCGGGCGGCGCAGGGGTGGCGTTCGTCGACCAGGCAGACGATCTCGTCCTCCAGCAGCAGCGTGGTGCGCAGGTGTTCCGGCGGCTGGGGCCAGTTGCCGATGACCACGTCCAGCTCGCCTTCGGCCAGCGCGGCCTCGAAGTCGTAGTCGGGGCCCAGCGGCTGCAGCACCAGCCGGGCCGCGGGCGCGGTCTCGCGCATGTACTGCGCCACGGCGGCCATCAGGGGCGGGGCCAGATAGTCCGGCGTGCCGATGCGGAAGACCTGCCGCGTGGTGGCGGGGTCGAAGCCGGCCTCGGGCGCCAGCAGCGCGTCGAGCTCGCCCAGCACCAGCCGCACCGAGGCATGCAGCTGCATCGCCCGCTCGGTGGGCACCATGCGCTGCTTGTCCTTGATGAGCAGCGGGTCGCCGAAGATCTCGCGCAGGCGCTTGAGGGCGCTGCTGATGGCGGGCTGCGACTGGTTCATGCGCGCGGCGGTGCGCGAGACGCTGCATTCCGCCATCAAGGTGTGGAAGACGCGCAGCAGGTAGGTGTCGAAAGGGTCGTCGGGTCGGGACATGCGGTGGTTGGCTGCACCGCCTTGGTGCCTCGCCGTCGGAATGGCGGGCCGCCAGCGCCTTGCGGCTGATACGGTGCATTCGGTCTTGGCAATTGGCGTGCCGGAGGGTGCTTCGAACAATGCGGGCATTCCCATTGCTTGCGGCGCCCACCATGTCCGAATCCTTTCTGCCTACCTCGTCCTCGTCCCTGCCGCGCCTTCACCGCCGAGGCGTCCTGCGCCTGATGGCGGTCGGGGCAGCGGCGGGCGCCCTGCCGGCCTTCGCCCAGTGGCCCGAGCGGCCGATCAAGATCGTTGTCACCTTCGCGCCCGGCGGCGCCAGCGACATCCTGGCGCGCGTGGTGGCCGAGCAGCTGGGGCGCAAACTGGGCCAGCCGGTGGTGGTGGACAACCGCCCCGGCGCGGGCGGCACCATCGGTGGCCAAGTGGTGGCCACGGCGGCGCCGGACGGCTACACGCTGATGCTCTCCAACACCACGCCCATCGCCCTGGGCCCCTTCACGCTGGACAAGCAGCCCTACGACCCGGTGGCGGCCTTCAGCCATGTGGCCTATCTGGGCTCGGCGCCGCTGGTGGTCATGGCCAGCAAGGAGTCCGGCATCAAGAGCTGGGCCGATCTGGAGGCGCGCGCCAGGAAGGAAGGCCGGCTGGACTTCGGCTCCGGCGGCCCGGGCTCGGTCGGCCACATCCATGGCGAGCTGATCAAGCGCGTGACGGGCGCCAACATGGTGCACGTGCCCTACCGCGGTGGCGCGCCCATGACCACCGATCTGCTGGCCAACATCGTGCCCGTGGGCATCGACGTGATCACGGCCTACGTGCAGTACTTCAAGACCGGCCAGCTGGTGCCGCTGGCCGTCACCGGCACCACGCGCTCGCCGCTGATGCCCGAGGTGCCGACCATGGTCGAGCTGGGCCAGCCCAAGCTGGTGCTGGAGAACTTTTTCGGCATCTCCGGCCCGGCCAAGCTGCCGACCGACACGGTCGCCCGCCTGCACGACGCCGCCAACGAGGTGCTGGCCATGCCCGAGGTGCAGAAGAAGATGGTCGACCTGGGCATCGTGGCCCAGCCCGAGAGCACGGCGCGCTTCGAGGGCTTCGTGCGTGAGCAGGTGGCCGTGCTGGGGCCGACGGTGAAGGGCGCGGGCATCAGGCTCTGAGCGCCGGCCCGTGGCGCCCACGGCGGGCGCCGCACAATTCGCAGCTTTGCCCCAGGAGCTGCGATGACCGATTCCGCCTTGCCCGTGCTCGGGCTGATCGTGCCGCCGGCCGATGGCCAGGTGCCTCCCGAAGGGCCTGCGCTCTACGACGGCCGGGTGCGCTTCATCGCCCGGGGCCTCGCACTGGCGGCCATCCATCCCGAGGGCTTCGACGCGGTGGAAGGGCGCATCGTCGACCTGGCCCGCGCGCTGAAGGCGGCCGGCGCCCAGGCACTCTCGCTGATGGGCACCTCGCTCAGCTTCTACCGCGGCGCAACCTTCACCGAGGACCTGCGCGCCCGCATGGCGGCAGCGACCGACCTGCCGTGCACGACCATGAGCCACGCCATCGTGCGCAGCCTGCGCCAGATGGGCGTGCGCCGCGTGGCGGTGGCCACCGCCTACATCGACACGCTCAACGAGCGCCTGGCCCGCTACCTGGAGGGCGAGGGCTTCGAGGTCACGGCCGTCCGCGGCCTGGCCATGACCGGCGTGGAGGCCGTCGGCCAGGTCGAGGCCGGGACGCTGGTCGAGCTGGCCCGCAGGGTCTGCGCCGATGGCCGGCCCGACGGCCTGCTCATCTCCTGCGGCGGCCTGCGCACCCTGGACCTGCATCCGCGCCTGGAGCGCGAACTGGGCCTGCCCGTCACGTCCAGTTCGCCGGCCGGCTTCTGGGACCTGATGCGCACCGCCGGCCTGGATGCTGCCTCGCCCGGCCACGGCCGCCTCTTCGATGCCTGAGGGCCTTCAACTGGACCTGGCCACGCTGCGAGTCGTGGTCACGGCAGCCGAACTGGGCTCGATCAGCGCCGCGAGCGACCGTCTGAACCTGGCCATCGCCGCCGCCAGCGCCCGCATCAGCGCGCTGGAGGAATCGCTGGGCCTGCGCATCTTCGAGCGCTCGTCGCGGGGCGTGCGGCTCACGCCGGCGGGTCAGATGCTGGTGCGCCGCGGGCGCGAGCTGCTGGCCGATGCCGACCGCCTGTCGCTCGACCTGCACGACCATGCCCGCGGCCTGCAGGGCCATGTGCGCCTGGCGGCCAACACCTCGGCGCTGGTGGAGGTGATGCCCGCCCACCTGCAGCACATGGCCCGCGCCCATCCGCTGATCCGCATCGACGTGGAAGAGCACGGCAGCCTCGACATTCCGCTGCTGCTGCTGGAAGGGCGCGCCGACCTGGGCATCGTGCACATGGCGCATCCGCCGCACGGCATCGCGCTGACCGATTGCTTCGTCGACACGCTGGTGCTGGTGGTGCCGCAGGGGCACGCACTGGCCATGCGCGAGGCCGCGGCGCTGGCGGAGGCGCTGGATGAGGACTTCATCTCCCTGGGCGACGGCACCGCGCTCTCCAGCCGGCTGGCCGCCGCCGCGTCGGTGGCGGGCCGCCTGCTCAAGATCCGCATGCAGATGCGCAGCTTCGACGTGGTCTGCCGCATGGTGGCCGGCGGCCTGGGCGTGGCGGTGCTGCCGCGCGAGGCCGTGGCGCCGCAACTGGCCAGCCTGCCCATCCGCGCCGTGCCGTTGACGGACGCCTGGGCCGTGCGCACGCACCGCATCGCCGTGCGCGAGGGCGTGGAGCTGGCGCCGCCCGCGCGCACGCTGTTCGACGTGCTGGCCGGCCGCGCGCCGCGCCCCGCGTAAACCCTCGTCTTCGCGGATCGCGAAAGCGGCCTTCGCGCCGCGGCGTTGTGGCGGGCGGGGGCGGCTTCCTAGACTGGCCGCGTTCCCCCGAAGACCCGAAGCCAGGAGACACCGCCCCATGAAGATTGCCCGCGTCCACGCCACGCCGCTGAACCTGCCGGTCAGCGTCGGCCATGGCGGCCGCACCAAGACCACTTCGCTCTCGCTGTGCCTGGTCGACATCGAGACCGACGACGGCCGCATCGGCACCGGCATGACCGCCATCACCGAGGAGGAGGCCATCGCCGCCATCGTCAACGAGGTGGCCGCCCATCACCTGGAGGGGCTGGACCCGCTGAACCACGAGCAGGTGTGGGACCGGCTGTACTGGCTGCTCACGCCGCGCGGCCAGTCGGGCTATGCCAGCCACGCCATCGCCGCCATCGACCTCGCGCTGTGGGACCTCAAGGGCCAGGCCCTGGGCCAGCCCTGCTGGAAGCTGCTGGGCGGCGCGCGTGCCCAGGTGCCGGTGTATGCCACCTTCGGCTTCGCCTTCTACGACCGCGACGAGCTGGCCCAGGCTGCGCGCGACTGGGTGGGTCGCGGCTTCACCCGCCTGAAGATGACGGTGGGTCACCACGGCCTGGCCCGTCGCGACGAGCCGCGCCCGCTCGACACGCTGATCGCCGAGGACGTGCAGCGCATCCGCGCCGTGCGCGAGGCGGTAGGGCCCGACGTGCAGATCTACATCGACGCCAACTGCAGCCTGGACTACTTCCACGCGCTGTCGCTGGCGCGCCGGGTGGAGGCCTACGACATCGCCTTCTTCGAGGAGCCGGTGACACAGAACGACATTCCCAACCTGGCCAAGCTGCGGGCCAAGACGGCGATCCCGCTGGCGGCCGGCCAGAACGAGGGCCATGCCAGCCGCTTCCGCGACATGCTGGTGGCGCAGGCGGTGGACGTGGTGCAGCCCAATGCCTGCATCACGGGTGGCTTCACGCAGTGCGCGCGCATCGCGGGCATGGCCGCGGCCTTCAACACGCGCTTTGCCAACGGCGGCGCCTGGCCGCACCACAACATGCACCTGCATGCGGGCCTGGCCAACGGCTCGCTGGTCGAGTACCACTCGGTGGCGGTCGAATGCTGCAAGCAGGTGTTCGACGGCCTGCCCGAGCCGCAGGCCGGCGTGCTCGACCTGCCGCAGGCGCCGGGCCTGGGATTCGCGCCCAACCGCGAGCGGCTGCGCGAGCTGGCCAAGCGCCCGGGTTCGCGCGGCGCCGGCAAGGCATGACGGGCTTCACTCCCTCTCCCGCGAGGGGAGAGGGAGTAATCCCCCGAGGCGGGCGGCCCCTGGCGCCCATCGACACAACGGCGCGCAGCGCCAGTCCGCGCCCCCACAAGAAAAGGAGACAACGATGACGCCCCCTCACTTCACCCGCCGCCACGCGCTCGCCCTGGCCGCCGCGATGCTGGCCGCCGCGCCGGCCGTGCAGGCGCAGTCCGGCACGTATCCCGAGCGCCCGATCCGCCTGCTGGTCGGCTATTCGGCCGGCGGCGGCGTGGACGCCATGGCCCGCCTGCTCACGCCGCGCCTGTCCACGTTGCTGGGCCAGCAGGTCGTGGTCGAGAACCGCGCGGGCGCCGCCGGCCTGATCGCCGGCGACCTGGCGGCCAAGGCGCCCGCCGACGGCTACACACTGCTGATGGGCGACAGTTCCACGCTGATCGCGCAGTACATGCAGCCGAAGATGTCCTTCGACCCGATCAAGAGCTTCGTGCCGGTCGCCGGTCTGTTCACGCTGCCGCTGATCGTCGTGGCGGGCAACGACTTCCCGGCGAAGACGCCGCAGGAGCTGGTGGCCGCCCTCAAGGCCAGGCCCGGCCACTATTCCTTCGCCACCTCGGGCGTGGGCACGGTGCAGCACCTGGGCTTCGAGCTGTTCAAGGGCAAGACCGGCACCTTCGTCACGCACATCCCCTACCGCGGCGCGGCGCAGATCGTGCCGGACGTGATCAGCGGTCAGGTGCCGCTGGGCGTCGTCAGCGCCACCTCGGCCCTGGCGCAGGCCAAGGGCGGACGGCTCAAGGCGCTGGCGGTGATGAGCCCGGTCAAGCTGGCGGGCGCCGAGGACGTGGCGCCGCTGGCTGCCGCCGTGCCGGGCTTCGATGCCGCGCCGCGCGTGTTCCTGCTGGCACCGGCGGGTACGCCCGATGCGGTGGTCGAGCGGCTGGGCAGCGCCGTGCGCACGGTGATGGCTGCGCCCGACCTGGCCCAGGTCGCCGCGCAGCAGGGCGCCGTGCCGGCCTTCGAGCCGCCGGCCGAACTGGGCCGCAGCCTCGTGCAGGAGTCGCAGCGCTGGGGCCAGCTGATCCGCGAGCAGAACATCGTCGCCCAATGAGCCCCCTTGCACCGTCGCCGAGCGGGTTGGCGCGCAGGGCGTGCGCATGAGTGCGCCGGCCGCACTGGCGCGCATGACCTGCGTGGAAGATCTGCGCCAGGTGGCCCGCGCGCGGGTGCCGCGCATGTTCTACGAGTACGTCGATTCGGGCTCCTGGCGCGAATCGACCTACCGCGCCAATGAGCGCGACTTCCAGCAATTGCTGCTGCGCCAGCGCGTGGCGCGGGACATCTCGCAGCGCACCGTTGCCACCACGATGCTCGGCCATCACGTGGCCATGCCGGTGGCGCTGGCGCCGACGGGCCTCACGGGCATGCAGCATGCCGATGGCGAGATCCTGGCTGCGCGGGCGGCACGCGACTTCGGCGTGCCCTTCACGCTCTCGACCATGAGCATCTGCTCGCTGGAGGACGTGGCCGCGCACACGGGGCGGCATCCCTTCTGGTTCCAGCTCTACGTGATGCGCGACCGTACGTTCATCGAGTCGCTGATCGAGCGCGCGAGGGCGGCCAACTGCAGCGCGCTCCAGCTCACGCTCGACCTGCCGGTGATGGGTCAGCGCCATGCCGACATCCGCAACGGCCTGTCGGTGCCGCCGCGGCCCACGCTGCGCAACCTGCTGGACCTGGCGCTGCGCACGCGCTGGTGCCTAGGCATGCTGGGCACGCGGCGGCGCAGCTTCGGCAACATCGTGGGCCATGTGAAGGGCGTGGACGACATGGCCTCGCTGGCCGCCTGGACCAATGCCCAGTTCGATCCCACGCTGTCGTGGGCGGACGTGGAATGGATCAAGCGCCGCTGGGGTGGGCCGCTGGTGCTCAAGGGCATCCTCGATGCGCAGGACGCGCGCCGGGCCGTGGATTGCGGCGCGGATGCGATCGTGGTCTCCAACCATGGCGGCCGGCAGCTGGACGGCGCGCCCTCCGCCATCCGCGCGCTGCCGGCCATTGCCGATGCCGTGGGGCGGGAGACCGAGGTCTGGCTCGACAGCGGCGTGCGCAGCGGCCAGGACGTGCTCAAGGCCCGGGCCCTGGGGGCGCGCGGCACCATGATCGGCCGCGCCTTCCTCTACGGGCTGGGTGCCTTCGGCGAGGCGGGCGTCACGCGGGTGCTGCAGATCATCCGGCGCGAACTGGACCTGACCATGGCCTTCTGCGGCCGCACGCACATCGATGACGTGGATGCGTCGATCCTGCTCGCACCGCAGCGTGCCGGCCCTTGGGACTGAGGGCGGGCACGCCGGCGAGCAGGGGCCGGGTCAGAGCCCCAGCGTGTCGAACTGCGTGTAGACCTGCACCAGCCAGCCCTTGACGCGCTGACGCTCCAGCAGGCCCAGGGCCTCGGGGCCGGTCTTGTCGTTGACGGCCTTCCAGAAGCTCGTGTTGTTGGCGTCGATCTTGCGCATCGTCGCTTCCTGCAGGCGGGGCAGGGTGATGAACTGGGCGCCGTGCTCGCGGGCCTTGATCTGGGCGGGGGAGCCGTCCAGCGTCGAGAAGTCGCTGCCGCGGCCCTGGTTCTGCACCACCACATAGCGGGCGCGGGTGCCGTAGGTGTCGACCAGGCGGCCCAGCATGTCGGTGGAGTCCCGGCCGTCGTCCATCACGTGCCAGAACACGACCGGGATCTCCAGTTCGTCGAACACGTCGAAGAGCTGCGATTCGTCGATCCAGCGCGCCAGCGGCGCCTGGGTCTGCGCGGCCAGGTCGACGATCACGCTGCGCTCGGGGTGCTCCTCGAAGCCGTTGACCACCGTGTCCAGGCCTTCGAAGCTGTCCACCGCCACCGGCGAGGCGAAGCCTTCGTAGAAGCGGGTGAAGGAGTTGTGCGAACGGTCGGTGTCGAAGCCGATGAAGGGGCGGCTGCGGTCGATGAAGTACTGGGCCAGCAGGCGCGAGGTGACGGACTTGCCGACGCCGCCTTTTTCGCCACCGATGAAGTTCAGGGTGCTCATGTGCAGGAGGGGAGGTGGTGGAGAAGATGCGCGCCGCGCGGCGCGGAGGCCGGGTTTGCACGGGTTGCGCGGCGCATTCTAGAAAGCGGTCTGTGTCGATGGTGTGCAAAGACGGCCGGCGCGAAGGGTCGGCACCGCACCCGCGCTCAGCGCGGCACCATCGCCAGCAGCGGCCCCAGGTTGCCCATCAGCCAGTTCTGGCTGAAGTCCAGTGCGGCGCGGCGGTACTTCTCGTCGGCCTGGGCGGCCAGCAGATCGAGCCGCGCCACCACCTTCGACAGTTCCCGGTCCACCACCAGATTGCGGCCCCGCTCGCTGATCTCGGTGGACAGCAGCAGCGGCTGGCCGTCGGCGCCGGTGCGCGAACTCAGCAGCCACAGCGAGATCTCGAAGTTGCGTGCGGCGCGGAAGGCGTTCTCGGCGCTGACGCCGTCGATCATGGTCTGCCGCCAGGTGTCGCCGTTGGCCTGCTTGAGCATGGCGGCCCAGCCGGTGACCAGCGCCGCCACACGGTCGCCGGCGTAGGTCTCGGGCGGCGCGAAGGCCAGGCGCACGGCCTCGATGCCGGTGGCGCCGCGGAGCCAGGGCAGCGGCGGGCCCTGCTCGATGGCCTGCCAGGTGCGGGCCACGGCGTCGTCGGCGCTGGCGGCCCATTTGTGCCATTCGCGCGGATTACGGCGGTACAGCGACAGTTGCACGCGGCGCACCGATTCCAGGTTGTCGCGCAGTGCCAGGTTGGCCACGCGATTGGCGCCGGACTCCATCCATTCGCCCTGGGTGTAGGGCTCGGCCCGCTTGGTGTCATGGAACATGCCGCAGCCGGCGAGCAGGGCACAGGCGCCGATCAGGGCGGGCAGCAGCAGGTGCTGCACGCGCACGGGCGCGAGGGAAGCGAGCAGGGGAAGGCGCATTGGGCGCACGTTATCATCCTGCCCTTGCGCGGCAAGGCACGGCCTGCGCACTTTCTCCTTGAATATCAACATCTTGGCCTTGCTGCCCGTCTGCGGTGCGTCTCAACTCCATCAAGCTTTCCGGGTTCAAGTCCTTCGCTGAGCCGACCAACTTCATGCTCCCGGGCCAGCTGGTGGGTGTGGTGGGGCCCAACGGCTGTGGCAAGTCCAACATCATGGACGCGGTGCGCTGGGTGCTGGGCGAGTCGCGCGCCTCCGAGCTGCGCGGCGAGTCCATGCAGGACGTGATCTTCAACGGCACCACCAGCCGCAAGCAGGCCAGCCGTGCGAGCGTCGAGCTGGTGTTCGACAACGCCGACCACCGCGCGGGCGGCCAGTGGAGCCAGTTCACCGAGATTGCGGTCAAGCGCGTGCTCACGCGCGACGGCAACAGCAGCTACTTCATCAACAACCAGCCGGTGCGCCGCCGCGACGTGCAGGACGTGTTCCTGGGTACCGGCCTGGGCCCGCGGGCCTACGCCATCATCGGCCAGGGGACGATCAGCCGGATCATCGAGTCCAAGCCCGAGGAACTGCGGCTGTTCCTCGAAGAGGCCGCCGGCGTCTCCAAGTACAAGGAGCGCCGCCGCGAGACCGAGAACCGCCTGTCGGACACGCGCGAGAACCTGACCCGGGTCGAGGACATCCTGCGCGAGCTCAACGCCAACCTCGAGAAGCTGGAGAAGCAGGCCGAGGTGGCCGCGCGCTACAACCAGTTGCAGGCCGAGGCCACGCGCAAGCAGCACCAGCTATGGTTCCTCAAGCGCGCCGATGCCGAGGCCGACCAGGTCCGCGTGCAGGCCGAGGGCCGCCAGGCCATCAACGACCTCGAATCGCGCATGGCCGACCTGCGCCACATCGAGGCCGAGCTCGAGACCATCCGCCAGGCCCACTACGGTGCCGGCGACCAGGTCAACCAGGCCCAGGGCAAGCTCTACGAGGCCAGCGCCGAGGTGGGCCGGCTGGAGGGCGAGATCCGCTACGTGGTCGAAGGCCGCCAGCGCGTGCAGCAGCGCCTGGCGCAACTGGCCGAGCAGATCCAGCAATGGGACACTCGCCGCGGCGACGCCGAGGTCGAGCTGGAGAACCTGGCCGGTGCGGGGATCGACGCCGAGGAGCAGGCCGCCATACTCGCCGCCCAGCTCGAAGAGCAGGAGGCCCGCCTGCCCGAGCTGGAGGACGCCCGCCAGCGCGCGCAGGAGACGGCCAACGGCCAGCGCGGCGCCGTGGTGCAGGTGCAGCAGCAGATCCAGGTGCTGGCCGCCGATCAGCGCAACATCGACGACCAGGTGCGCCAGCTCAGCCAGCGCAGCGACCGGCTGCGCGCCGACCGCCAGGCGCTGAATGCACCCGACGAGGCCAAGCTGGAAGCGCTGCGCGAGGAATTCGCCATGGCCGAAGAGGCGGCCAGCGAATCCGAGGCGCGCCTGATGGACCTGCAGGAGCGCGTGCCGCAACTCGACGACGACCGCCGCGCCCGCCAGCAGGCCGTCAACACCGAGGGCGCCCGCCAGGCCGAACTGTCGGCACGGCTGGAGGCGCTGCGTGCGCTGCAGGAGAAGGTCAAGACGGACGGCAAGCTGCGCCCCTGGCTCGCCAAGCACGGGCTGGACGGCCTGCAGGGCCTCTGGAGCCGTCTGCATGTGGAGCCCGGCTGGGAGGCCGCGCTCGAAGCCGCGTTGCGCGATCGCATGGGCGCGCTGGAGATCTCCCGCCTCGAAATGGCCCGCGCCTTCGCCAATGACGCGCCGCCGGCCAAGCTCAGCTTCTATACGCCGCCCGCCGCGCCGGTTGCGGCCGGTGCGGGCGCCATGCCCCGTCTGGCCGACCTGCTGCGCCTGCACGACGCCGGCCTGCAGTCGCTGATGGCCGACTGGCTGCACGGCTGCTTCACCGCCGCCAGCCTGGACGAAGCGCTGGCCGCCCGCGAGCGCCTGCAGCCCGGCGAGGCCATCTACGTGGCCGCCGGCCATGTCGTCACGCGCCACAGCGTCGGCCTCTATGCGCAGGACTCCGAGCAGTCCGGGCTGCTGGCCCGCCAGCAGGAAATGGAAAACCTGGAGCGCGAGCTGCGCGCCCAGGCCCTGATCGCCGAAGAGGCCCGCACGGCCCTTGTGCGCGCCGAGTCGGCCTATGCCGAAGCCGCTGGCCGACTGGTCGGCGCCCGGCGCGAGGCCGACCAGACCCGCGCCCGTGCCCACGAACTGCAGGTCGAGACGCTGCGCCTGTCGCAGCAGGCCGAGCAGGCCCGCGCCCGCAGCGAGCAACTCAATGCCGACCTGGGCGAGGTCGAGGCCCAGCTCGAAGAACTGCAGGAGCGCCGCGTCGCCGCCGAGGCCCGCTTCGAAGAACTGGACCTGCAACTGGCCGACAGCCAGGAGCGCCATGCAGAGCTGGAAGAGCGCGTCATCGCGGCCAGCCGCAAGCTGGACGCCGCCCGCGAGCAGCACCGCAGCCTGGAACGGCAGGTGCAGGAATCGACCTTCTCGCAACGCACGCTGGAGGCCCGCCGCGCCGAACTCGGCCGCGCCATCGACACCGCCCGCCAGCAGACCGTGGCCCTGGCCGACGAGCGCGAGCGGGCCGAGGGCGAATTGGCCCGCCTGTCCGACGCCGCCGCGCAGGCCGGCCTGCAGGACGCGCTCAACCTCAAGGCCGAGCGCGAGGCTGCGCTGGGCGCCATGCGCAGCCAGTACGACGACCTGACGCAGAAGCTGCGCGCCAGCGACGAGCGGCGGCTGCAGATCGAGCGTGCGCTCGACCCGCTGCGCCAGCGCATCACCGAGATGCAGCTCAAGGAGCAGGCCGCCCGCCTGGGCCTGGAGCAGTACGAACAGCTGCTGACCGACGCCCAGGCGGACCGCGAGGCCATCGCCGCCTCCATCGAGGCCGACAAGGTGCGCCTGACCGGCCTGCAGGGCGAGATCGATCGCCTGCACCGCGAGGTGGCGGGCCTGGGCGCCGTCAACCTGGCGGCGCTCGATGAACTCACCAGCGCCCGCGAGCGCAAGACCTTCCTCGACGCCCAGTCGGCCGACCTGAACGAGGCCATCACCACGCTGGAGGACGCCATCCGCAAGATCGACGGCGAGACGCGCGAACTGCTGGGCGGCACCTTCAACACCGTCAACGAGCACTTCAGCCGCATGTTCCCGGAGCTCTTCGGCGGCGGCAATGCGCGGCTGATCATGACCGGCGACGAGATCCTGGACGCCGGCGTGCAGGTCATGGCCCAGCCGCCCGGCAAGAAGAACCAGACCATCCACCTGCTCTCGGGCGGCGAGAAGGCGCTGACGGCCATCGCGCTGGTGTTCGCCATCTTCCAGCTCAACCCCGCGCCCTTCTGCCTGCTGGACGAGGTGGATGCGCCGCTGGACGACGCCAACACCGAGCGCTATGCGCGGCTGGTGTCGGCCATGAGCCGCGGGACGCAGTTCCTTTTCATCAGCCACAACAAGATCGCCATGGAGATGGCCCAGCAGCTGATCGGCGTGACCATGCAGGAGCAGGGCGTCTCGCGCATCGTGGCGGTGGACATGGAATCCGCCGCCGGCATGGCCGAAGTCGGCTGACGCGCGGCCACGCCCGCGCGCATTACAACAAGAACACGGAAGAGCAATCCCAATGAGCAATCTCACGATCGCCGTGGCCATCGCCGGCGGCCTGGTGCTGGCGGCCCTGATCGCCTACAACACCTGGACGCTGCGCCGCAACGCCCCGCGCCAGCCCGAAGGCGACGGCCTGCACTCCGGCCTGGCGCCGCTCGATGGCGCGCAGGGCGGGCCGGACGATCCGGTGCTGCATGCGGACCCAAACGACGTGCATTCGGCCGATCGGCACGAGCCGCTGTTCGACCCCGACCTGCCGCCGCCCACTGGCCAGCCCGGTGCCGCCGCGCTGCTGGGCAGCCGCCGTGGCGGGCTCGATCCGCTGATCGACGTGATCGCCCCCGTGGCGCTGGAAGGCCTGGTCTCGGGCGCTGCCGTGCTGGCGGCCACGCCGGCGACGCGCCGCGCGGGCAGCAAGCCCATTGCCGTCGAGGGCCTGCGCGACGGTGCCGCCGAATGGGAGCCGCCCGTCGCCAGCGCCCGGTACCGCGCGCTTCAGATCGGCGTGCAGCTGGCCAACCGCACCGGCGCCCTCAATGAGATCGAGTATTCGGAATTCGTGGTCAAGGCCCAGGCCTTCGCCGACGCGCTCAATGGCGCGCCCGAGTTCCCCGAGATGCTGGACGAGGTCGCCCGTGCCCGCGAGCTGGACCAGTTCGCCAGCGCGCACGACGCGCAGCTGGCCTTCGTGCTGCGCGCCCGTCACGCCGCCTGGAGCCCCGGCTACGTGCAACAGAACGCCGCGCGCCTGGGCTTCGTGCCCGGCATGCTGCCCGGGCGCATGGTGCTGCCCAACACCGACGCCGGTGCGCCGCCGGTGCTGGGCCTGGTGTTCGACACCCAGGCCGCGCTGGCCGACGACCCGGCCCAGTCCGCCATCCGCGAGCTGATGCTGAGCCTGGACGTGCCGCAGGTCGACCGCGCGCTGGAGCCCTTCGCCCGCATGCGTGAGATCGCCGAGGCCCTGGCCCGCGAAATGGACGGCGTGGTCACCGACAGCGACGGCCAGCCCCTGCGCACCGAGACGCTGGACGCCATCGGCCAGGATCTGGAGCAGCTCTACGACACGCTGGACGGCCGCGAGCTGTCCGCCGGCTCGGCGCTGGCGCGCCGGCTGTTCTCCTGATCCGCGCTGCTACCGCACACCGACCGCGATGACCGACACCGTTCCCGCAGCGGTGGCCCAGGAGGCCGCCGAGCTGCGCATTGCCCTCAACCATCACGCGCACCAGTACTACGTGCTGGACGCGCCGCAGATCCCGGACGCCGAATACGACCGGCTGTTCCGCCGCCTGTCCGAGCTCGAAGAGGCGCATCCCGCGCTGCGCACGCCCGATTCGCCGACGCAGCGCGTGGGCGGGGCGGTGCTCCCTTTCTTCGCCAAGGTGCGGCATCAGGTGCCGATGTTGTCCATCCGCACCGAGACCGACATCGAGGCCACCGGCGCCGAAGCCTTCGACGCCCGCGTGCGCCGCGAACTGGGCCTGGCCGCCGATGCGCCGGCCATCGAATACGTGGCCGAACTCAAGTTCGACGGCCTGGCCATCAACCTGCGCTACGAGAACGGCACGCTGGTGCAGGCCGCCACCCGCGGCGACGGCGAGGTGGGCGAGGACGTGACGCAGAACATCCGCACCATCGGCCAGATTCCTTTGAAGCTGCCGAAGGACGCGCCGCCCGTGCTGGAAGTGCGCGGCGAGGTCTACATGAAGCGGGCCGACTTCGACCGCCTGAACGAGCGGCAGCGCCAAAAGATCGAGGCCGGCCAGAAGAACGAGAAGACCTACGTCAATCCGCGCAATGCGGCGGCCGGCGCGGTGCGCCAGCTCGATCCGGCCATCGCGCGGCAGCGCCCGCTGTCCTTCTTCGCCTACGGCTGGGGCGAGGTGACGCCGGAGGAGCAGGGCGGCCCGGACTTCGGCACGCAGTACCAGGCGCTGCTGACGCTGCGTTCCTGGGGCTTTCCGGTGTCGGACCGCACACAGGTCTGCAACGGTCCGCAGGAGCTGGCCGAGTTCCACCGTCAGGTCGGTGCGCTGCGCGATCAGTTGCCCTTCGACATCGACGGCGTGGTCTACAAGGTCAACAGCCTGGCGCTGCAGCGGCAACTGGGCTTCGTCTCGCGCGAGCCGCGCTGGGCCGTGGCCCACAAGTATCCGGCGCAGGAACAGATGACCCGCATGCTGGACATCGACGTGCAGGTCGGCCGCACCGGCAAGCTGACGCCGGTGGCGCGGCTGGACCCGGTGTTCGTGGGCGGCACCACGGTGTCCAACGCCACGCTGCACAACCTGTTCGAGCTGCGGCGCAAGGAACTGCGCGTGGGGGACATGGTCGTCATCCGCCGCGCGGGCGACGTGATCCCTGAAGTGGTGGGGCGCGTGCCGCCTGCCGGTGTTGCGGTGGCGCGCGCCGAAGGCACGGCCAGCGAGGCCGCCATCGACCAGGCAGTGGGCGAGGGCGAAAGCCACCGCCTGCCGCCGCGCGACCCTTACGTGCCCAACTTCCGCATGCCGCGGGCGTGCCCCATCTGCGGCAGCGCGGTGGTGCGGGAGAAGGGCGAGGTCAACCACCGCTGCTCAGGCGGCCTCTTCTGCGGTGCGCAGCGCAAGCAGGCCATCCTGCACTACGCGCAGCGCCGCGCCGTGGACATCGAGGGCCTGGGCGAGAAGCTGGTCGACCAGCTGGTGGATGCCGGCATCGTCAAGACGCTGCCCGACCTCTACCGCATCGGGCTGACAGCGCTGGCGGCGCTGGACCGCATGGCCGAGAAGTCCGCCCAGAACGTGCTGGAAGGGCTGGAGGCGTCCAAGACGACGACGCTGCCGCGCTTTTTGTACGGGCTGGGCATCCGGCATGTGGGCGAGACCACGGCGAAGGACCTGGCCCGCCACTTTGGCCGGCTGGACGGCATCATGGACGCGAGCGTGGAGCAGCTGCTGGAGGTCAATGACGTCGGCCCCATCGTGGCCGAGGCCATCCACACCTTCTTCGCCCAGCCCCACAACCGCGAGGTGATCGAGCAGCTGCGGGCCTGTGGCGTGCAGTGGCCGGAGGGCGATCCCGCCCCGCGCGCGGCGCTGCCGCTGGCGGGCAAGACCTTCGTCATCACAGGCACGCTGCCTACGCTCTCCCGCGAGGACGCGAAGGAAAAACTGGAGGCGGCTGGCGCCAAGGTGGCCGGCTCGGTCAGCAAGAAGACGCACTATGTGGTGGCCGGCGAGGCGGCCGGCAGCAAGCTCGACAAGGCGCGTGAGCTGGGCGTCGAGGTGCTGGACGAGGCGGGCATGCTGGCGCTGCTGGCGGCTGGCTGAGGGCTTGGGGTGGCACTGACGACGCGCTGACTCTTACGGCGTGTTACGCCCGGGCGGGGACCCTGGCGTCGGCACCCGCGCTCCAACCGCGTTGTGTACCCATGGCTTCGGCCAGGAGGAAAACTCGATGACGACGACATTCAGACGTGGAGGGGCGGCCCTGCTGGTGGCGGGCGCGGCCCTGGTGCTGGGCGGCTGTGCCGCCTACGAAGAGCCGGGCTATGCCACCTACCCGACCTACCCCGGCTACTCCACCTACCCGGCACAGCCCTACTACGGCCCACCCGCGGTGGTTCCCGGGGGTTACGTGGGTGTGGACGTCTACCGCGACCCCGGTCCCCGCTACTGGGATCGTCGGCCGGTGGCCCCTTATCCCTACCCACCAGCCTACGGGCGCCCGGGGTGGAACGACCGGGACAGGGACCATGACCGAGGACGCGGTTGGCGGGGTGCACCGCCGCAGGCGCAGCTGCCCGGCGTCGTCCCGGTGGTGCCGCCACGCGGTCCCGGTGCCGGTCGGCCCGGCGGACCCCAGGCCGTCCCCTTCGGCGACCCGCGTGTCGGCACCGGCACGATCATCCCCCCGCCGAAGCAGGATTCGGGCAACACGCCCTGAGCGTCGCGCGCCGCGGGCTTTGGGCCGCGGGGCGCGTCCACAATGGGCGGATGACGATCCGCGAAATCCTGAAGATGGGCGATCCCCGGCTGTTGCGCGTCGCGCAACCCGTTGGCGCCTTCGACACCGACGAACTGCACCTGCTGGTGCGCGACATGTTCGAGACCATGCATGCCGTCAACGGCGCCGGCCTGGCGGCCCCGCAGATCGGGGTGGACCTGCAACTGGTGATCTTCGGCACCGACCGCCCCAATCCCCGTTATCCCGAGGCGCCAGTCGTCCCCCGTACCGTGCTGCTCAATCCCGTGATCGAGCCACTCGGCGACGAAGAGGAAGAGGGCTGGGAGGGCTGCCTGTCCGTGCCGGGCCTGCGCGGCGTGGTACCGCGCTGGCAGCGCATCCGCTACAGCGGCTTCGATCCCTACGGCGATCCCATCGACCGCGTGGCCGAGGGCTTCCATGCCCGGGTGGTCCAGCATGAATGCGACCACCTGATCGGCAAGCTCTACCCGATGCGCGTACGGGACTTCACCCGCTTCGGCTTCACCGAGGTGCTGTTCCGCGGACTTGACGCGGCCGACGACGATTGAGTCGTGCGGTCCGGCCGCTCAGTTGAAGCGGCCTCCGGCGCCGATGCGGCCGCCGCCGATCATGGCGATGGCCAACGCCGCCACCAGGAACATGCCCTGCAGTTCCAGCGCCCAGCCCCCGGTGCCGTTGAACTTGCCCAGGTCGCCCATGTGCACCAGCCAGATCGCCACCACCATGTTGATGGCCACCACGAGTGCCGCGGGCCGGGTGAAGAAGCCGACGATCAGCAGCACCGGCGCGACGATCTCGCCCACGAAGACCAGGTAGGCCAGCACCGAGGGCACGCCGTGCGAGGCCAGCATGTGGCCGATGCCGTCCACCCCCTTGGGCAGCTTGGCGATGCCGTGCAGCAGGATCAGCACGCCGAGCGTGGCGCGCAGGAGGAACTTGCCGATGTCGTCTGTACGGTTCATGGAGGGTGGGGTGAAAAGGGCTTGTGCCCAGGCTTCGACAAGCTCGGCCCGAACGGTCTTCGTTCAACTGACAAGCATTGGCGCGCAGGCCGCGGGCCGGCGGCCGCTGCGGCATGTTAGCCGGGCCGAACGACGTCCAGCAGCCGATCCAGCCCGCCTTCATCGATGGCCACCATCGCCTGCTCGCGCACCTTGGGCTTGGCGTGGAAGGCCACTGACAGGCCGGCCTCGCCCATCATCGGCAGGTCGTTGGCGCCATCGCCCACGGCAATGGTCTGGGCGGGTGACAGGCGAAGCAGCGAGGCGACTTCCAGCAGCGTCCGCCGCTTCTCGGCGCCGTCGCAGATGTCGCCCCAGTCCTGCGCGCGCACGCGGCCCGTGAGCCGGCCGCCGTCTTCCTCCAGCAGGTTCGAGCGCGCAAAGTCGATGCCCAGCCGCGCCTTCACGCGGTCGGCAAAGAAGGTGAAGCCGCCGGACACCAGCAGCACCTTCAGTCCTGCCTCACGGCAGGCGCCCACCAACTCGGGCGCACCGGGCGACAGGTGCAGCCGTTGGTCGTAGACCTCCTGCAGCGCACCCACCGGCACGCCTTCGAGCAGGGCGACGCGGCGGCGCAGGCTTTCCTTGAAATCCTTGATCTCGCCGCGCATGGTGGCCTCGGTGATGGCCGCGACCTCCGCCTTCTTGCCCACCGCATCCGCGATCTCGTCGATGCATTCGATGGTGATCAGCGTCGAGTCCATGTCGAAGGCGATCAGGCCGAAGTCGGCCAGCTTCAGCGGGCCGGGGATGTGCCGGACGACAAGGCCTGGCGAGATGGATGGCGTGGAAACGGCGACAGTCATGGCGCCGATTTTCTCATCGCGATCCGTGGGCGCCGGGCCGGCGTCACAACGGGCTGCGACGGGCCTCGCCGCGATGCTGCAGGACGTGGCGGCTTACTGCGGCACCAATCCCGCTGCCTTCACCAGCTGCGCGTGCAGCTTGATGTCCGCGGCGATGATGCGCTGCAGCTCCTCGGGCGAGCTGGGGGCGACCTCGATGCCGTTGGTGGCCAGCTTGGCCTTGAGGTCTGCATCCAGTGCGGCACGCACGGCTGCGTTGAGCTGGTCGATGATGGGCTTGGGCGTGCGGGCCGGTGCCAGGATGCCCACCCAGGCCGAGAGGTTCAGGTCCGGGATGCCGCTTTCGCCCATGGTCGGCACATTGGGCAGCACGGGCGAGCGCTGCGGGCTCAGCACACCCAGTGCGAACAGCTTGCCCGCCTGCACGTGCGGCAGGGCTTCGGGCATGACGGCGAACATGCCGTCCACGCTGCCGGCCAGCGTGTCGTTGATGGCGGGCGCGCCACCCTTGTAGGGCACGTGGAGCATCTTCGCGCCGCTGCGCGTCTCGAACATGAGCGCACCCAGGTGCTGGGGGCTGCCGTCGCCCGACGACGCGTAGGTGAGCTTGCCCGGCTCCGCCCTGGCTGCGGCGAGGAATGCCGCGACCGTCGGGTACTTGGCCTTGTCCTTCACGATCAGCACCATGGGCTGGTTCACGAGTCGTGAGATCGGCGCGAAGTCGGCCTCGGGGTCGTAGGGCAGGGTCTTGAAGACGCTCTTGTTGGTCGTGAGGAAAGAGGCGGGAGAGACGGTGAGCGTGTAGCCGTCCGGCGCCGCGCGGGCCACCGCGGGCATGCCGATCTGCCCCGACGCGCCGGCGCGGTTGTCCACGACGAAGGGCTGGCCGAGCGCCGCGCCGAGCTTCTGGCTCAGCTCGCGCGCGATCATGTCCGCACTGCCACCGGCGGGCAGGCCCACGATGACCTTGACCGGGCGCTCAGGGTACCTGGCCTGCGCGAACGCCCGGCCGCTGGCGGCCAGCGTCCCCAGTGCGCCCGTGAACATCAGGGCTTGTCGTCGGGTGTGCATCGCTTCTCTCTCCGTTGTATTTTGGAACGGTGAGTTTTAGCAAGCCCTGTGCCGATGCCCGCTGCGGGCCAACTCATGGCGCATGGGGTGCAAGGCCGTCAGAGCAGGTCGGCCTGGCGAAGTATTACGTCTATAGAATCGGTAACACTTTCCTGAAGGAGCTCTCCATGCCCACCACGCTCACCGTCAAAGGTCAGGTCACCATCCCCAAGCAAGTGCGCGACGCCCTGGGTCTCACGCCGGGCACTGCGGTGGATTTCGCCATCAACCGCGATGGCCAGGTGGTGCTGCAGAAGGCGGAAGCCAGCCGGGGCACGGCAGCGCGCCGGGCCGACCGTTTCGAGGCTGCCCGGGGCAAAGCCGACGTGAAGTGGCGCACCAAGGACCTGATGGCCTTGCTGAGGGGCTGATCGACATGCTGGTCGACACCAACGTGCTGGTGGATCTGCTGGAGGATGACCCGGAGTGGGCCGACTGGTCCGTGGCCCAGTTGCGTGCCCAGTCGCAGTTGCACAAGCTGTGCATCAACCCGGTCATCTACGCGGAACTGTCGCTGACCTTCAGCACCTTCGAGGCGCTGGACGAGGTGCTCGATTCGCTTCGGCTCCCGGTGATCGAGTTGCCCCGCCCGGCACTGTTCCTGGCCGGCAAGGCCTTCGCCCAATACCGTCGACGTGGCGGAACCAAGGCCAACGTGCTGCCCGACTTCTTCATCGGGGCGCATGCGGCCGTGGCGCGCTGGCCCGTGCTGACACGTGACGCCAGCCGCTACGCGAGCTACTTTCCCACCGTGGCCCTGGTCACGCCGGATTGAGGTTCTGCTGCCGTGCTCACAGGGTGCCCGTGAGCACGATCTGGGCAGCGGCCCAAGCGCCCCTCAGGCCGCCACCGGCTCGGTCTTCGGCTGCCCCAGCGAGCGCAGCACGTCGCGCACCATCTGTGCCCGGTCCTTCGGGTCCTTCAGCTCGCGCTCGATGCGCAGCTTGTCGTTGCCGGCCAGCTTGATGTGCTTGTTCTTCTGGATCAGCCCGATGATGGCCATCGGGTCGATGGGCGGGTTGGGCTTGAAGCTGATGTTGATCACGCCCGGCGCCGCGTCCACCTTGGTGACGCCGTAGGGCCGTGCCAGCACGCGCAGGCGGTGCACGTCGATCAGCGTCTGCGTCTGCGGCGGCAGCTTGCCGAAGCGGTCGACCAGCTCTTCGAGCAGGGTGTCGATCTGGTCCGTCGTCTTGGCCGTGGCCAGCTTCTTGTAGAAGGACAGGCGCAGGTGCACGTCGCCGCAGTAGTCGTCGGGCAGCAGGGCGGGGGCGTGCAGGTTGATCTCGGTGGTGGCCGACAGCGGCGCCAGCAGGTCGGGTTCCTTGCCGGCCTTGAGCGAGGCCACGGCCTCGGCCAGCATCTCGTTGTAGAGCTGGAAGCCGATCTCCATCATGTTGCCGCTCTGGTGCTCGCCCAGCACTTCGCCGGCGCCACGGATCTCCAGGTCGTGCATGGCCAGGTAGAAGCCGGAGCCCAGCTCTTCCATGGCCTGGATGGCGTCCAGCCGCTGGGCTGCCTGCTTGGTCAGGCCCTCGATGTCCGGCACCATGAGGTAGGCATAGGCCTGGTGGTGGCTGCGGCCCACGCGCCCGCGCAGCTGGTGCAACTGCGCCAGGCCGAACTTGTCGGCCCGGCTGATGACGATGGTGTTGGCGCTGGGCACGTCGATGCCGGTCTCGATGATGGTCGAGCACAGCAGCAGGTTGAAGCGCTGGGCCACGAAGTCGCGCATCACGCGCTCCAGCTCGCGCTCGGGCATCTGGCCGTGGGCGACGGCGATGCGCGCCTCGGGCAGGATCTCCTGCAGCTTCTGGCGCCGGTTCTCGATGGTCTCCACCTCGTTGTGCAGGAAGTACACCTGCCCGCCGCGCTTGAGCTCGCGCAGCACCGCCTCGCGGATCACGCCGGTGCCCTCGTTGCGCACGAAGGTCTTGATGGCCAGGCGCCGCTGCGGCGCAGTGGCGATGACCGAAAGGTCGCGCAGGCCTTCCAGCGCCATGCCCAGCGTCCGCGGAATGGGCGTGGCGGTGAGCGTGAGCACGTCCACCTCGGCGCGCATGGCCTTCATCGCCTCCTTGTGGCGCACGCCGAAGCGGTGCTCCTCGTCGATGATCAGAAGGCCCAGGTTCTTGAACTTGACGCTCTCGCTGAGCAGCTTGTGCGTGCCGACCACGATGTCCACGCTGCCGTCGGCCAGGCCCTTGGCGGCGGCGGTGATCTCCTTGGCGGAGCGGAAGCGGCTCATCTCGGCCACCTTGACCGGCCATTTGGAGAAGCGGTCCACCAGCGTCTGGTAGTGCTGTTCGGCCAGCAGCGTGGTCGGCGCCAGGAAGGCCACCTGCTTGCCGCCGGTGATGGCCACGAAGGCGGCCCGCAGCGCCACTTCGGTCTTGCCGAAGCCCACGTCGCCGCAAACGAGTCGGTCCATGGGCTGAGGCGAAATCATGTCCTGGATGACGGCATGGATCGCCGCCTTCTGGTCGGCCGTCTCCTCGAAGCCGAAGTCGTTGGCGAAGACCTCGTAGTCGGCCGCCTGGAAGCGGAAGGCATGGCCCTCACGCGCGGCGCGACGCGCGTAGATGTTGAGCAGCTCGGCCGCGGCATCGCGCACCTGCTCGGCCGCCTTGCGCTTGGCTTTGTCCCATTGGCCGCTGCCCAGCTTGTGCAGCGGCGCCTCGTCGGCGCTGACGCCGGTGTAGCGGCTGATCAGGTGCAGCTGGCTCACCGGCACGTAGAGCGTGGCCTTGTCGGCGTACTCCAGGTGCAGGAATTCCTGCAGCAGCGGCTTGCCGTCCGGCCCCACGCCCTGGCCCAGGTCCATGTTGACCAGGCCCTGGTAGCGGCCGATGCCGTGGGCGCTGTGCACGACCGGGTCGCCCAGGGCGAGTTCAGAGAGGTCCTTGATCAGCGCGTCGACGTCGCTGGTCGCTTCCTGCCGCTTGTTGCGGCGGCGGCCGCTGCCGGTGCCGGTGGAGAAGAGCTCGGTCTCGGTGACGAAGTCGATGCCGGCCTCGTTCCAGGCGAAGCCCGCCGCCAGCGCGGCGGTGGCGATGCCGATCTTCTCGCTCGCCTCGGCCTCGAATTCGGCCAGGGTGTCGAAGGCCGGCGGGCTGACGCCGCTGGCGCGCAGGAAGTCCAGCAGGCTCTCGCGGCGGCCGGCGGTCTCTGCCAGCAGCAGCACGCGGTGGCGCGTGGCCTGGATGTGTTCTTTCAGCCGGGCGAGCGGGTCGTCGGCGCCGCGCACGGCGGCCATCGGAGGCAGCAGCGCGAATTCGGGGAAGGCTTCGACAGGCTCCGCCTGAGCGGATGCAGGCCGCAGCGACAGTTGGCGATGCGGCTTGGTCTGGCCGTAGAACTGCTCGGCATTGAGGAACAGCGCCTCGGGCGGCAGCACCGGCCGCTCCGGGTCGCCGTGGGCCAGGCGGTAGCGCTCGCGCGTGTCCTGCCAGAAATGCTGGAAGGCCGCCTCCAGGTCGCCGTGCAGCACCAGCGTGACGGAGGAGGACGCCTCGCCATCCCGGCCTTCCGTGCCGGCGCCCGCCAGATAGTCGAACACCGTCGCCGTCTGGTCGAAGAACAGGGGCAGGTAGTACTCGATGCCGGCGGTCGCCACGCCGTTGCCCATGTCCTTGTAGATGCGGCTCTTGGTCGGGTCGCCTTCGAGCAGTTCGCGCCAGCGGCTGCGGAAATGCGCCCGGGCGTCGTCGTCCATCGGGAACTCGCGGCCGGGCAGCAGGCGCACCTCGGGCACGGGGTACAGGCTGCGCTGGCTGTCGGGATCGAAGGTGCGGATGGAGTCGATCTCGTCGTCGAACAGGTCGACGCGGAAGGGCTGCGGCGAGCCCATCGGGAACAGGTCGATCAGCCCGCCGCGCACCGCATATTCGCCGGGGCTCACCACCTGCGTCACATGGCTGTAGCCCGCCAGCGTGAGCTGGGCCTTCAGGCGCGCCTCGTCCAGCTTCTGCTTGGTGCGGAAGTGGAAGGTGTAGCCGGCCATGAAGCCCGGCGGCGCCAGGCGGTAGAGCGCCGTGGTCGCCGGCACCAGCACCACGTCCACCTCCTTCTGCAGGATGCGCCACAGCGTCGCCAGGCGTTCGCTGATCAGGTCCTGGTGCGGCGAGAAGCTGTCGTAGGGCAGCGTCTCCCAGTCCGGGAAGACGGCGCAGCGCAGCTCTGGCGCGAAGAAGGCCAGTTCGTCCGTCAGGCGCTGGGTGTCGGTGGCGTCCGCCGTGAAGATGGCGGTCGTGCGACCGGCCGACTTTTCGCGCAGTGCCAGCCGAGCGAGCAGCAGTGCATCGCTGGAGGAGGGCGGACGGGGAAGGGTGAAGCGTTTGCCGGGGGAGAGGGCGGGCAGGTCCATGCGGGGGCGGCACCAAAGGCAGACCCTCCCGGCCGCAACGGCGGGGAGGGCGAAGCGCGCAATTTTAGAATGCGGGGCTTTTCCCCTGGACGGGGCCGGCCCGGTCGCCGTTCCGTCCGCGCAGAACCGGTCGACTCCCCCCATCCGGTTCGCGCTGAGCTTGTCCACGTGCCGTGCCTGCGGCGCCCCATCCCACTGTTGCCCGTCCCGTTCCCGCCCGCCTCGCCCATGCCCTTGCCGCCGCCGCGCCTGTTCGTGCTCATCCCCTGCGCCGGGACGGGCTCCCGCTCCGGCGCCGCCGGCCCCAAGCAGTACGAGCCGCTGGCAGGACGGCCGCTGGTGGCGCACACGCTGGACGTCTTCCGTGCCCTGGGCGACCGGCTGGCGGCCATCGCGCTGGTGGTGGCGCCGCAGGACGAGCGCATCGCGCAGGTGCTGCCGGGCTTTCCGGGCCCCGGCGAATGGCTGCTGCGCGCCGGCGGCGCCACGCGCGCGCAGAGCGTGGCCCAGGGCCTGGGCGCCCTGCGCGAGCAGGCCGGCGCCCTGCCGCACGACTGGGTGCTGGTGCACGACGCCGCCCGCTGCCTGCTGCAGCCCACGCAGGTCGATGCGCTCATCGGCGCCTGCGAGCACGACGCCGTCGGCGGCCTGCTGGCGCTGCCGCTGCCGGACACGCTCAAGGCCGCCACGGCCGACGGCCGCGTGGCCGGCACCGTGACCCGCGCCGACAAGTGGCTGGCCCAGACGCCCCAGATGTTCCGCATCGGCCTGCTGCAGGAAGCGCTGGCGCGCATGGGCGACGCGGTCACCGACGAATCCAGCGCCATCGAAGGCCTGGGCCTGACGCCGCGGCTGGTGCCGGGCAGCGCCCAGAACTTCAAGGTGACCTTTCCCGAAGACTTTGCCGTGGCGGCAGCGGTGCTGGTGGCCCGCAGCGGCACGGCCATGCCATGACGAGCACCCATCCGATGACCCACGCCGCCGACTCCGACTTTCCCTTCCGCATCGGCGAGGGCTGGGACGTGCACCAGCTCGCCGCCGGCCGCAAGCTCATCCTGGGCGGCGTGGAGGTGCCCCACACCGTCGGCCTCCTGGGCCATTCCGACGCCGACGTGCTGCTGCATGCCATCACCGACGCGCTGCTGGGCGCGGCGGCGCTGGGCGACATCGGCCGGCACTTTCCGGACACGGACCCGCAGTTCCGCGGCGCCGATTCGACCGTGCTGCTGGCCGAGGCCGCCCGGCGCGTGCGCGAGCGCGGCTGGGCCATCGGCAACGTGGACAGCACCATCGTGGCCCAGGCGCCCAAGCTGGCGCCGCACATCCCGGCCATGTGCGCGCGCATCGCCGAAGTGCTGGCGCTGGCCCTGGGCCAGGTGAACGTGAAGGCCAAGACGGCCGAGAAGCTGGGCCCGGTGGGCGAGGGCCGGGCGATGGAGGCGCGGGCGGCGGTGATGCTCTACCGCGCGCCAGCCACGACTGCCGGAATCAGCGGCAGCTGAAGTTCGCCGCGTCTTCGATGCTGCCGCTGCCGTTGTAGCGCGCCTGCTTCGGGTAGGCGCACAGCGGGCGCGTGCGGCCGGGCCAGGTCACGTCCGGGTTCTCGGGCCGTGCGCGGGCCACGATGCGCTCCGGCGGCTGGCCCTTCTCGACCCAGTTCACCAGCGCCGTCAGGCCGTCGTACTGGTCGGTGGCCGGACCGCCGCTGCAGTGGGCCATGTTGGGCACGGTGAACAGCCGGGCCATGCCGTCGGTGGCTGTGCCGTAGCGCTGTCGCAGCTGGCCGAGGTAGCGCACGGTGTCGGTCACCGAGAACACCGGGTCGCTCACGCCATGGAAGAACAGGATCTTGCCGCCATGGCGGGCATAGGCGTCCACGTCGGGCGAGTCGGCCGCCACCATGCGCATGGCGGACTCGCGGAAGGCGCCGTCGGTGGCATGGACCTTGGCCGTGTCGCGCTGCGGGTCGAAGCCCATGGCGTAGGCCCAGAAGTCGCTCGTGACCGTGGGCGGCGTGGTGAAGAACATGGCCAGCCCGCCGGTCATCAGCGTGAGGTTGCGGGCATTGGCCGGGCCGCTGGTGGCGTCGCCGAACTTCCAGCGCGTCCAGTCGGCCGAATGCAGGCCGGCGTCGAACACCCAGTCCGAATAGACGGGCTTGCCCTGCGCGTCGCGTGCACCGGCGAAGGAGCGTTGCAGCGCCTCGACCTGCGCCGGGCCCAGGCAGGCGTCCGTCTTGGCGCCGGTGCAGCGCAGCACCTCGGGCTTGAACTGGCAGGCCGGCCAGTTGTTGACCATGCCGTCGGCGAGGCCGTCCAGTGCATCGCATTGGCGCAGCACTTCGCGCGTGAGCAACTTCATGTCGCCTGGCGAGAAGGCCTTGGACAGCACCGGCCGGCCGTCGGGGCCGGGCGGTGCCTGCTCGGCGGCGGCACGGGCATAGAGCTGCGTGTCGTACACCGCCTGCACCGAGGCCAGCGGCACGCGGTAGGCCGGCGCGGAGGCGATGACGCCGTCGAACATCTCCGGATAACGCTGCGTCATCATCATGGCCTGCCGCCCGCCGTTGGAGCAGCCCACGAAGTACGAGCGCTGCGGCGCCTGGCCGTAGTGTGCGCGGATCAGCGTCTTGGCCACGCGCGCCGTCTGCGCCATCGAGTTGTAGCCGTTGTCGGCACGGGCCTGTGGGTCCAGCCCGAACTGGTAGGGGCCGCTGGGGCCGGGTTCGTTGAGGTGGCCGGTGTCGGTGAAGACCACCGCGTAGCCCTGCATCAGCGCATTGCTGGTGTTGCCGCCGCCGGTGAGCACGCCGATGGCATCGCGCAGCACGCCGTCGGTGCCGCCGCCGCCCTGGAAGAAGAAGCGGCCGTTCCACTGGGCCGGCAGGCGCAGGTCGAAGCCGATGGCGTAGGGCTTGCCGTCCAGGCCGGTGCGCTCGGCGATCCTGCCCTGCACATGGCAATGCGCGGGCACCGGCGCGGTGGAGCCGGGGGCGCCGGGCTGGATGCCGGTGAGGTTGATGGTGCCGGCGGCGACCTCCTCTGTCAGGGTGAGGCGGGCGCCGGGTGGCGTAGCCCGCGCAAGCTGGGCGCAGGCCAGCGGCGTCGTCGCTGCTTGTGCCGCGGGTGGTGCGTCGCCCGGGCTGGTGCAGGCGCTCAGCAGCGCGGCGCCCGCAGCCGCCACGCCAAATCCGACAGTGCGGCGCATGGCTCAGTCCGCCTTGAAGCCGGTCGCCTGCACGGCCTTGCCCCAGGTCACGGTGTCGGCCGCGATGATGTTGCCGAACTCCTTGGCCGTGGTGCCGGTCACGCTGAAGCCGGCGTCTTCCATGCGCTGCTTGCCGTCGGCGGACTGCATGGCGCGGCGGATGTCGGCTTCCAGCTTGGCCAGCACCTCGGGCGGCGTGCGGCTGGGCGCCACGATGCCGAACCAGGACTGGAACACCAACTGGCCGTAGCCCTGTTCCTTGAAGGTGGGCACGTCGGGCAGCAGCGCGGCGCGGGTCTCGCCGCTGGCGGCCAGGGCCACCAGCTTGCCCGCCTTGACGTTGGGCGCGGCCAGGCCGACGCTGGCGAAGGCGCCGGACACGTCGCCGCTCATCAGGCCGGCCAGCGCGTCGCCGGTGTTGCGGTAGTGCACCGCCTCAGGCTTCACGCCGATGGCGTCGCCGAAGATGTACGCGCCGAAGTGGCCCGGCGTGCCGGCGCCGAAGGTGCCCATGAACAGGCCCTTCTGCTGGCGGCTCCAGTCCACGAACTGCTTGACGTCACGCGCCGGTACCTTCTGCGGGTTGACCACCAGCATGAAGTTGCTGGTGACGACCTGGCTCACTGGGGCGAAGTCCTTCTTCGGGTCGTAGGGCAGCTTGGTGTAGCTGCTGGGCGCGATGGAGAGCTGGCCTGTCTCGCCGAGCATGATGGTGTAGCCGTCGGGTTGGGCGCGCGCGGCCTCGCTGGCGGCGATGGTGCCGCCGGCGCCGGGCTTGTTGTCCACCACCACGCCGACGCCGTTCCAGCCCTCGGAGAGCTTCTGGGCCAGCAGGCGCGCGACGATGTCCGGGCCGGTGCCGGCCGGGAACCCCACGATCAGCCGCACCGGCCGGCTGGGGTAGGCGCCAGTCTGGGCTTGGGCGCCGGTCCAGGCGGCGGCCAGGGCGGCCGTGGCGGCGAGCAGGCGGAAGGACGTGCGGAATCGGGTCATGGGAGTCTCCTTGGAAGTGTTCTGGGTGAGGGCGGGAGGGCGGCGGCGAAGCCAATGCTGCGACGCGAGCGTGTCGAGCAGGCCAGTCCAGGGCACCCGCGGAACTGGCTCGGCCAGGCCGCGGGGTGCGCCCCCCTCCAAGCCGAAGGCGCGAGAGAGGGGGGCGCCGCGAAGCGGCATGGGGGGTGGTTCACGTCAGCACGAAGAAGCGCATGGCGACCTGGGCCGGATGCCGCACGCCGCTGCCGACGAACAGCCGCTCGGTGATCCAGCGCAGCGCGGGCGAATCGGTCTCGAAGCTCGGCGTGCAGCGGAAGTACACCTCCGACGGCTGCACCGGCTCGCCGCACATCAGGCGGGCCATCACTTCGGGCGCGGCGGCGCGCACGGCATGGTTCTGCACGTAGATCAGGTCGCCGGCGTCGGTCTCCATGCCGTAGCGCGCATCGAGCACCGAGCAGCCCTCGCTGGCGAAGAGCTGGAAGTCGGCGCCGCCGGGCAGCACCCGCGCTGTCCAGCCATCACCGCGGGCGGTGCCGCCAAGGATCGGCACCACCCTGCGCAGACCCTGCGCGCCACGGCCGAGCACCAGCGGCTGGCCCACGTCCACCGCCACGTCGGCGAAGTGCGCCAGGGAGGGCGGGGACAGGGGATCGTTGTCGGACATCATCATTTGTCTAGCGTAAGTCCCGTGGCGGCGGCGCCTCGTCATCCCAGAAGATGACGGACTTCCCCCAATGCCGCCGCTGTCCCGCCTGCCATGAGAACCTGGAGCCCCGCCCTGCCTGCTGGCGAGAGCGCCCATGCGCTGCTGGCGGCGCGCATGCCCGAGGTGGTGCCAGCGCTGGGCGACGCGGCCTTCGGCCCGCGGCTGCTGCAAGCGGTGGCGGCGACGCTGCCGGTCGCCTCCTTCTCCATCTACCGCACCGGGGCCCGGCCCGCCATCTTCATCAGCGGCAGCCTGGGCGTGCCCGACACCACGCGCGACTGCTGGCGGGCCTACCTGTCGGGCCCCGTTCAATACGACCGCACCTTCCGCGACGGCGAGACCGCGCCGCTGCGCATGTGCCACATCACGGCCGGCGAGGTGCCCCCCGAGCACCGGGCCAAGGTGTACGACGCGCATGGCGTGCGCGAACGGGTGTCGGTGGTGGAGCGCGAGCCGTCGGCCGACGGTGCGCTCTTTGCCGTCAACTTCTATCGGCACGAAGGGCAGCGGCCCCTGGCCGATGGGCAACTGGCTGATTTCGGCGAGGCCGGGGCCCTGTTGATGGCCTTGGCGCGCAAGCATGTGGTGCTGGCGTCGCCGCCGCAGGAGTCAGCCGGGCAGGCGCAGCGGCTGCTGGCCCATTGCCCCGAGCTGACGTCGCGGGAGCTGGAGGTTTGTCTCCGCCTGTTGCGTGGCATGACCCAGGAAGGCATCGCCGCCGACCTCGGGCTGGCGCTGCCGACCGTCAAGACCTATCGCAACCGGGCCTTTGCGCGACTGGGCATCCATTTCAGGAGCGAACTCTTCGCTCTGATGCTGGAGGCGGGCGAGGGCGCCGTCGCAGCGCGCTGAGCGCCGCGCCCACGCCCTCGTCCGTTCAGGCCTGCTCGGCGCTGGCGGCGTCGAGCCGGGCGATCTGGGTCGGGTCCAGCTTGAGCTGCGCCGCGGCCACCAGCTGCTGCAGCTGGTCCAGCGAGGTCGCGCTGGCGATGGGCGCCGTGATCGACGGCCGGGCAATCTGCCAGGCAAGCGCGACCTGGCCAGGCTTGGCGCCGGTCTCGGCTGCCACCTCGTCCAGGGCCGCGAGGATGCGCCGGCCGCGGTCGTTGAGGTAGGCCGCCACGGCACGCTCGCCGCGCGTGCTGCGTGAGGCATCGGCCGCGCTGCGGTACTTGCCCGTCAGGAAGCCCATCGCCAGCGCGAAGAAGTTGATGACGCCGAGTTGCTGCGACTGGCACAGCGGTTCCAGTTCTGCCTCGTACACGGCGCGGTCGTAGAGGTTGTAGAGCGGCTGCAGGCTCTCGTAGCGCGGCAGGCCCAGGCGTTCAGAGACGGCCAGCGCCTCGGCCAGCCGCGGTGCCGTATGGTTGGAGGCACCGATGGCACGCACCTTGCCTGCCTTGATCAGCTCGGCATAGGCGCCGAGCGTGTCCTCGAAGGGCGTCTCGGCGTCGTCGTCGTGCGACTGGTACAGGTCGATGCAGTCGCACTGCAGCCGACGCAGCGATGCCTCCACCGCCTCGCGGATGAAGCGCGGCGACAGGCCCTTCTTGCCCTCGCCCATGGGCTTGCCGACCTTGGTGGCCAGCACGATGCGGTCGCGCTTGCCGGTAGCGCGCAGCCACTTGCCGATGATGGTCTCCGACTCGCCGCCGGTGTGGCCCGGCGCCCAGATCGAATAGACGTCCGCTGTGTCGATGAAGTTGAAGCCGGCGTCGACCCAGGCGTCGAGCAGGCGGAAGGAGGTGGCCTCGTCCACGGTCCAGCCGAAGACGTTGCCGCCGAAGGCGAGCGGGGAGACCTGGAGGCCGGAATGGCCGAGTGGGCGCAAGTTCATGTCTGGACAGTGGAAGAAGGAGGCGCGGGGCGCCGGTCGCTGGCGGCCGCCGGCGTGCCCTGGGCACGCAGCAGCCGGATATGGGCCGCGAAGCCGCGACCCGGGGTGCTGGTGAGGGCGAAGGTGCCCCCCATGCGCTCGATGTTCTTGGCCACGATCGACAGGCCCAGGCCCGCACCCGCCGCGGAGGTGCGCGCCGTGTCTCCGCGGAAGAAGGGCTTGGTCAGCTGCGCGAGCATCACCGGCGCCACGCCGGGCCCGTGGTCGCGCACCTTGATGAGCACCGCCGTCGGCTGGGTCTGCGCCTGGATGTCGATCTGCGTGACGTTCATGCCGGGCGTGCGGCCATAGCGGCGCGCGTTCTCCAGCAGGTTCGACAGCACGCGCTTGAGCTCCACCTCGTCGGCCATGACCATGGCGTCGTCGGGCACGTTGATCTGGATCTCGACATCGTCCTGGTCGCGCACCGGGAACACGCTGTCGGCCACCACGTCGCGCAGCCGCAGCGGCTGCAGCCGCACATGGTCGGGCCGCGCATAGTCGAGGAACTTGTCGATGATGCCGTCGAGCTGCGCGATGTCGGCCGCCATGTGGGCACGGGCGTCCTCGTCGGCCACGCTCATCTCGGTCTCCAGCCGCAGGCGGGCGAGCGGCGTGCGCAGGTCGTGGGAGATGCCGGCCAGCATCACGGCGCGGTCCTGCTCGATCTTGGCGAGCTGGTCGGCCATGCGGTTGAAGCCGATGTTGACGGCCCGGATCTCGTTGGTGCGGGCATGCTCGTCGAGGCGATGGGCCTCGTACTCGCCTTCGCGCACCTGGGTCGTCGCCCGCGACAGCTGCTTGAGCGGCCGGTTGATCAGCCGCGTGATCAGCGCCGAGCCCGCCAGCGACATCATGCCGGCGGTGATGAACCAGGCCAGCCAGGTCCGGCCGCCGACGCGCGAGAAGCGGGCCGGGTCGAGCAGCAGCCAATACTGGTCGCCGTCGATCCCGAAGCCGATCCACAGCCCCGGCTCGCCGTTGACCTCGCTCGCGATGGTGGTGCCTTCGCCGAGGCGGCGGATCAGCTCGTCGCGCACGCGGCGGTCGAGCGCGCGGTCGGTGTAGCCCTCGTAGCGGTCGCGCGGCTCGCGCGGAACGATGCGCACGCCCTCCTGGTCGGCCAGGGTCTTGATCAGGGAGACGCGGGTGATGGCGTCGGAATAGACCAGCGCCGCGCGCGTCAGGTTGACGAGCGAGGCGATCTGGTGCGCGGTCTGGACCGTCCGAGGTTCGTCCTCGAAGGCACGGAAGGTCTGCAGCCAGCCATAGATGCAGCCGAGCAGCAGCAGCACCAGCAGGAAGAAAGTGCGCCAGAACAGGCTGAAGCCGAGGCGGAAGCGCGTCTGCGCGCGCACCCGCTCGGACATCTCGAGCGGGGAGGGCAGGGTGCCCTGGATGGAATCGGGCGGGGGAAGCGCCCGCCCCGAAGCGGGGCTGGCTGGGGCCGCAGGGGGCACGGTCAGGCGTTGCCGTCCGGCACGAAGACGTAGCCCACGCCCCAGACCGTCTGGATGTAGCGCGGTGCGGCGGCATCGGACTCGATGAGCTTGCGCAGACGCGAGATCTGCACGTCGAGGCTGCGGTCGAAGGGCTCGAACTCGCGGCCGCGGGCCAACTGGGCCAGCTTCTCGCGCGACAGCGGCTGCCGCGGGTGGCGCACCAGCGCCTTGAGCATGGCGAACTCGCCGGTCGTCAGCGACAGTTCCTCGCCGTCCTTGCGCAGCGTGCGCGAGCCCAGGTCGAACTCGAAGGGGCCGAAGGACACCATCTCGTTCTCGGAAGATGGTGCGCCGGGCGCCTCCTGCGGCGGCCGGCGGCGCAGCACGGCATGCACGCGGGCCAGCAGTTCGCGCGGGTTGAAGGGCTTGCCGAGGTAGTCGTCGGCACCCACCTCCAGGCCGACGATGCGGTCCACGTCCTCGCCCTTGGCGGTGAGCATGATGATGGGCGTGCGGTCGTTGGCCGCACGCAGCCGACGGCATACCGACAGGCCGTCCTCGCCCGGCATCATCAGATCGAGGACGATCAGGTCGACCGTGTCGCGCAGCAGGATGCGGTTGAGCGCCTTGCTGTCCTCCGCAACGATCACCTCGAAACCTTCCTGCGTCAGGTAGCGGCGCAGCAGGTCGCGGATGCGGGCGTCGTCGTCGACGATCACGATCTTGTCGGTACGGGTCTGGTTTTGAGTCATAGGTACGACATTCCTCGGGAGCAGATTTGTAACAGAGCCGATTGTGGAGGTCGAGTTCACCGATTCTTCGACCCCATCGCTCCGGATGACACGACGTTACACAACTTGCGCCCGCTCGCGTGACAGCAAAGTTCTCGCATTGAAGCGGTGGCAGAGTACGGGCCATGACGACTGCGTGCTGCTTCCTGCGATCCACCCCCGGCTTCGGCCTGGCGGTGGTCATGGCCGCGGCCGGCGCCACGTTGGTGCCCGCCGCGTGGGCCGCCGAAGGCCCTCGCTGGCAGGCGCAGGCCGCGCACCAGCGGGCGATGCCGCAGGAGGATGCCGCCACCGAGGCTGCCATGCGGCAGCTGTCGCCAGCGCAGCGCGCCGAGCTGCGCGAGCAGCTTCGCAGCGAATGGAATGCCCGGCACCCGGCCGACGGCGGTGGCGCTGATCCCGCTGCGGCACGCGCCGATGGTTCTCCGCCGCGACGCGGCTGGAACCTTCCCTTTCCCTGGCGCGACCCGCGGCACTGACCGGTGCCGCGCGTCCGTCTTCAACCCATCCCAAAGAGGAACTGCTTGACCATCCTTCGCCCCCTGCTCCGCGTTGCCGCCCCCGTGGCTTTCGCCGTCCTTTCGCTGCCCGTGCTGGCTCAAGAGGGCCCGATGTGGTCGCCCCCGCAGAACGTGCTCCAGCTGTCGGCATCGGGCTCCGTCGATGCCCAGCAGGACATGTTGACGATGACGCTGTCGACCACGCGCGACGGAACCTCGGCCGCCGCAGTCCAGGGCCAGTTGAAGGCGGCCGTGGATGCGGCGCTTGCCGCAGCGCGGACGCAGGCGCAGCCCGGTGAACTGGACGTGCGCACGGGCAACTTCAGCCTATCGCCGCGCTACAGCCGTGAGGGCAAGATCAACGGTTGGCAGGGGAGCGCCGAGGTGGTGCTGGAGGGTCGCGACTTTCCCCGAATCACACAGGTGGCTGGCCGCATCGACAGCCTGACCGTGGCGAACGTTGGGTTCAGCCTCAGCCGGGAGCAGACACGCAAGGTCGAGGCCGAAGCGCAGGCCCGCGCCATCGAAAGCTTCCGCCAGAAGGCAGCCGCGTTGGCACAGAACTTCGGCTTCTCCGGCTACACGCTGCGGCAGGTGTCGGTCAATGGTCCGCAGGACTTCACGGCTCGGCCGCGCATGATGGCGGCCGAGGCAATGGCCTTCAAGGCGGATGCCGCACCCGTGCCCGTGGAGGCGGGCAAGACCACCGTGACGGTCAATGTGTCCGGGTCGGTGCAGCTGAAGTAGGGAACACGGCGCTTCCGGCGGCGCCACGGGCAGGACTATTGCGCCGTCCAGCCCCCATCCATGGCCCACGCCACGCCCCGCACCTGGTCTGCCGCAGGCGAGCACAGGAAGACCGCCAGGCCGCCCAACTGCTCGACGGTGGTGAACTGAAGCGAGGGCTGCTTCTCGCCCAGCAGGTCGTTGTTCGCCTTCTCGACTGTGATGCCTTCGCGTGCGGCACGATCATCGATCTGCTTTTGCACCAGGGGCGTCAGCACCCAGCCGGGGCAGATGGCATTGCAGGTCACGCCGGTGGTCGCGGTCTCCAGCGCCACGGCCTTGGTCAGCCCCACGATGCCGTGCTTGGCCGCCACGTAGGCCGACTTTTGCGCCGAGGCAACCAGGCCATGCGCCGAGGCGATGTTGACGATGCGCCCCCAGTTGGCTTCGCGCATGGCCGGGATGGCCAGCCGGGTGGTGTGGAAGGCGCTGCTGAGGTTGATGGCGATGATCGCGTCCCACTTCTCGGGCGGGAAGTCCTCGACCTTCGCCACATGCTGGATCCCGGCGTTGTTGACCAGCACGTCCACGCGGCCGAACTTGCTCGCCGCAAAGGCCATCATGTCCTCGATCTGGCTGGCCTTGCTCATGTCGGCGCCGTGGTACTCGGCCTTCACCCCGAGGGCGCGGATCTCGGCCAGCGCGCCATCCGCGTCGCCGAAGCCGTTGAGCACGAGGTTGGCGCCCTGCTGTGCCAGCGCCCTGGCGATGCCGAGTCCGATGCCGCTGGTCGAGCCTGTGACGAGCGCTGTTTTGCCTTGAAGCATGATGGGCTGTTCTCCGCGATCAATTAGGATGGACGCGAGCATATCGCCAGCGCCACGGAGACGTTTGCATGACAGAGCCCATCCTTGATTTCGTGGACTGCGCGGATGCGGGCGGCGGTCATCGCATGGCCTATTGGCAGTGGGGTGACCCGCAGGCCAGCCATGTGGTGCTGTGCGTGCATGGACTCACGCGCCAGGGGCGGGACTTCGACGCGCTGGCGAAAGTGCTGATGGCCGAGGCGCCGCAGCCGGTGCGCATCGTTTGCCCGGACGTCGTGGGCCGCGGTCGAAGCGACTGGCTGGCGGAGCCAGCGCACTACCAGTTCCCGCAGTACGTCGCCGACATGATGGCGCTGCTCGCGCACCTGCATGCGCGCGCGCCGATCGTGCAGTTTGACCATGTCGGCACCAGCATGGGCGGCCTCATCGGCATCTTCCTGGCCGCCCAGCCAACCTTGGCGCCCGTGCCTGTGCGGCGCCTCGTGCTCAACGATGTCGGTCCGGCGGTTGAATTCGATGCGATCGCCCGCATTTCGGGCTACGTGGGGCAGGGCGGCGTCTATGCCACGGTCGAAGAGGCGGCGCAGGTGCTGCTCGGGATCTCCGCGGGCTTCGGTCCGCACACCCCCGAGCAGTGGCGTGCGCTGACGGTGCCGATGCTGGTCCCGGCCAGCGAACGCAGCGCCGACGGCCGGCAACGGCAGGCGCCGACGCAGGGCAGCACCGATGTCGGCCCTTACCGGCTGCATTACGACCCGGCCTTGTCCGTGGGCCTGCGGGCGCTGACGCGCGAGCAGGCGGCGCAGGGCGAAGCGGTGGTGTGGGCGGCCTACGATGCCGTGACGGCGCCGACCTTGCTGCTGCGCGGCGCGGATTCCGATCTGCTGTCGCGCAGCACGGCGCAGGCGATGACGCAGCGGGGGCCCAGGGCTTCGCTCGTCGAGTTCGCCAACGTCGGGCATGCGCCCACGCTGGTCGATCCGGCGCAGTCGTCCGTCGTGGCGTCCTTCCTGTTCGCGCGTTGAGTGCACATCCAGAATTTGCGATTGAGAGTTGTCAGTGTCAGAGCCAGCCGTCGTTGAACATGCCCTGTCCGCCGCCACTGCCCAGGTGGCGCCGGGCATGGAGGACATGCTGGCCCGCGCCCGCGCCTTCGCAGCACCGCTGATCGAGGGCGAGACGCTCGACACCGGCGAGAACACGCTGGCGCACGCCGATGCGGTAGCCGCCATCGTGGCCTCGATGGGCGGCTCCGAGGCCATGCAGGCAGCCAGCTATCTCGTCTACGCCTGCCCGCACCTCAACCGGCCGCACGAGGTCATTTCCAAGGTCTTCGGCGACAACTACGCCTCCCTCGCGCTGGAGACGACCAAGCTGGTCCAGGTCCAGAAGCAGACGCGCGGCGTCGTGCAGATGGCCGACGGCAGCGGCGCGCAGACCGAGACGGTGCGCAAGATGCTGCTCGCCTTCTCGCGGGACCTGCGGGTGGTGATGCTGCGCCTGGCCTCGCGGCTGCAGACGCTTCGGCATGCGGCGGCCGTCAAGCAGCCGGTGCCCGAGAGCATGGCGCGCGAGTCGCTCCAGGTGTTCGCGCCGCTGGCCAACCGGCTCGGCATCTGGCAGGTCAAGTGGGAGATCGAGGACCTCTCTTTCCGTTTCCTGGAGCCGGACACCTACAAGCTGATTGCCCAGCTGCTCGATGAGAAGCGGGCGGAGCGCGAGGTCTATGTCGAGCAACTGCGCGCGCGGCTCGAGCGGGACCTTGCCAGCCAGGGCATCGAGGCGAAGGTGCAGGGTCGGCCCAAGAACATCTACAGCATCGTCAAGAAGATGCGCGGCAAGTCGCTCGACTTCGGCCAGGTGTTCGACATCCTGGCCCTGCGCGTGATCGTGGGTGACGTGAAGGACTGCTATGCGGTGCTGGCCTGGGTGCATTCGCACTTCCAGCCGATCGTGGAGGAGTTCGACGACTACATCGCCCGGCCCAAGCCCAATGGCTACCAGTCACTGCACACGGTGGTGCGCGACGTGGCGGGCGGCCGGCCCGACAAGCCCATCGAGATCCAGATCCGCACCGCGCAGATGCACGAGCATGCCGAGCACGGCGTGGCGGCGCACTGGGCCTACAAGGAAGCCGGCCCCAAGGGCTATGCCGGTGTGTGGGCCGGCGGCGAGTACGACGCGAAGATCGCGGTGCTGCGGCAGTTGCTGGCCTGGGAGCGCGACCTGTCCGGTGGTGACCAGGGCAGCGGCCTCTTCGACGACCGCATCTACGTGCTGACGCCCGATGCCGCCATCGTGGAGCTGCCCCAGGGCTCCACACCAGTGGATTTCGCGTACACGGTGCACACGCAGCTGGGCCACCGGTGCCGGGGCGCGCGCGTGGACGGCGCCATGGTGCCGCTCAACACGCCGCTGCAGAACGGCCAGACCGTCGAGGTGATCGCCACGAAGGAAGGCGGGCCCTCGCGTGACTGGCTCAACACCGATCTCGGTTATCTCGCCAGCCATCGGGCGCGTGCGAAGGTGCGTGCCTGGTTCAATGCCCAGGCCACGCACGAGACCGTGGCGCGGGGTCGCGAGGCGGTCGAGAAGCTGCTTCAGCGCGAGGGCAAGACGGCATTGCGCCTGGAGGACCTGGCCACCCAGCTGGGCTTTCGCAGCGCCGACCATCTGTTCGAAGTGGTGGGCAAGGACGAGTTCTCCCTGCGCAACATCGAGAACCTGTTGCGACCGCAGGAGGCTCAGCCCGCGGCCGACGAAGCGCCGCTCATCCGCAAGCCCCGGGCCACCGATGGTTCCGGCAAGGGCGGCGTGCTGGTGGTGGGCGTCTCCTCGCTCATGACCCAGCTGGCCAAGTGCTGCCGACCTGCGCCGCCAGATGCGATCCGGGGTTTCGTGACACGCGGCCACGGCGTGAGCGTGCACCGCGCGGACTGCAGCAACTTCAGGATGATGGCGGCGAAGGACACCGGCCGCGTGATCGACGTGGAATGGGGAACGCCGCGGAGCGGCAGCGACATGGTCTATGCCGTGGACGTGGCGGTGGAGGCGGCCGACCGCCAGGGATTGCTTCGCGACATCTCGGACGTCTTCGCGCGCGAGAAGATGAACGTGATCGGCGTCCAGACCCAGTCGGTGCGGGGGACGGCCTGGATGACCTTCACCATCGAGATCGCCGATGCAGCGCGGCTGACCCACGTGCTGGGCATCGTGGCCTCGGTGTCTGGCGTGCGCTCGGCCCGGCGCCGCTGAGCTTTCGCCCAAGGGGCGGCGCGCGGAGCCTCCGGCTTTCCGTGCTGCTCGTTCCAAGGCAAAGTCGTTCGACGAATGGAACTCTTTGCCTTGCGTAACCCACGAACAGGCAAAAAAATAGCCCCTTACGGGGCTATTTTTGGTGTGTGCCTGGTTGACACACAGCGTTTGGTAGGCGCGATTGGACTCGAACCAACGACCCCCACCATGTCAAGGTGGTGCTCTAACCAGCTGAGCTACGCGCCTGTGTTTGTTCGAGAGGGTAGAGTATAGCACGGTACTTTCGGAGTTGGGAAGCCCCCTGCCGAATCTTGCGGAAACAGTCCGACTCGCTGGGCCGCAAGCCGTCGAATCATTCCTCCGCCTCGATGTCGGTTCGCCCTGTCTTCAGGCAGCACGCCGGCTGACCTTCCTGGCTGAACGTCAGATGCAATTGGTTGCGGCGTGTGATAACTTGGCTCGCACATAACAATCACTTTGCGCCTTCGGGGAATCCTGATGAACTCGACTTCCGTCCTTCCTGATGACCTTGCTTCGCGGCGCCGCATTGCCATGCTGCTGCATCAGGCCCCGCTGGAATTTGCTCGTGCCGTCTATGGCATCAATGACCGGGCCAGTGGGCGCGTCGGCACGATGGCGGCGCAGGACGTGGCGCGCGCCGAAGGCATGGGTGTGCTGGTGACCCGGGAGCGCGTCCAGCAGCGTGCCCGCTCCTACCTGCCGATGGAAGGCCGCGAGCATTGCCCGCGATGCTGGGTTTTCGCCAGCACGCGCACGCCTCTCTCGTTCCAGCGCATGGAGGAGGGCCATGAACTCGCACGCTGCGGCAGTTGCGGTGCCGAGTACCCCAATCCCTGAGGCTTGGCGGCTGGGCAGGGTAAACCTTGGAATGCGCTTCCAGTCGCCTCCCTAGAATGGGTTGCTCGTGGAATGCGAGGTGTGTGGTTTGAAGGAATCTCCAGTGCAGGGCAAGAAGGCGGCGGCCAAGTCGTCTGAACGGGTGATCAAGAAGTACCCGAACCGCAGGCTCTACGACACCGACTCTTCGGCCTACATCACACTTGCGGACGTCAAGCAACTGGTGATGGACCAGGCGACCTTCGTGGTCCGCGATGCCAAGACGGGCGAAGACATCACCCGCAGCATCCTTCTGCAGATCATCCTGGAAGAAGAGGCCGGTGGCGCGCCAATGTTCACCGAGCAGGTGCTGGCCAGCATCATCCGCTTCTACGGCCACGCCATGCAGGGCTTCATGGCGCCCTACCTCGAGAAGAACATCCAGGCCATGGTCGAGGTGCAGACCCAGATGGCCGACAAGGCCCAGAGCTTCACGCCCGAGATGTGGTCCCGCTTCATGACGATGCAGTCGCCCGTGCTTCAGGGGTTGATGGGAAGCTACGTCGAACAGTCCAAATCCGCCTTCCAGCAGATGCAGGAGCAGATGCAGAAGAACGCAGACCAGGTGCTTGGCGCCTTCGGCCTCAAGCGTCCCTGAAGGCTCGGGCTGCGCGGGCAGGGTGCGCGCATCGCCTACCAACTACCCTTGGCCCGCTTCAAGCCTGCCGAGAGGCCGGCGGCGCCCACGAGTGCCCGCTGCCCGCTGCTTCAGCGCGCCTTCCCGCTGTTCGTCCGCAAGCGCGGTGACCCGCTCGGGTAGCTGGTCGACCATGCACAGCGCTGTCGTTCTTGTCCGACGTTGCCCTCAAAGCCGCTGAGGTACTTTCTCGTACCTCTACCCACGTCTGGAATGCCATCGTGAGACCTGCATCGTCCTCGGTTTCCCTCTCGCGCCGATCCTTGATCGTGGGCGGCGTCGTGCTCGCTGGATCCGCAGTGTCCGGATGCGCGGTCTCCACCCCCACCATCGAACGCGAGGCAGCGGTCGACCTGCGCCGATTCATGGGCGATTGGTATGTCATCGGCAACATCCCCACCCCGCCCGAGCGCGATGCCTACAACGCCGTCGAGTCCTACCGGCTGGACGACGAGGGCCGCATCCGCACGCGCTTTCGGTACCGCGAGGGTGCCTTCGACGGGCCTCTGCGGACGATGAACCCGGTGGGTACCGTGGTGGAAGGCACGGGCAATGCCGTCTGGGGGATGCAGTTCATCTGGCCGATCAAGGCCGAGTACGTGATCGTCGACGTGGACCCGGCCTATTCGCTGACCATCATCGGTCGCAGCGCCCGGGACTACGCCTGGATCATGGCGAGGCAACCCGCCATCCCGGAACAACGCTACGACGCGGCCGTCGCCCGTCTGCGGTCGCTGGGCTACGACACCACCAAGCTGCGGCGCGTGCCGCAGCGGTGGCCGGAGCCCTGAATGTCCGCTCACCCTGGTGGGCCCGCGGCGGGCTCCACGACAATCGCACCTTCTGCGAAAGTGTCCTGATGAACGAGATCCAGTGGTTCGTGCGTGTCTGCCAGATCGATGGCCTCGAAGCGGCTCTGCGCGAGCTCAACGCCCGTGTTCCCCACCGCTATACCGGCGTCTACCGCTTCGAGGGCGACCTCATGCGCAACCTTGCGCTGGTGGACAAGGCGGGTGAAGCGCGGCCCGAGCATCTGGCCGCGGTGCCCTTCAAGGACAGCTTCTGCCAGTACGTGCTGCGCGACGGCGGCTTCCAAAGTGGAGACACCGGCGCTGACCGTCGCCTCGACGGCCATGTCTACCAAGGCGTGTTGCTGAGCTATCACGGCGTCCCGGTGCTGGACGACGCCGGCCAGCTCTTCGGCTCGCTGTGCCACTTCGATCAGGACAGCAAAGAATTGAGCGACGGCGAATTCGCCATGATGCAGCGCGTCGCACGGGTGATCCCCGCCTTCCTGCGGTCCCGCTCGGCGGGCATCGCACTGCCCGCGGCCTGAATTCAGCGCTGGAAGGGTGGCGCTCCCCGCAGACGTCGCCAGGCCAGGGAAGGCAGGCGCAGGACGAACTCGATCATCAGCCGCGTGTGCATCCACGTCAGCAGCACGTTGTCGCGGCCATAACGGAAATGGGAGACGCCGCCTTCGTCGGCGCTCAGGTACTTGACGGGCGCGTCGATGTTGACGGGCTTCACGCCGCGCCAGGCCAGTCGCACCACCGCCTCGGTGTCGAAATCGAAGCGTCGCATCCAGGGTTGCCGGTCCATGATCGCGAGCAGGTCGTCGATGGGGTAGACCCGGAAGCCATACAGCGAGTCGCCGATCCCGGCGAACAGGGTCTCCAGTTGGGTCCATCCGTTGGAGACACGGCGCCCGCGCACACGCAGCAGCGGGGCACTGGCGTCGAACACCGGCCGGCCGAGCACCATCGTCTCCGGCCGCTGGATCGACGCTGCCATGAACGCGGGGATGAGCGCCGAAGGATGCTGCCCGTCGGAATCCATCGTGAGCGCGTGCGTGAATCCTTCGGCGGCGGCGGTTCCCAAACCCTGCATCACGGCGGCGCCCTTGCCCCGGTTCTGGGGCAGCACCCACACGCGCAGGCCGGCGTCCGCCCGCGCCATCTGCTGAAGTTGCTCGGCCGTGCCGTCGGTGCTGCCGTCCACCACCACCCACACGGGGTTCCACTGGGCCCGGGCTTCGCGCACCGTCTCGAAGACTTTCGGCCCGGTGTTGTAGCTGGGGATCAGGACAAGGTGGGTGCGCGAGGACTCTGGCATTCGGCAGCGGCCGCCTCGGGCGCGGGCCCGGGCGTCAGATGTTGTTGGAAGTATTGTTCGAGGCGTGCCGTGAGGGCGTTGCTGTCCGCCATTGGTGTGAAGCGTTCGCCCAGCCGCAGCTGGAACACGATCGGCAGCGGGGGGACCCGCCAGATCGGCCAGCCCTTGCCGAGGTACGGCGAGTCGGTGTCGATGAACACGGTCTGGATCGGGGCCTGCGCCAGCCGCGCGATCAACGTGACGCCGGGGCGGAAGGCATTGAGCCGCCCGCCGGTCGTGCGGGTGCCTTCTGGGAAGACGACGAGCTGGCCGCCATCGCGCAGGTCGTCGACCGCAAGCCGCACCATGGTCCGGGCCGAATCATTGCGTATGTAGCGCGCCAGCCGGGCGCCTGCACCCAGGAACACGTTCCTCATCAGCGATGCCTTCATGATGCAGGCGCTGTGCGGCAGGTGCGCCACCAGCACCAGGGCGTCGAGCATCGTCGGGTGGTTGGCGATGATCACGAGTCCCCGCTCGTCGCGCAGGGCGGACAGGCAGCGGGCATCGATGCGCATCATTCCGCAGGCGCTGGCCACGGTCCAGAAGAGGCGATAGCCATGCGCGATGGCTCCTCGCCCTACGTCACGCCCCCTGTCCGGGGGCAGCAAGGGATAAAGCACCATGGCGGCCATGTTCCATGCCAGCGACATGAGCCCCAGCCCCAACAGCAGCAGGTAGAGCGGCGGCGCAAGAAGAACCGCCTTGGCGAACCGCAGGATCGGCCTCATGGCTGCGCGCAATCCAGGCGAGGTTGGGGGCGGTGGCGGTCAGCGCGTGAGGTCATCCAGATCCGGGAGCGACGTGGTGCGGCGCGTTTCGGCGGCCTCGGGAGGCGGCGCGACAGCGGCTGCAGGACGGTCGGCAATGCTCATGTGGGTTTCGATTTCTAGCAGCAGATCGCGACGGCAGATGTCAGCGTGCAGGAACAGTGCGCGACGGAGGAAAGGACTCTGCGCGCCCAATGCCGCGGCCAACTGGTCGCGCAGCACCGGCGCGTCCTCGGGACGGCGGACGTAAACCACGGCGTCGCTCCCGCCAAGGGTGAATCCGCCGCCACCGTGGTGGTTCGCCTCGGCCAGCACGGCGTCGAGGTTGCGCAGTGTCTCTTCGAGTTGGGCCTGCAGGTCGTCCACATGGACGGTCGCATGGCCGACGATGCTGGCCGTGCCCGAGACGAACAGATGCTTCGTTCCGTCAGGCTGGCACACCACGGCCGCCCGCGAGAAGGTCGGCGCGCGTGGGCCGTAGTCGGCCGGGTAGCGCCAGGCTGGCGTCTGGCGCGGGTTCTCGATGGGCTGTGGCGGCACCCTGGCGGCGAGGAAGCGCAGGATCAGGCCACCCCTGTGCAGGCCGAGCGCGCAGGCTGCGGGGGCGCCTTCGAACGCGGCCTGGCCGGCATCGAGGAATGCCTGCTGCCGCCCGGCATTGAACTGGCGGTACCGTTCCAGCCCGCCGCCATCCTCGTTGATGCGCGGCAGGTAGTTCCAGAGCCTGTGCAAATGGGCAAAGCCCGTCCGGGCGAGGCAGGCGAAGAGGTCGCCATAGGCCCGCCGGGCAAGCGCCTCCAGGCCGGAGCCGTCTTCCGGCAGGTCGATGGCGCCGAACAGGTGCCGGCCGTCGTGGCGCCAGCGCACATTGCCGGTCTGGCCGGCCTCGACCGGCCCGCTGGCAAGCCACACATCGGCGCGCACCTGCTGCTGCACAAGCATCGGGGCCGGCACTGCAGTCAGGCCGTCAGGCAGCGCCGCGCCGTCCTCCATCCAGCCATAGACCAGTCCACCCAGGATGCGTCCGGATTCGACCCGGGCGGCATCGCTCAGGGGCCAGCGCTGAAAGGTCGAAGCGGGTACGACGGCGGCAGCGTCCGCGGCGCGGGCGCCGGTGGTGATGGGCGAGGCTGCACTCATTGCCGCTCGAGCACGTTCTCGCCGGCCAGCGGTCCCAGGTCTCGGATGTTGCGCCGGCGCCGCTGCCAGGCATGCCAGGTTCGCCGTGGATTGGCCGCGGACACCGCGTAGTAGATGGTCTTGAGGATGCGCAGCGAGCGCCAGATCGGCGTGCCGTTGTGGATGTCCCCCGCGAGCAGCGACATCAGCGCCTCCTTCACGCGGAAGGGGTTCTGCGGGTACATGAAGAACTCGCGCATCGTCGGGTTGGTGACGCGGAAGATGAACCAGGAGAACTCCTTCGGGCCCTTGCGCATGTACCGCTCGAAGGCGCGCCGCGCGGCGGGGGCGCGGCTGGGCTGGTCCAGCGTGGTGGCCACGAGTTCGGCACCCTCGAAGGCACTGTGCATGGCCAGGTACACACCCGACGAGAACACCGGATCGATGAAGGCGAAGGCATCGCCCAGCATCAGGTAGCGCTGGCCGGTGCAATGTGTGCCGCTGTAGGAATAGTTGCCGGTGGCATATACCGCGTCGTCGACCAGTTCCGCGCCCTTGAGCCGCTCGGCAAGCTCGGGGCTCATGGCGATGGTGTCGGCGAAGAACTCCTTGAGTGGCTTGTCGCGCGACTTCAGGTAATAGGGCCAGCACACTGCGCCCACGCTCACCGTGCCGTCCGCCAGCGGGATGTACCAGAACCAGCCGTGCTTGAACCAGAAGATGGTGATGTAGCCCTCGTACATGCCTTCTGCCCGCCACGCGTTGCGGAAGTGGCCGAACAGAGCCGAACTGTTGTGGCGCGGGTTCTTGAGCTTGGACTTCAGGCGGTTGGCCATGAAGGTGTCGCGGCCGGAGGCGTCGACCACGAAGCGCGCGCGCCACTGGCGCGAACTGCCGTCGTCGAGCGTGGCATGGATGGTCGCGCCCTGATCGTCGAAGGCGACCTCGCGTACCCGGCAGCCTTCGAGTGCGGTCGCGCCTTCCTTCGCCGCATGGCGGAACAGGATCTCATCCAGGTCGGACCGGCGAACCTGCCAAGCGTGGGTGAGCTTCTTGTCCCATCCCTCGCCAAAGCCGAGGCGGACACTGCGTCCGTGCTCCTGCGAGACGAACTCGGCGCCCCACTTGGCCATGCCGACGCGCTCGACCTGTTCGCGAACGCCCAGCCGGTCGAACAGCTCCACATTGGCAGGCAGCAGGGATTCGCCGATGTGGAAGCGCGGGTGATGCGCCTTCTCGGCCATCACCACCCGCCGGCCCTGGCGCGCCAGCAACGCGGCGGCCGTGGCCCCGGCCGGGCCGCCGCCGATCACGAAGACATCGCAGCTGTCCGAGTCTGGGGTCGACATGCCGGCGCTGGAGGAATCGGGGGTCATGGGACGGTGGAGGATTGTGAAAAAGGCGGAGTATGCCGTCCCGCCGAGGGGAAGCTTCGTTGCGGACGGTAAAATTGCCCACCCGTAACGACAGACAAGAAACGCGAGCATCAGGTCATGGCCGGACACAGCAAGTGGGCAAACATTCAACACAGAAAAGGCCGGCAGGACGAGAAGCGCGGCAAGATCTGGACGCGCGTCATCCGCGAAATCATGGTGGCCGCGCGCACGGGTGGCGGTGACCTCACGGCCAACCCCCGCCTGCGCCTGGCGGTCGACAAGGCCAAGGCCGCCAACATGCCGGCCGACACCATCAAGCGCAACATCGACAAGGCCACCGGCAACCTCGAAGGCGTGCAGTACGAGGAAATCCGCTACGAGGGCTACGGCATCGGCGGCGCGGCCATCATCGTGGACACCATGACCGACAACCGTGTGCGCACGGTCGCCGAAGTGCGGCACGTGTTCTCCAAGTACGGCGGCAACATGGGCACCGAGGGCTCGGTGGCCTTCCAGTTCAAGCATTGCGGCCAGATCCTGTTCGCGCCGGGCACGGACGAGGACAAGGTCATGGAAGTGGCACTGGAAGCCGGCGCCGAGGACGTGGTGACGGACGACGACGGGGCCATCGAGGTGATCACCGCGCCCGGCGATTTCGAAGCCGTCAAGAACGCGCTGGAGGCTGCCGGCCTGAAGGCCGAACTGGCCGAGGTCACGATGCGTGCCGAGAACACCATCGAACTCGGTGGGGAGGACGGCGCCCGCATGCAGAAGCTGCTGGACATGATCGAGGACCTGGACGACGTTCAGGAGGTCTACCACAACGCGTCCATCGCGGAGGCCTCCTGATGAAGGTCCTGGTCATCGGCGGGGGTGGCCGCGAGCACGCGCTGGCGTGGCGCCTGGCGCATTCCGAGCGCGTCACGCGGGTCTACGTGGCGCCCGGCAACGGCGGCACGGCGCTGGACAAGCGATTCGTGCAAGTCCCCCACACCGATCCCGCAGCGGTGCGCGAATGGGCGCAGCAGGAAAAAGTCGCGCTGACCGTGGTCGGCCCGGAAGGCCCGCTGGCGGCGGGCGTGGTCGACGAATTCCGCGACCACGGCCTGCGCATCTTCGGTCCCACCAAGGCGGCCGCGCAGCTCGAAAGCTCCAAGGCCTTCTCCAAGGCCTTCATGAAGCGGCACAAGATTCCCACCGCGGAATACGAGACCTTCACCGATGCCTCGGCCGCCCATGCCTATGTGGACGCCAAGGGCGCGCCCATCGTCATCAAGGCCGATGGTCTGGCGGCGGGCAAGGGCGTGGTCGTGGCGACATCGCTGGCCGAGGCGCACGAGGCCATCGACTTCATGCTGCTCGACAACAAGCTGGGCATCAGCCACAACGAGGGCGGTGCCCGCGTGGTGATCGAGGAGTTCCTGGCGGGTGAGGAAGCGAGCTTCATCGTGCTGTGCGATGGCAAGAACGTCGCGGCCCTCGCCACCAGCCAGGACCACAAGCGTCTGCTCGATGGCGACCAGGGCCCGAACACCGGCGGCATGGGCGCCTATTCGCCGGCGCCCGTGGTGACGGCCGAGGTGCATGCCCGCGTGATGCGCGAGATCATCCTGCCGACGATCCGCGGCATGGAGCGCGACGGCATTCCCTACACCGGCTTCCTCTACGCCGGACTGATGATCGACGCGGCCGGCCATCCCAAGACGCTCGAATTCAACTGCCGCATGGGTGACCCCGAGACGCAGCCGATCATGATGCGCCTGAAGTCCGACCTGTTCGATCTGCTCTGGCACGCCACGGATGGCACCCTGGACCAGGTGGAACTCGAATGGGACCGGCGTACCGCGCTCGGCGTGGTCCTGGCTGCGCACGGCTATCCGCTGGATCCGCGCAAGGGCGACGCCATCAGCGGCGTACCGGCAGAGGCTGCCGATGCCGTGGTCTTCCATGCCGGCACCACGCTGCAGGACGGCAAGCTGCTCACCAGCGGCGGCCGCGTGATGTGCGTGACGGTGCTGGCCGACAACGTCAAGCTGGCCCAGCAGCGCGCCTACGAAGTGGCGGCGCAGGTGCGCTTCGATGGGGTCCAGTACCGCAAGGACATCGGCCATCGCGCGATGCCTGCGCGCGGGCAGGGCGCCTGATGCAGGCGCAGCCGCAGGCGGTCGGCGACTGGCTACGCGGCTTGCAGGCGCGCATCGTCGAAGCGGTCGAGGGCGCCGACGGCGCGCGCGCCGTGCGCGACGCCTGGCACAAGGCGCCTGGCGAGCCGTTGCAGGGCGAGGGACTGACCTGCATCCTGGAAGGCGGCGATCTGTTCGAGCGCGCAGGCTGCGGCTTCTCGCAGGTGAGGGGGCCTCGGCTGCCGCCGTCCGCGACGCAGCACCGCCCCGAACTGGCCGGCGCGCCCTTCGAGGCCATGGGGGTCTCGCTGGTCTTCCACCCGCGCAATCCCTACGTGCCGACCGTGCACATGAACGTGCGCATGATCGCGGCGCTCCCTGCGGACGCCGAACCGGTGTGCTGGTTCGGCGGCGGCATGGACCTCACGCCCTACTACGGCTTCGAGGACGACGCGGTGCATTTCCACCGCAGTTGCCGCGATGCGCTTGCCCCGTTCGGTGAGGACAAATACCCCCGCTTCAAGGCCTGGTGCGACGAGTATTTCTGTCTGAAGCACCGGGGCGAACAGCGCGGCATCGGCGGCATCTTCTTCGACGACTTCTCAGAGTTGGGCTTCGAGCGCAGCTTCTGCATGCTGCAGTCGGTCGGCGATGCCTTCCTGTCGGCCTACATGCCCATCGTGGAGCGTCGCCGCAGTCTGCCCTGGGGCGAACGAGAGCGCGACTTCCAGTTGTACCGCCGGGGGCGCTACGTCGAGTTCAACCTGGTGTGGGACCGCGGCACGCACTTCGGCCTGCAGTCGGGCGGTCGCACCGAATCCATCCTGCTGTCGATGCCGCCGCAGGCCAGTTGGGCCTATCGGCGCGAAGAAGCACCCGGCTCGGCCGAGGCGCGGCTCTACACCGACTTCCTGCCCCGCCGCGAATGGCTCTGAAACCCCGCGTGGGCGTGTTCGGCGGTGCCTTCGATCCACCGCACAACACACATGTGGCGTTGGCGCGCGCGGCCCTCTCGCAGTTGCGTCTGCGCGAGTTGCGCGTGCTGCCCACCGGCCATGCCTGGCACAAGGCGCGTACGCTCAGCGACGCTGCCGATCGGGTGGCCATGGCACGGCTCGCTTTCGAGCCGCTGGGTGCCGTGATGGTCGATGCGCGGGAGACACTTCGCAGTGGTCCGACCTACACGCTCGATACCCTGCGAGAATTGCGGCTCGAACAGCCCGAAGTCGAGTGGGTGCTGATGCTCGGCACCGACCAGGCGGCGGCACTGCCCACCTGGCATGGCTGGCAGCAGATCCTGCAGATCGCCACGGTGGTGGTGGCCGAACGCATCGACGATGCGGGCCAGCCCATCGTCTTCGATCCGCGCAGCCTCCCTGGGCTGCCGGCCGAAGCCCGTTTCGAATCCCTTCGCATTGCGCCGGAGGACACCAGTGCCACCCTGATCCGCCAGCGCGCCGCGCAGGGGCTGGAGGTGGCGGCGCTGGTTCCTCCTGCCGTTGCACGCTATATTGAACAACACCACCTCTACAGCCCGCCTGATGAGCACTGACGCCTCCGCCAAGAAAGACATCCAGAAACTCCAGCGGGCCATCGTCGATGGCCTGGAGGACGTCAAGGCCCAGGACATCCAGGTCTTCAACACGGAGCACCTGTCCCCGCTGTTCGAGCGGGTGATCGTTGCCTCCGGCTCCTCCAACCGCCAGACCAAGGCACTCGCCGCCAGCGTGCGCGAGGCCGTCAAGGAGGCCGGCTTCAACAAGCCGCGCATCGAAGGCGAGGACAACGGCGAATGGATCATCGTGGACTGCGGCCCCGCCGTGGCCCACATCATGCAGCCCAACATCCGCGCCTACTACCACCTCGAAGAGATCTGGGGCGACAAGCCGGTGCGCGTGAAGTTCGGTGCGCCCAAGCCTTCGGCCCGCGTCTCTTCCGACGAACCCGCGGCACCGGCCAAGAAGGCGCCGCGCAAGCGTGCCGGTGCCCCTGCCGAATCGGCCGCGCCCCCGGCCCGCAAACCTGCAGCCAAGAAGGCAGCCGCCAAGCCCGCTGCGCCCAAGGCGCCCGCACGCAAGGCCGCCGGCAGCGCGGCGGCCAAGCCCGCCCGCAAGCCCGCTGCGAAAAAGGCTGCGCCCAAGAAGGTCGTGGTCGGCACGCCGGCCCGCAAGGTGGCAGTCAAGAAGGCGCCGGCCCGCAAGAAGGCATGAAGTTGCTGGTGGTCGCCGTCGGGCAGCGCATGCCCGACTGGGCGCAGACCGCCTGGGACGACTACGCCAAGCGCTTCCCGCCGGAGCTCAAGCTCGAGCTCAAGGCCGTCAAGACCGAACCCCGCGGCTCCAAGTCGCTCGAGACGCTGTATGCGGCCGAGCGCGAGCGCATCGAGGCGGCCATTCCCCGCGGTACCCGCGTCGTCGCCCTCGACGAGCGCGGCACCGCGCTGACCACCAAGGCGCTGGCCGCCCGCCTGTCCTACTGGCAGGGGGAGGGCGACGACGTGGCGCTGGTCATCGGCGGGCCCGACGGGCTGGAGCCGGCATTCAAGGCGGCCGCGCACGAGCGCATCCGCCTCTCCGACCTGACGCTGCCGCATGCCATGGCGCGCGTGCTGCTGGTCGAACAGCTCTACAGGGCGTGGTCGGTCAACGCCGGCCATCCTTACCACCGTGAATAAACCTCGCCCGGACTTCGTCTATCTGGCCTCGCAGAGCCCGCGCCGGGCCCAGTTGCTCGACCTGCTCCAAGTCCGTCACCAGCCGTTGCTGGCCGAGGCCGACGAGGACGCCGAGGCGCTGGAGGTGACGCTGCCGCGCGAGGCTGCCGCCACCTATGTGCAGCGTGTGACCGGGCTCAAGCTCGACGCGGCCGTCGCCCGCCTGCGCCGGCGCGGATTGCCCGCAGCGCCGGTGCTGTGCGCGGACACCACCGTGGCGCTGGGCGGCCGCATCCTCGGCAAGCCGGCCGACGCGGCCGATGCGCACGCCATGCTGGCTGCGCTGTCAGGGCGCACGCACCGCGTGATGACGGCCGTGGCCGTGCAGGCGGGACGCCGCCGGTTGCAGGCGCTCAGCGTCTCGCGGGTGCGCTTTGCCGAACTCACCCGCAGGCAGATCGAGGCCTACGTGGCCACGGGCGAGCCCATGGGCAAAGCCGGCGCCTATGCCATCCAGGGACTGGGCAGCGCCCTGGTCGCGCACATCGCGGGCAGCCATTCGGGCATCATGGGCCTGCCGGTGTTCGAGACGGCGCAACTGCTGCGCCAGGCGGGCTGGCATATCCCCTGAACGGCCAAGTCCATGCAAGAAATCCTCATCAACTGGGCTCCCCAGGAGACGCGTGTCGCGGTGGTCGAGCACGGCGCCGTGCAGGAACTGCACGTGGAGCGCACGCTGGAACGCGGCCTCGTCGGCAACGTCTACCTGGGCAAGGTGTCGCGCGTGCTGCCGGGCATGCAGTCGGCCTTCATCGACATCGGGCTGGAGCGCACGGCCTTCCTGCACGTCGCCGACCTGGTGGCGCCATTCACGCCTGGCTCGCGGGCCGCGCCGATGCCCGAGGCACGCGCGGCGGCCGGCGGGGAGGGGGGCCGCTCCCAGCAGCCCGTGGTGCCCATCGAGCGCCAGGTGTTCGAAGGCCAGTCGCTTCTGGTTCAGGTCATCAAGGACCCGATCGGCTCCAAGGGAGCGCGGCTGTCCACGCAGATCAGCATTGCGGGGCGCATGCTCGTCTTCCTGCCGCAGGACAACCACATCGGCGTCTCGCAGAAGATCCCGCCCGAGCAGCGGGATACGCTGCGCCGCCGTGTGCAGACGCTGGCGGAGGCCGCCATCCAGGCGACTGCAGGGCAGGGCGCCCCGTCGCGCGATCACGGGGGCTACATCCTGCGCACGAACGGCGAGGACGCCAGCGACGCCGAACTGGCCGACGACATCGCCTACCTGCGCAAGACCTGGACCCGCATCCACGAGCGCGCCGGCAAGATGCCGCCGGTGTCGCTGCTGCACCAGGACCTGAGCCTGCTGCAGCGCGTGCTGCGCGACCTGGTGGACGACCACACGACCACCATCCGCATCGATTCGCGCGAGCAGTTCGACAAGCTGCTGAGCTTCGGCCGCGAGTTCATGCCCAAGGCGGCCGAGAAGCTGGCCCTGTACACGGGCGAGCGCCCGATCTTCGACCTGTTCAACATCGACGAGGACATCGTGCGCGCGCTCGGCCGGCGGGTGGACCTCAAGTCCGGCGGCTACCTGGTGATCGACCAGACCGAGGCGCTGACGACCATCGATGTCAACACCGGCGCCTTCGTCGGGGCGCGCAACTTCGACGACACGGTCTTCAAGACCAACCTGGAAGCGGCCCTGGCCATCGCAAGACAGCTGCGCTTGCGCAACATGGGCGGCATCGTGATCGTCGACTTCATCGACATGAGCCGCACCGACCACCGGGAACAGGTGCTGGCCGAACTGCGCAAGCAGTTGGGCCGCGACCGGGTCAAGACGACGGCCAGCGGCTTCTCGCAGCTCGGCCTGGTGGAGATGACGCGCAAGCGCACGCGCGAATCGCTGGCGCACATGCTGTGCGAGCCGTGCGTGGCCTGCGGCGGCCAGGGCATCGTCAAGACCGCGCGCACGGTGGCGTACGAGGTGCTGCGCGAAATCCTGCGCGAGGCCCGTCAGTTCACGCCCCGCGAGTTCCGCATCGTCTCCTCGCCGGCGGTGATCGAGCTTTTCCTCGACGAGGAGAGCCAGCACCTGGCGGGGCTGTCGGACTTCATCGGCAAGCCGATCTCGCTGCAGGCCGAGTCGGCCATGGGGCAGGGGCAGTACGACATCGTGCTGCTGTGACGCCGGCGGGTGTCCCGGCGTCGAGCGCACGACCCTAGTGGGTCGCGCTGAAGGCCAGGGCTTCCTTCAGGCCCAGCGGCCTGGCCAGGAAGTAGCCCTGCGCGCAGTCCACGTCGAGCCGCTGCAGCATCTCGAGTTCGTCGCCGGACTCCACGCCTTCGGCGATCACCAGGCTGTCGATCTCGTGCGCGAAGCTGGTCAGGCCCTTGGCCAGTGCACGGCGCTTGCCGTCCTCGTGGATGTTGCGGGTCAGGCTCATGTCGAGCTTGATGATGTCCGGCGCCAGATTGAGGATGTGCCGCATGCTGGCATAGCCGGCGCCGGCGTCGTCCACCGCCAGCCCCGCGCCCAGCGCCCGCAGCGGCGCCAAGGAGGCGGCGAGCGCCGCGTAGTCCTGCACGATGGCGTGCTCGGTGATCTCCAGCGTTACGCGGGAAGGAGCGCGGACCGCCGAGAGGACCGGCTCCAGCCGGCCCGAAAGGATCAGGCTGGGCGAGCAGTTGACGCTGAGCGAGCAGGTCGCGGGAAAGGCGTCGAGGCTCTGCAAGGCCTTCTCGATGGCGCACAGCTCCAGCGGCAGGCCCACGCCGGCCTCGTCGGCGATGCGGAACCATTCGTCCGGTGGCCGCTGCGGCGCGACGTCGAAGCGCGAGAGGCATTCAAAGCTTCGCACCGCACGTTGCGTGATGCTGTAGACCGGCTGGAAGACGATGCGCGGGGCCCCCTTCGCCATGGCAGCGTGAACCTCGCGGGCGGCGCTCTCCCGGGCCCGCTGGCCGGCGGAGCGCTCGTCCATGCGCAGGCCGACCACTTCGGCAAAAGCGTGCATGAGCCGCATCTCGCGTTCACCGAGCGCGGGATTCGGCAGATAGCTGAAGCAGCACAGCGTGCCGTAGATGCTGCCGTCCCTGAGCCGCACCGGAACGCTCAGGTGCGAGCCGATGGGCACCGCCGTGGTCTGCGGGATCTGGCGCGCAGCCTCCAGCTTGGAGGTGTCGGGAATGCATTCCGGCAGTTCGCCGCGCACGACCTTGAGGCAGTAGCCTTCGTTCATGGACAGGCGCTGCAAGGGGCGCAGCGGCCCGCCCGGCGCGCAGTCCACGTACTCGAAGACTCTCTCACTCGTCTCGAAGTGCGAGATGAACGCCACGTCCATGCCCAGGTGTCGACGCACCGCCGTCAGAACGCCCTGGATCCCCTCTGCACCTTCGTCCTGTTCGCTTGCCCCGCCGAGGGCCGTCGAGTCACCGGCAGGTGCTGCTGCTGGGAGCTGCATTGCCAATCCTTCGTCTCTCTTCGTTCGCCCGTGCTGAGCGGCTGTTGCTGATATCTCAGATTAACATTCTGTTAAGTTTCGGGCACTTCGTAGATCACCTGAGCGTTCGCGCTCAACCGTTTGGCGGAGCTGTAGGACAACTCCGCAGTGCATGCGGCAGTGGCGCAACGGCCGGAAGCGGCCTGCAGCCGGCTCAGTTCTTCAGCCTGCGCGTGAATCCGGCGCGCGTCAGCGGCTTGAGCAAAAGGCGATCAGGCCAGGCACGGACCCAGGAAGGGGTGGCCCCTGGATCCCTCATGCATCGGCCGGCGCTACCCGTGGTGCCTGCAAACGGGCGTAGAGACCGTCCCGGGCCATCAACTCCGCATGGCTGCCTTGCTCGACGATGCAGCCCCGATCCATCACCACGATGCGATCGGCGTGTTGAATGGTCGACAGCCGGTGCGCGACGATCAGGGTCGTGCGCCCCTGCATCAGGCGTTGCAGGGCATCCTGCACCAGTCGCTCCGACTCCGTGTCCAGCGCGGACGTGGCTTCGTCCAGCAGCAGTACCGGTGCGTCGCGATAGAGCGCGCGCGCGATGGCCAGGCGCTGGCGCTGGCCGCCGGAGAGCTCGGTCGCGTTGTGGCCCAGCACGGTGTCGATGCCCTGGGGCAGGCGCTCCACATGGGGCGCGAGGTTGGCGGCCTCCACGCACCGCAGCACGCGCGCCCGGTCGATCTGCGCGGTGCCCAGTGCGACGTTGGCCGCGAGCGTGTCGTTGAGCATGACCACGTCCTGGCTCACCAGGGCGAACTGCTGGCGAAGGCTCTCCAGCGTCCAGTCGGCCACGTCGTGGCCGTCCAGCATCACCTGCCCGGCAGTGGGCCGCACGAAGCGGGGCAGCAGGTTGACCAGCGTCGTCTTGCCGGAGCCGGAAGGGCCCACCAGCGCCACGATCTCGCCGGGGGCGATGCGCAGATCGATGTCCTCCAGCGCCATGCCCGCGTCCTCGCGGTAGCGCACCTGCACGCCGCGCAGTTCCACGCGGCCCTCGGCGCGGGCCATCTCGAAGCGGCCTTCGGCCTCGACCTGCGTGCCGTCCATCAGGCCCAATCCCCGTTCGAGCGCCGCGAGCCCGCGGGTGATGGGATTGGCCATGTCGGCCAGGCGCCGTATGGGCGCGATCAGCATCAGCATGGCCGTGATGTACGCCACGAAGCTGCCGACCGTCAGGCCGCGGTCGCCGCTTTGCCAGAGGGCGATCATCACCACGACCGACAGGGCCACCGCCGCGAAGAGTTGCGTCAGCGGCGTCATCGCAGCCGAGGCGATGGTGGACTTGACCGCCAGCCGGTTCAGGCTGTGGCTGAGCCGGTCGAAGCGCGCCGACTGGCCGGCCTGCGCACCGTGCAGCCGAACCATGCGGTGGGCGAGCACGTTCTCTTCCACCACATAGGCCAGTTCGTCGGTGGCCTGCTGGCCCATCAGCGTCAGGCTGTACAGGCGGCGCGACAGCGCCTTCATGATCCAGGAGACCCCGGGCACCAGCACGGCGACGACCAGAGTGAGCTTCCAGTTCAGGTAGAGCAGGTAGAACAGCAGCGCCACCACGGTGAAGCCGTCGCGCGAGATGCTGAGCAACGCCTGCACGAGCAGCATGGCACCGGTCTGCACCTCGTAGACGATGGTGTTGGACAGCGTGCTCGCCGACTGGCGCGAGAACAGCCCCAGGTCCGCCGCCAGCATGCGCTCGAACAGCACGCTGCGCATGCGCTGCATGCCTTCGTTGGCGATACGCGCCAGCGCGTACTGCGACACGAACTGCGCCACGCCGCGCACCGCGAAGAGCAGGATGATGGCCGTGGGCACCATCCACAGCGCGAGCTGGCCACGCGCGAAGCCCCGGTCGAGCAGGGGCTTGAGTAGGGCGGGCATCAGGGGTTCGGTGACGGCGGCCACGACGGACATCACCAGGGCCAGAACCCACCAGCGACGCGAACCGCCGAACCACGTCATGAGCCGGGCGAGCCGGCGAGTCAAGGGCGCTCGCGCAGGCGCGTCGGCAGGGGAGGTCGACATGGCGGCGGATTCTACGGGTGCCGCCTGGCGCGCCTCTGGCGGCTGTAGGACAGCGGCGAAATCGGAACGCAAGCCCGGGTTTGCGCGTAGAGGCAAGGTGTAACATCGCCGGCTCCGCGCCTGGAAGAGCGACCCGGATCTGAAACTTTCCAGGCGTAAATTTCTCCGAGCTGCATGAATACTTCGTCGCCGTCGCAGTCTTCCTCCGTGTTCCCGACCCTGGCCCGCCGTACGCTGATCACCGCGTTTGCCGCGGCCCCGGTCCTTCCCGCCCTGGCCCAGTTCCGCGTCGAAGTCTCCGGTGTGGGACTCACCCAGTTGCCCATCGCACTGGTGCCCTTCCGCGGCGAAGATGCCTCTCCCCAGAAGATTTCCGCCATCGTCCAGGCCGATCTCGAGCGTAGCGGGCAATTCCGCGGCGTCGATGCATCCGGCCAATCCCTCGACGAGAACAGCCGTCCCGACCTGGCCCTGTGGCGCCAGCGCACGGCCGACTCGCTCGTGGCGGGCAGCGTCACCCGGCTGGCCGATGGCCGCTGGGATGTGCGCTTCCGTCTGTGGGACGTGGTGCGCGGCCAGGACCTGGGTGGCCAGAGCTACACCGTGCCCGAGGCCGACCTCCGCCTTGCCTCCCACCGGATCGCCGACTACGTCTACGAGAAGCTGACGGGCGACAAGGGGGTGTTCTCGACCCGCATCGCCTATGTCACGCGGGCCTCGGGCCGCTACACGCTGTGGGTGGCCGACGCAGACGGCGAGAACGCGCAGGCGGCACTCGCCAGCCCCGAGCCGATCATCTCCCCCGTGTGGTCGCCCAGCGGCGGCGAGCTGGCCTACGTGTCCTTCGAGTCGCGCAAGCCCGTGGTCTACGTGCACACCGTCGCCACCGGCCAGCGCCGCCTGGTGGCCAACTTCCGCGGCTCCAACAGCGCGCCTGCCTGGTCGCCCGACGGCCGCAGCCTGGCCGTGACGCTCAGCCGCGATGGCGGCTCGCAGCTCTACACCATTCCGGCCACCGGGGGCGAACCCCGCCGGCTCACGCAGAGCAGCAGCATCGACACCGAGCCGACATACACCGCCGACGGCAGTTCCATCTACTTCGTGAGCGACCGCGGCGGCGCACCGCAGATCTACAAGATGCCCGCCAGCGGCGGCGCACCAGTGCGGGTGACCTTCTCGGGGTCCTACAACATTTCTCCGGCCATCAGCCCCGACGGGCGGTGGTTGGCCTACATCTCGCGCGTCGGCGGAGCCTTCAAGCTCCACGTGATGGAACTCGCCACTGGCAATGCCACGGCCATCACCGACACCGCGGCAGACGAAAGCCCCAGCTTCGCTCCCAACGGCAAGCTGATCGTCTATTCCACCCAGATTCAGGGAAGAGAAGCGCTGATGACCACGACCCTTGACGGAAAGATCAAGGCGCGACTGGCGGGGAAGGCGGGGGACATCCGGGAACCGGATTGGGGTCCCTTCCAGAAGCAATGATTTTTTGTCCGCACTGAGGAGTGTTCGTATGTTGAAGAAATCGATTTTTGCCCTTGCCTTCGTCGCCCTGGTGGCGGGTTGCTCGTCGGGTACCAAGCTGAATGAAACGCCGGTCAGCACCGCTGGCGGAACCGGCGGTGGCGCAGGTTCCGGCGCGGCCAGCGGCGTGGCGCCTGTCACCATCGACCCGAACGCGCAGACGCGCCAGGGTCCGGTGGGCGTGGCCCGGGTCATCTACTTCGACTTCGACAGCTACACGATCAAGCCTGAGTTCCAGCAACTCATCGATGGTCATGCGCGCTTCCTGAAGGCCAATCCCTCGCGCCGCATCTCCATCGAAGGTCACACCGATGACCTCGGCGGCAGCGAGTACAACCTGGCCCTGGGTCAGAAGCGTTCCGAGGCTGTGCGCCGTGCGCTCACGCTGCTGGGCGTGAACGACAGCCAGATCGAGGCCGTCAGCTTCGGCAAGGAAAAGCCTGCGGTCCAAGGCACGAGCGAAGACGCCCGCGCCCAGAACCGTCGCGCTGAAATCGTGTACCGCTGATGCAGCGACTGCAGCACCTCGTGCGTCCGGCGGCCCTTGCGGCCGCTTTTCTGTGCGTGTCTGCGGCGTCCCACGCGGCGCTGTTCGAGGATGACGAGGCGCGCCGCGCCATCCTCGACCTGCGCCAGCGTGTCGAAACCGTGCGCCAGCAGTCCGAGAACACCACGCAGCGCCTGGCCGACGAGAACGGCCAGCTGCGTCGCAGCCTCGTCGACCTGCAGCAGCAGATCGACAACCTGCGCGGCGACCTGGCGCGCATGACGGGCCAGAACGAGCAGCTCACTCGCACGCTGACCGAGCTGCAGCAGCGCCAGACCACCATCGACGACCGCCTGAAGCAGAACGAGCCGCAGCAGGTGTCGGTCGACGGCAAGGAGTTCATGGCCGATCCGCGCGAGAAGGCCGACTTCGAAGCCGCGCTGGGCGTCTTCCGCTCCGGGCAATTCGCCCAGGCCCAGACGGCCTTTGCCGACTTCGTGAAGCGCTATCCGCGCAGCGGCTACAACCCGTCCGCGCTCTTTTGGCTCGGCAACGCGCAGTACGCGACCCGCAACTACACCGAGGCCGTGGCCAACTTCCGCTCCATGCTCTCGCTGGCACCGGACCACGCCAAGGCCCCGGAGGCCGTGCTGTCCATCGCCAATTGCCAGATCGAGCTGAAGGACACGCGCGCTGCTCGCCGCACGCTGGAAGACCTGGTCAAGGCCTATCCGCAGTCGGAAGCAGCCACGGCGGCACGCGAACGCCTGTCGCGCCTGCGTTGAGCGGGGTTGTGACTCCGCCGCCGTCCCTGACAGAGGACACCATGGTGCCCGAGCCGGACATTGCCCGGCGCTTTGGCGGCATGGAGCGGCTCTACGGCGTCCAGGGCGCCGCGGCGGTGCGCCAGGCCCATGTGGTGGTGGTTGGCATCGGCGGCGTTGGCTCCTGGGCGGCTGAGGCGCTTGCCCGAAGCGGCGTCGGTGCGCTGACGCTCATCGACATGGACCATGTGGCCGAGTCCAACATCAACCGCCAGATCCATGCGCTCGACGACACCGTCGGCCAAGCCAAGGTGCTGGCCATGCAGGATCGCATCCGTCACATCCATCCGCATTGCCGCGTGGCGCCCGTGGATGAGTTCGTGACGGCGGACAACTGGTTGCCGCTGATCGAGCAGGCCGGGCAGGCGCTCGGCCCCGTCACCGCCGTGCTGGACGCCTGCGACCAGATGTCGGCCAAGACGAGCATGGCGGCGTGGGCCCTGGCTCAGGGGCGGCGGGTGTTGTTCATCACCGTCGGCGCGGCCGGCGGCAAGCGGCACGCGCAGCGCGTCGAGGTCGAGGACCTCGCCCTGGCCACCCACGATCCGCTGATGGCGCAGTTGCGGCAGCGGCTGCGCAAGCATCACGGTGCGCGGCGCGACGGCAAGCCGATCGGCTTGACCTGTGTCTTCAGCCGCGAGCCGGTGGCGCCGCCCGATGCGTCCTGCGCCATCGAGGGCGACGGCTCGCTCAACTGCCACGGCTACGGCTCGATGGTCAGCGTCACCGCCACCTTCGGTCTGTGCGCAGCTGGGTGGCTGATCGACAGGATTTCACAGAAATCCACGCTATACTCATAGGCTTTGCTGCACATCGCACCGCAGTGCGAACGTGAAGCGGGACGTTAGCTCAGTTGGTAGAGCAGCGGACTTTTAATCCGTTGGTCGCAGGTTCGAATCCTGCACGTCCTACCACCCATTTCTACAGCTGCCACAACGCTTTAGCGCTACATTCGTTGTAGCAAGCTGCACCCCTCAAAGGTGATGTTTGCGGAACACTGTTCCGCAAATCACCGAATCGGCATCACGCGCCGGCCCGCCTCGCGCCGCATGTAGGTCGCCGTCATCCCCTCCGTCGCGTGCCCCAGCAGGACCTGGGTTTGGTACGCCGATCTCGCCCGCCTGTGCGCGCGGCTCCCACCCCATGATGGCCAACCTTGGCCGCGATAAAGCGCAGTCGATTGGCTTGCGCTTCGCTCGCGCTGACGGACATCAATGCGGCAGGCCGTACAGGTCGGCGCCTTCCTGCACCTTGTCGTGGGTATGGCCGCGCAGGCTGATGGGGCCGCTGCGCACGTCGGTGTCGGCCTGCACGGTGCTGGTGGTCTCGATCTCGCGGTTGGAGAGCAGTGGGATGCTCATGCGGCCCACGCTCTGCGCGCCGGGCACGGCCGAGGTGCCGGAAGCGCTGAAACCGCCCAGCATGGTGGTCAGGCCCATGACCGTGAGGTGGCCGGTGGTGGTGGTCTGCGGCGCGTCGAGGGTGATCTGCTGGGAGTGCACCGTGGCGCTGTCGCTGGCCGTCACGTCGGCCGTCGTGCAGTGGACGGTGATGCGGTCGGGGACGGTGATGTCGGCCGTGCCGCTGGCGGGCACGGTGATGGCCAGGGCGTGCGCGGCGTGGTCGTGGCTGACCGTGGCGCCGTCCGGGTAGACGGTGACGGTCGTGTTGGGGTCGGTGCTGGGGGGCGGGGTGGTCGTTCTGGTGGATGCCGCCGATCACCAGGGCGCCGGCCAGGTTGACCTGCCCCAAGAACCCGTACCAGTCGATTTGAGGAATCCGCTGGGTTGAAGGAGATTACTCCTGGTTTTGCTGCGGCGCCGGCACGGCGCCG
>NZ_JBEPKY010000011.1:0-251389 GCF_040544975.1 Pseudacidovorax sp. 1753 | reverse complement strand
GCCGCGCGCAAGCGCGGCTGCGATCATCCGCACGCAGTGCGCATATTGGCTCGCGCCTGGACTCGTGTGCTCTGGCGTATCTGGACCGATGGCTGTGCCTACGACCCCGCCGTCCATTCCAGCGCTTGTCGCATCGAAATTTCTCAAGAGGGTTGACACCGGATGTCTCATGGCTGTTCCTTCGGCGTCGAAGCGGCCGGGCGGGCGCTCATCGCTGCGTGTCCTCGGGGGCGGTGAAGGCCTCGGGGGCCCAGGGCCGCGAGCTTTCTTTGGCGCCATAGAGGGCCACGGTGGCCAGCACCGCGCCCAGCACCTCCATCAGCAGGATGGCCGGCAACGCGACCTGCGTGATCAGGTGGCCCAGCAGCGGCGAGGCGGTGACGAAGCCCGATGCGATCAGCAGCGCGATGGACGACAGCGGCGCCATCGCGCAGCCGATCCACAGCGCCTGGCGCCAGCTGGTGCCGCTGCCCGGATTGGCCAGCGCCACGCCGGCGATCTTGGCCACGGCGCGCGCACCGATCAGCGCCAGCACCACGGTGGCCACGGTGAGGTTCCATTCCGCCTGCGCCGCGACGATGGAGACCAGCACGAACATCAGCATGGTCACCAGCGAGGCCGCGGTGCCCAACTGGCGCGGCCAGACCCAGGGCCGCGGATTCAGCCCCTTGAGCAGCACGCCGCCGATCAGCGCCGCCAGCGGCGCCGCGCCGCCCCAGGCGCTGGCCACGGCCGCGCCGGCACCGATGATCGCCAGCAGCAGGATCGAGGTGTTCTCGCTCGTCGGGCTCATCACCCGCAGCGCCGAGCGCAGGGCCAGCGCCATCACCGCGCCCACCACGAAGGACAGGCCCAGCACCGTCAGGATGGGATGGAAGTTCTCCATGAAGCCCTGCGGCGAGTTCTCGAGCCGGCCCGCGAAGACATAGGCCAGTGTCAGCGCATACAGCGTGTTGAGCGTGGACAGCGCCAGTGCCCGCTCGGTCACCGGGCCGGAGGCGCGGATGTCGATCACCACGCGGGACAGCACGGCCGGCGAGGCCGCCACCGCGATCAGCGCCAGTGGGGCGATCACCGAGGGCGGCACGTCGAAGGCGCGCAGCGTCCACCAGACGGCGGCGAAGGTCAGGCCCGACTCGGCCAGGCTCTGCGCCAGCACCATCGGGTTGCGGCGGAACCAGCCCAGCGGCAGGCGCCCGCCGGCCTCGAAGAGCACGATGGCCACGCCCAGCTCCATCAGGTAGAGCGCCGTGCCCTGCAGCGGCCACACCGCACCCTCGAAGCCGGCCAGGCCAACGACGGTGCCCACCAGCGAATAGCCCACCACCTTGGGCAGGCCCATGTAGCGCTGCACCAGGTGGCCGGCTGCGGCCGCCGCCGCGATCAGCAGCGCCCACCACACGGTCGGCAGGCCGACTGTCGGTCTCATCCAGCCGGACAGGAAGCCCAGCAGGTCGGAGGAAAGAAGATTCATCAGGCTGGCAATGGTCTGGGAAGGTCCGGACAGCGCCGGCACCGCTCGGCGGCGCCTTCGTCATTCGGCCTTCCGACAGGGCCCGCGGCGCCAGCGCGCGGTCGGGTCCCGGGGTCATCGGCGCCGCAGCGCCGGGCGATCCTCAGTGCAGGATGCGCGGGCCGGGGTCGGAACCCGTTCCGGCGTCGAGCACGAAGGCGGCGATGGGCACGTCGAAGCGTTCGGCGTCCTCGCTCACCACGAAATAGCTGCCGCGCATCGTACCGCTGGCCGCCTTGAGCTGGCAGCCGCTGGTGTAGCGGAAGGACTGGCCCGGCGACAGCAGCGGCTGGCGCCCCACCACGCCCAGGCCGCGCACCTCCTGCACATGGCCGGAGATGTCCTCGATCACCCAGTGGCGGGCGATCAGCTGGATCGGGAACAGCGCCACGTTGGTCACGGTGATCGTGTAGGCGAAGGCGTAGAGCCCGGTTTCCGGCGAGGACTGCTCGGGCAGGTAGCGAGGCTCGACCTCGACGCGCATCGGGTGCTGGGGCATGGCGCGGAATGTTAACAACGCGGGTCTTCCGGCCGGGTCCGCGGGTCAAGGGCGGGCCTGCGGCGAGAATCCGCGTCCATGACGACGAGCCGCCCCACGACCCACCGCATCGCCCCGTCCATCCTCTCGGCCGACTTCGCCCGGCTGGGCGCCGAAGTGAGCGACGTGATCGCCGCCGGCGCCGACTGGATCCATTTCGACGTGATGGACAACCACTATGTGCCCAACCTCACCTTCGGCCCGATGGTGTGCGAGGCGCTCAAGCCGCACGCCAAAACGCCCGACGGCCGGCCGGTGCCCATCGACGTGCACCTGATGATCCAGCCGGTCGACGCCCTGGCCGCCGCCTTCGCCAAGGCCGGTGCCGACTACATCAGCTTCCACCCCGACGCCTCGCCGCATGTGCACCGCAGCATCCAGGCCATCCGCGCGGCCGGCTGCAAGCCGGGGCTGGTGTTCAACCCGGCGGCCTCGCTGGAGGTGCTGGACTGGACGCTGGACGAGATCGACCTGGTGCTGATCATGAGCGTCAATCCCGGCTTCGGCGGCCAGAGCTTCATCGACTCGGCGCTGCGCAAGATCGAGCTGGTGCGAAAGCGCATCGACGCCAGCGGCCGCGACATCCGGCTGGAGGTGGACGGTGGCATCAAGGCCGACAACATCGCCCGCGTGGCCGCCGCCGGCGCCGACACCTTCGTGGCCGGCAGCGCGATCTTCAACGCGCCCGACTACCGCACGGTGATCGACACCATGCGCGCCAACCTGGCCCGCTGAACGCCTTTCCATCTCCGGAGTCCGCCGTGACGCTCGAAGCCATCCTGGCCTACCTGCACCTGCTCGCCATCCTGACGATGGTGGTGTTCATCTCCAGCGAGGCCGCGCTGTGCCGCATCGAATGGCTCAACGCCAAGGCGGTGGAGCGGCTGGCCAAGGTCGACCTGATCTACGGCATTGCCGCCATCGCCGTGCTGGCCACCGGCTTGGTGCGCACCTTCCTGGGCGTCAAGGGCAGCGCCTGGTACTGGACCAACCCGCTGCTGCACGTGAAGGTGACGCTGTTCGTGATCGTGGGGCTGATCTCGATCTTCCCGACGCTGACCTTCCGCCGCTGGGTGCGCGCGCAGCGCCAGGGCGGCGCACTGCCGGGCGCCGAGGAGGTGCTCCGCACGCGCCGGCTGGTGATGGTGCAGGCGCACCTCATCGCGCTGATCCCGCTGTTCGCCGTCTTCCTGGCGCGCGGCTTCGGCAAGTAGGCGACGGCGCGAGCCGCCGACCGCCGGCATCCGCGCGACGACGGCGCCCGGCAAAAAGCCCGGCGTCGGCCGGGCTTCGTGGTCGTGGACGCGGGCGCCCGCCTCAGGCGGCCTTGGCGCTCAGGCATTCCTTCATGAAGGCCTTGCGCTCGTCGCCCTTGAGGGTCTTGGCCTTGGGGTCGGCGTTGCAGCTCTTCATCTTGTCCTGCTGCGTGGCGGCCTTGGCCGGCTTGGCCGACAGGCACTGCTTCATGAAGGCCTTGCGCTCGTCGCCCTTCTTGTCGCCGGCGTCGGCGTTGCAGGTCTTCATCTTGCTCTGCTGCGCGGTCGGCGCCTTCTCGGCGGCCGCTGCCGCCGGGGTGGGCGTCTGGGCGAAGGCGTTGAACGACAGGGCGGCGCCCAGGGCGATCAGGGAAGCGAGCTTTTTCATGGGTGGTTGTCCTTCCGGCTCAAGCGGCGCCCCTCGGGCACCGGCCCGGCGGCGCCAGGCTTTCATGCAACGCGGTTCGCAAAGGTTGCGATGACGACGAACGATGAAACGAAAGTTTGCAATCGCACCAGCGCGAGGCGAGGCGAGGCGAGGCGGAGCGCGGCGCGGCGAGCGGCCTGACGTGCCGCCGGGTCAGCCCGCGCCGATCGATCCGCCTGCGCCGGCCAGTGCCGTTCCGCGGCCGATGGCGTGCGCCCATTCCAGGGCCTCGGCCTGGGCCTGGTTGAACAGGGCCGGCGAGAGGTCGGGGTGGGCCTGCAGGGCCTGGGCCAGCCCTTGCAGGTTGCCGCTTTCGCTGGCCTGCGCCAGGGCCAGCAACTCGCCCAGCAGCCCGGCGCCGTCGCGCAGGGCCCGGTCGATGGCCGGGGCCAGCCGCAGCGGGCCGAGGATGTCTTCCATGGCCAGCCCCACCACGGCGGGCATGAGCGACATCATCCCCACCATGAAGGCACCATCTGCCAGGCCCGCATCGCGCGGACGCAGCAACTGGGCCGCCGATTCCATGAGCCGGCCGCGGGTGGCGGCCATCAGCAGCAGGGGGCTGGCCGTGCCACCCCGGGCATCGGCGGCAAACAGCAGCAGTTGCACCCAGCGCTGCAGGTGGCGGCGGCCCAGCACCTGGATCACGTCGCGCAGCGAGGTGACCGCGCGCGTGGCCCCGGCGCCTGCGGCGTTGGCCATGCGCAGCAGGTTCATGGTCAGGCCGGGCTCGGGCTTGAGCGTTTCCTCCAGCGCACCGCTGTCGGCATCGGCGCCCAGCTGACCCATCAGCCGGATCAGCGTGTGCTGCGAATGACCCAGGCGGCGGCCGGCGATGATCGTCGGCCGCGCGAAGTGGTAGCCCTGGAAGAGCGAGAAGCCCAGCGCCAGGCAGGCGTCGAACTGCTCGCGCCGCTCCACCTTCTCGGCCAGCAGCAGGACCGCCGGCGCCGCCGCGCGGAGGCGCCGCACCAGCGGGGCCACGGCATCCGCGGCGAGGGGCAGCAGGTCGACCTTGACCACGCGCGCCAGCGGCAGCAGGGCGGCCGTGCGGGCATCGAAGTCCACCACGTCGTCCAGCGCCAGCGTGAAGCCCGCCTCGCGCAGGTGCAGGCAGCGCTGCAGCACGGCTGGCGTGGCGGGGACCGACTCCAGGATCTCCAGCACCACCGCCTGGCGGGGCAGCAGCTCCAGCACGTCGCTGAAGAGCAATTGGGTGTCGACGTTGATATAGGCGGGATGACCGTCCAGGGCATGGGCCATGCCCAGTTCGGCGAAGGCGTTGACGATCACCGTGGCTGTGGCCTGGGCGCCGTCGAGCACCTGGGCACCCGCGGCATGGCCACTGCGGAACAGCAGTTCATAGGCGTGCAGTTGCTGGTCCCGTCCCAGGATGGGCTGGCGGCCGATGTAGAGGGCCTCCGCGGCGTCGTGGCGCATCTTTTAGTGAATTTTTCTTAAAGGATCGTAAGCGTTTGCGCCCGGGGCGGCCTGGCACGCCCGCCTAAAATCCTTCGATGCTTACCGTCAAACAGGACCTTCTGGCGGCGCTGGCCCAGGTGCTCGAGCAATTCGAGCCGGGCGCCGGCAGCCGGGCGGCCTTCGAATCCCCCAAGGTCGCCGCCCATGGCGACCTGGCCTGCACCGCGGCCATGCAATTGGCCAAACCGCTCAAGAAGAACCCTCGCCAGCTCGGCGAAGAGCTGCGCAATGCGCTGCTCGACACGCCTGCGTACGCGCGCTGGGTCGATGCCATCGAGATCGCCGGCCCCGGCTTCCTCAACATCCGCCTCAAGCCGGCCGCCAAGCAGCAGGTGGTGCACGAGGTGCTCGACGCCGGTGCCGCCTTCGGCAGCCAGCCGGTGCGCCCGGACGAGAAGGTGCTGGTCGAATTCGTCTCGGCCAACCCGACCGGACCGCTGCACGTGGGCCACGGCCGGCAGGCCGCGCTGGGCGACGCCATCTGCAACCTGCTGACGACGCAGGGCCAGGCCGTCCACCGCGAGTTCTATTACAACGACGCGGGCGTTCAGATCGAGACGCTGACCAAGAGCACGCAGCTGCGCGCCAAGGGCTTCAAGCCGGGCGACGACTGCTGGCCCACCGACCCTGACAACCCCGCCAGCAAGGCCTTCTACAACGGCGACTACATCCAGGACATCGCCGACGACTTCCTGGCGAAGAAGACCGTCCGCGCCGACGACCGCGAATTCACCGCCAACGGCGACGTCAACGACACCGAGAACATCCGCCAGTTCGCCGTCGCCTACCTGCGCAACGAGCAGGACAAGGACCTGCAGGCCTTCAAGCTGCGCTTCGACCAGTACTACCTGGAGTCCAGCCTGTACACCAGCGGCCGGGTCGAGGCGACGGTGAACAAGCTGATCGAGGCCGGCAAGACCTACGAGCAGGACGGCGCCCTGTGGCTGCGCTCCACCGACTACGGCGACGACAAGGACCGGGTCATGCGCAAGAAGGATGGCACATACACCTATTTCGTGCCCGACGTCGCCTATCACATCGCCAAGTGGGAGCGCGGCTTCCACAAGGTGGTCAACATCCAGGGCACCGACCACCACGGCACCATCGCCCGGGTGCGCGCCGGCCTGCAGGCGGCGGGTGTCGGCATTCCCGAGGGCTACCCCGACTACGTGCTGCACACCATGGTGCGCGTGGTGCGCGGCGGCCAGGAGGTCAAGATCAGCAAGCGCGCCGGCAGCTACGTCACGCTGCGCGACCTGATCGAATGGACCAGCACCGACGCCGTGCGCTTCTTCCTGCTCAGCCGCAAGCCCGACACCGAATACACCTTCGACGTCGACCTGGCCGTGGCTCAGAACAACGACAACCCGGTCTTCTACGTGCAGTACGCCCATGCGCGCATCTGCTCGGTGCTGGACAGGGAAGGCGTGGACGCCGCGGCGCTCAAGGGCACCGAACTGGCGCCGCTGGCCACCGAGGCCGCCCAGCCGCTGATGCTGCTGCTGGCCAAATACCCTGAGATGCTGGCCGCCGCCGCGCGCGACTTCGCGCCGCACGACGTCACCTTCTACCTGCGCGAACTGGCCGCGGCGTACCACAGCTATTACGACGCCGAGCGCATCCTGGTGGACGACGTGCCCACCAAGCGCGCCCGCCTGGCGCTGGTCGCCGCCTGCGCGCAGGTGCTTGCCAACGGCCTGTCGGTGCTGGGCGTCAGCGCGCCGCGCAAGATGTGAGAGCCCGCACAATCCCACCCCGGCGCGCCGGTGGCGCTGCAGCAGCAAGGCAATCCATGAGATCCAGACAACAGGGCAATTTCGCCATCGGCCTCATCGTCGGGCTCGTGCTCGGCCTGGGCGTGGCGCTCGGCGTGGCGGTGTACGTCACCAAGGTGCCGATCCCGTTCATGACCAAGACCCAGCCCCGCGCTGCCGAGCAGGACGAGGCCGAGGCCCGCAAGAACCGCGACTGGGACCCCAATTCGCCGCTGTATGGCAAGCAGCCGTCCAAGCCGCCGGCCACGCCGGGTGCGCCGGCCGGCGGCAATCCGCCCGTGACCACCGCCCCGCCGGTGCCGGCCATCGCCGCCCAGCCTGGCACCCCGCCCCAGGCCGCCACGCCGCCGACGGCCGTCACGCCGGCCATGCCGCGCGCGCCGCAGGCAGCGAATCCGCCGCCCTCGGCCGATCCGCTGGGCGACCTGGCCCGCGCGCGCGCCGGCCTGCCCGCCAGCGGCGGCGATGCGGCGTCCGACCCCTTCGTGTACTTCGTGCAGGCGGGTGCCTTCCGCACCAGCGACGACGCCGAGGCCCAGCGCGCCAAGCTCTCGCTGATGGGCGTGGAGGTGCGCGTCACCGAGCGTGAGCAGGCCGGCCGTCCCGTCTTCCGGGTGCGCGCGGGTCCGTACAGCAAGAAGGACGACGCTGACCGGCTGAAGGAACGACTGGACGGCGCCGGCTTCGACGCCGCCCTGGTGCGCGTCCAGCGCTGAGTGCCTTGCCCTGTTGCCGTCGGGCGCGGCAGATCGCCGGAACTCGCTGCCGCCCGACGTGCTCTGTGTCTGCATCCCTGTTGGAGAAATCGCTTGAAACGTCGTGACTTTTCGCTGGCCGCCGCGGCCGTGACGCTGGCCCCCCTGGCGGCCCATGCCCAGACCCCCGCCTCCGCCTTCAAGGCCGGCAAGGACTACGTGACGCTGGGCAAGCCGGCCCCGGTCGATGCGCCGGCCGGCAAGGTCGAGGTGGCCGAGTTCTTCTCGTACAACTGCCCACACTGCGCTGCCTTCGAGCCCAAGCTCGAACCCTGGATCAAGAAGCTGCAGCCCTACGTGGCCTTCCGCCGCATCCCGGTGCCCTTCGTGGGCAACGACGTCGAGACCAAGCAGAAGCTCTACTACACGCTCGAGGCCATGGGCAAGGTCGACGAGTTCCAGATGAAGATCTTCCAGGCCATCCACGTCGACCGCCAACGCATCTTCGGCGACGCCGCCGTGATCGAGTGGGCCGGCAAGCAGCCTGGCCTGGACGCCAAGAAGTTCGAGGAAACCTTCAAGTCCTTCGGCGTCGCCGGCAAGGCCAAGCGTGCCAGCCAGATGACCGAGGCCTACCAGGTGGCCGGCGTGCCCGCCTTCGGGGTGGCCGGCCGCTACTATGTGGACGGCGACTTGGCCGGTTCGCTCGACCGCGCCCTGCAGATCGTGGAGGCCCTGGCGGCCGAATCGCGCAAGGGCTGAGCCGACGCCCCGCCCCAGCGCCCCGGCCCGCTTCGGCGGGCCTTTTCATTGCGGGTGTGCCGCGCGCCCTGCCGACGGTGCGCGCTACCGGAATGCAAGCGCGGGACATTCACCGCGGCCGCCGGTTTGAGACAAAGCCGGGCCTACAATCAAGAGCAAGTTCCGTGCCTTTATGACCCATCCCTCGCACTCCACGATCTCCCTTCCCTGGCGCCGCCTCGGCCGTGCCATGGTCCTCGTGGCCGCGCTGGGCCTGGCCGCCGCGGCCCAGGCCGAGAAGGCCGACCGCAACCAGCCGATGAACATCGAGGCCGACTCGCTGCGCTATGACGACCTGAAGCAGACCAGCATCTTCACGGGTCGGGTGGTGGTCACCAAGGGCACGCTGCTCATCCGCGGCACCCGCGTCGAGGTCCGGCAGGACCCGGAGGGCTACCAGTACGGCGTGGTCACCGCCGACCCGGGCCAGCGCGGCTACTTCAAGCAGCGCCGCGATGGCGGCAACGACGAGTGGATCGAGGGCGAGGGCGAGGTCATCGAGTACGACGGCCGCGCCGACACCGTCAAGTTCATCCGTCGCGCCGTCATGCGCCGGCTGACCGGCACCACCGTCACCGACGAGACCTCCGGCCCGCTGATCACCTACAACCAGACCAACGACACCTTCACCGTCAATGGCGCCCCGCCGCCGCCGGGCGGCACCCAGCAGCCGGGCGGCCGCGTGCGGGCCATCCTGTCGCCGCGCAGCACCGAGCCCACGCAGGTGCCGGCCCCCGGCCCGCGCACCGGCGCGCCGCTGCGCCAGAGCGGCTCGCTGTCGGGCCAGAACGGGGGCAGCCGGTGAGCGTCGCGGTGCCGGCGGGCGGCAGCCGGCTGCAGGCGCGTGGCCTGCAGAAGAGCTACGGCAGCCGCAAGGTGGTCAAGAACGTCTCGCTCGACGTGCAGAAGGGCGAGGTCGTCGGCCTGCTGGGCCCCAACGGCGCCGGCAAGACCACGTCCTTCTACATGATCGTCGGCCTGGTGCGGGCCGATGCTGGCCAGATCAGCATCGACGGCGAGGCCGTGGAGCACATGCCCATCCACCGCCGGGCGCGCATGGGCCTGTCGTACCTGCCGCAGGAGGCGTCGATCTTCCGCAAGCTGACGGTGCAGGAGAACGTGCGCGCCGTGCTCGAGCTGCAGGAGGAGCCCGACGCCCGCGGTCGCATGGCGCCCCTCTCGCGCGATCGCATCGAGCAGCGCCTGTCCGAGCTGCTGGCCGACCTGCGCGTCGACCACCTGCGCGACTCGCCGGCGCTGGCGCTGTCGGGCGGCGAGCGGCGTCGCGTGGAGATCGCCCGCGCGCTGGCCACGCAGCCGCGCTTCATCCTGCTGGACGAGCCCTTCGCCGGCATCGACCCCATCGCCGTGATCGAGATCCAGCGGATCATCAGCTTCCTCAAGGAGCGCGGCATCGGCGTGCTGATTACCGACCACAACGTGCGCGAGACGCTGGGCATCTGCGACCACGCCTTCATCATCAGCGACGGCCAGGTGCTGGCGCAGGGCACGCCCTCCGAGATCGTCGACAACGCCGAGGTGCGCCGCGTGTACCTGGGCGAACACTTCCGGATGTAGCCAGGGTGCCTGTTTCCGCGTTCCGTCCTTCCGGCGCCCCTCCCATCCTGCCCGTGGCCGCGCACACCGTGGGAGGCCGTCCATGAAGCAGGGCCTGTCGCTGCGCGTCTCGCAGCATCTGGCGCTCACGCCGCAGCTGCAGCAGTCGATCCGGCTGCTGCAGCTCTCGACGCTGGAGCTGAGCCAGGAGGTCGAGCAGATGCTCGACGACAACCCCTTCCTGGAGCGTCTGGCCGAGGAGGCGCCGCGCGAGGAGTTCGGCCTGGAGGCGGCCGACGCCCCCGTGCCCCGCGACGAGCGCGAGGACGGCACCGACTACGCCGCCACGGCCAGCGCCAGCAGCACGTCGAGCAGCAGCAGCGACACCGCCGTGGCAGAGGCCGACGCGCCCGCCACCGAGAGCGTCGACGCCGAGCCCGACTGGGACGGCGACGGCACCGTGGAGTTCTCGCCCGACGACAGCGAATGGGGCGGCGACGCCCCGGCGCGCAACAACAGCAGCAGCCAGGACGACGACGAGCGCGCCGACGCCACCGAGCTGGCGCGCAGCCAGGAGTCGCTGCAGGCCCACCTGCACCGCCAGGCGCTGTCGCTGCGCCTCACGCCCGAGGACTCGGCCGCGCTGCGCTTCCTGATCGAATCGCTCAACGACGACGGCTACCTGGAGGATTCGCTCCCGGCCCTGGCCTCGGCCCTGGCCGGCGACGACAACGACGAGTTCGACGAGCTGATCCACCACTTCCAGGTGGCGCTGGGCCTGCTGCAGAGCCTGGACCCGCTGGGCGTGGGCGCGCGCGACCTGGGCGAATGCCTGGCCATCCAGCTGCGCGCCGGCGCCGACGCGGACGACAGCGACGAGGAAGACCAGGTCCGCAAGGTCGCCCTGGCCATCTGCAAGCAGCCCATGGACCTTCTGGCCAAGCGCGACTTCAAGCGCCTGGCCGTGCTCACCCGCAGCAACGAGGACCTGGTGCGCCAGGCGTCGCAACTGATCGCGCGGCTGGAGCCCAAGCCCGGGCGGCGCTTCGTCGATGTGGAGCGGCACGTGATCGTGCCCGACGTCATCGTCACCCGCAGCGGGCGCGGCAGCAACATCAAGTTCCGCGTGCAGCTCAACCCCGACGTGATGCCGCGGCTGCGCGTGCACGACATCTATGCCGGCGCGCTCAAGTCGCACAAGGGCGAGGGCAGCCAGGCCCTGAGCCAGCGGTTGCAGGAGGCGCGCTGGTTCATCAAGAACATCCAGCAGCGCTTCGACACCATCCTGCGCGTGTCCAACGCCATCGTGGAGCGGCAGAAGAACTTCTTCATCCACGGCGAGCTGGCCATGCGCCCGCTGGTGCTGCGCGAGATCGCCGACGAACTGGGCCTGCACGAGTCGACCATCAGCCGGGTGACCACCGCCAAGTACATGTCCACGCCCTTCGGTACGGTGGAGCTGAAGTACTTCTTCGGCTCTGCCCTGGGCACCGAGACCGGCGGCAATGCGTCCAGCACGGCCGTGCGGGCGCTGATCAAGCAGTTCGTCGGCTCGGAGAACGTCAAGAAGCCGCTGTCGGACAGCCAGATCTCGGACATGCTCAAGGAGCAGGGCATCGAATGCGCCCGCCGCACGGTGGCCAAGTACCGTGAGGCGCTGCGCATCGCGCCGGCCAACCTGCGCAAGGCGCTCTAGGAGCCGCCTTGTTCCTGGCCTGCACGCGGGCCGGGGCTTCCGATCGGCGTGCCGGCGAATCGCGGTGGCCGGCCACCTCATTTTTTCGGACGACGAAGCCGTGAACGAACTGATCCTTTTTCTGCCCTGCGCCGCCGGCGTGGAAGACCTCCTGGCCGCCGAGGTGCATGCCATCACTGGCCGCAGCGGCGACGACCTGCGGGTGCTGCGCGGCGGTGTGCGGGTGATGGGCGCCTGGCGCGACGTGCAGGCGCTCAACCTCAAGAGCCGGCTGGCGCAGCGGGTGCTGGTGCAGCTGGCGCACCGGCCCTATCGCAGCGAGGCCGACCTGTACGAAGCCGCCTCGGGCATCGCCTGGGAGATGTGGTTCCAGCCGCGCCAGACCTTCAAGGTCGAGCTCACGGCGCAGGGCAGCCCGCTCCAGAGCCTCAACTTCGCCACGCTCAAGATCAAGGACGCCATCGCCGACCGCTTCCGCGCCCGCGCCGGCGGCGTGCGGCCCAGCGTGGAGACGCGCTTTCCCGATGTGCGCGTCTTCGCCCACCTGACAGCCGAAGAGGTCACGCTCTACATCGACACCAGCGGCGAGCCGCTGTTCAAGCGCGGCTGGCGCGTGGACAAGGGCGACGCTCCGCTCAAGGAGACCCTGGCCGCGGCCATGCTGGCCGCCAGCGGCTGGTGGGATCCGGAAACCGGTGTGGTTTCCGAGCAGCCGCTGTACGACCCCTGCTGTGGCAGCGGCACCATTCCCATCGAGGCCGCGCTCCTGGCCGCCGGCGTGCCGGCCGGTGCCTCGCGGCGCTTCGGCTTCGAGGCGCTGCTGCTGCACCGCGCCGAACTCTGGCGCGCGATGCGCGAGGAGGCGCTGGCTCCCGCCGACGCGCGCGCTGCGGGCTCGGTGCGGGTCTTTGGCAGCGACGTGTCGCACCGCATGGTCGACTTCGCGCAGCGCAATGCCGAGCGCGCCGGCGTGGCCGACCGGCTGCAACTGCGCGGCGGTGACGCGCTGCAGCGCATGCCCCCGGTCGAGGGCGGCGGCGTGATCCTGCTCAACCCGCCGTATGGCGAGCGCATCGCCGTGGGCGGCGTCGCCGGCGCCAACGCGGGGCGGCGCGGGCCGGGCGGGCGCGAGGTGGCGCAGACCGAATCGGGCGCCGACGGCGGCGATGACTTCTTCCCGCAACTGGCCACGCACTGGAAGCGCAATTTCGCGGGCTGGACGGCCTGGGTGCTCACGCCCGACATGAAGCTGCCGCAGCGCATGCGCCTGAAGGAGTCGCGCCGCGTGCCGATGTGGAACGGCCCCATCGAATGCCGGCTGCTGCGCTTCGACATGGTGGCGGGTTCGGCGCGCACGGCGCCAGCGGCATGACGCCGCGTCAGGGACGCGCGCGGTGAGCCGCATGGCGGCGGACATGGGCGGGCCGGTCTCGTCGGCTGCGGGCGGTGCCGAGGTGGATGCCGCTGCGCAACCCGAAGTGACCGCCGTGGTCATCGACACCAACATCGTGCTCGACCTCTTCGTCTTCGACGATGCTGCCGCCAGGCCGCTGCGTGCGGCGCTGGAGGCCGGCCAGCACCGGTGGCTGGCGACGGCCCCGATGCGTGTCGAGCTGGCCCGCGTGCTGGACTATCCGCAGATCGCGCCGCGGCGGGCCTTCTACGGCCTGTCGGTGGACGACGTGCTGGCCTGTTTCGACCGGCATGCGCAGCTGCAGCCGCCTGCGGCCAAGGCGCCCTTCACCTGCGCCGACCCGGACGACCAGGTGTTCATCGACCTGGCCGTGGCGCACCGGGCGCGGCTGCTGAGCAAGGACAAGGCCGTGCGGGCGATGCGCAAGCGGTTGGCGGGGCTGGGCGTGGAACTCTGGCCCTGAGTCGCTGCGCTGGCTGTGTGGGTTGCGTGGGTTTCGTCAGATGTGTGGGTTGTGCGGACGCACCTGCGATCGGGGCGCTAACCCGGCAGAGGGTGCCGGCATGCGCGCTCCCGGTGCACGCTCGCGCTGACCGGCTTGTCGCGCAAGCGGGGTGCTCGCTCTCCACCGACGCGCCTTGCACACTGCACGGCGCCGCGAATGGCACCTCCGCACGCACACCGGCACCCTCCGCCTCGACGCTGCGCGCGAACGGCCGGGTTCGGCCGCCCGGGTCCTAACTCCGTTCGCCCTGAGCTTGTCAAAGGGCAGAAGGGCGCGGGGCGCATGTGCCCGGCGCTGCTTGACTCGCCTGTGTGCTGCCCATAGGGGCGAGGCTTCGACAGGCTCAGCCCGAACGGGTTGGGTTGACCGGCCGGCATTGTCTCCAGGACCCCAGGACCCCAGGACCCCAAGGGCCCACGACCCCACGACCCACGACCCCACAACCCCACGACCCCACAACCCCACAACCCCACAACCCCACAACCCCACAACCCCACAACCCCACGACCCCACAACCCCACGACCCCACGACCCCACGACCCCAAGGGCACCAGGACCTCAGGACCTCAGGAGCCGAAGGACGCAAAGGACTCGAAGGACTCAAAGGACTCAAAGGACCAGGACCCAAAGAATGCCAAGGCCCGGAAAACGGGAGGGCTCGGGCGCAGCGTCGAGGCGGAGGATGACGGTGTGCGTGCGGAGGTGCCATTCGCGGCGCCGTGCAGTGCGCAAGGCGCGTCGGTGGAGAGCGAGCACCCCGCTTGCGCGACAAGCCGGTCGGCGCGAGCGTGCACCGGGAGCGCGCATGCCGTCGTCCTCTGCCGGGTTACCGTCCCAGCCGCTGATGCCGCTGATGCCGCTGATGCCGCTGATGCCGCTGATGCCGCTGATGCCACGGATACGCATGGCGATCCCGACGTCGCCAAGCCCCCGTAACGGCGAAGCTCAGACCAGCACCGGCAGGTCCGGCAACTCGTTCATGCGCCGCGGCGCCTCGGCGCCGTCCTCGGCCGGAAAGTGCGTCACCAGCAGCGCCGAGACCTCTTCCAGCGCCTGCGTCAGCCCGTCCTCGAAGCGGCCCTCGCGGAAGGCGCCCTTCATGCGCTGCGCCATGGCGGCCCATTCGGCGGCGTCCACATGGGCGTCGATGCCGCGGTCGGCCAGGATCTCGATGGCATGGTCGGCCACCAGCAGGTAGATGAGCACGCCGTTGTTCTGCGCCGTGTCCCACACCCGCAGCTTGCCGAACAGCGTGACGGCGCGGTCGCGCGCACTGGCGCCTCGGCGGATGTAGCTCCACGGCAGGCCGGCCTCGACGCAGATGCGCACCTGGCCCGTGTGGCGCGCCTCGCTGGCCGCCACGCGTCGGCCCAGGCGCTCCACGGCCTCGGGCGGCAGCAGGCGCCGAACGTCGTGCTCGTCGTGCCAGCGGTGGCGCCACAGGCGCGCCAGGCGGGCCATGAGGCCGGGGCGCGGGGTCTGGGCGGTATCGGTGTTCGTCGTCATCACCAGTCTCCCGAGGCGCCGCCGCCACCGAAATCGCCCCCACCGCCCGAGCTGAAGCCGCCGCCGGAACTGCCGCTGCTCCAGCCGCCGCCTCCACTTCCACCACCGGACCAGCCGCCCGACCAGCCGCCGCTGGAGCCGCCGTGGCCCCCAAGGCCGGAGCCTGCGCGGTGGCCCGTCACGAAGGCGAGCACCAGTGCGGCGACCGTCGCCAGCGCGGCCACCACCAGGCTGGTGGTGACGATGAACACCGCCACGCCAGCCAGCCCGCCGGTGGCCAGCGGCCCCAGCTTGTTGCCCAGCAGGCTGCGCAGGAGCGGGCCGCCCAGCACCACGCCGAAGAAGACAAAGACCGCCAGGTCCTCCCAGTCGACGTCCAGCAGGCCTTGCCTCTGCACAGTGTGCGACTGGGGCATCGGGAGCGGCAGGGCCTCGTTCTCGATGCGCGCGATCAGCGCATCGGCGGCGGCCTCCAGGCCGCCGGCGAAGTCGCCGGTGCGGAAGGCCGGCTTCATCTGCTGATCGACGATGCGGGCCGCCGCCAGATCGGGCACGGCGCCTTCCAGCGTCTTGGCCACCTCGATGCGCATGCGGCGCTCGTCCTTGGCCACGATCACCAGCACGCCGTCGCCGACCTCGCGGCGGCCGATCTTCCAGGCATTGGCCACGCGGTTGGCATAGGCCGCGATGTCCTCGGGCGCCGTGGCCGGCACCATCAGCACCACGATCTGCGAGCCCTTGCGCTGTTCGAACTCGGCCAGCTTGGCATCCAGCGCCTGCGCCTCAGTGGTCGTGAGCGTGCCGGTCTGGTCGATCACGCGTGCCGTGAGCGCGGGCACCGGCAGCAGGCCCTGCGCCCAAACGGCCGCCATGAAAGCCATGTTCAGGCACAGCGCGGCCAGTACAGCCCAGAAGGCATACCAGACTGCGCCGCGCGCCCGGGGCGCAGCGAAGGCGGGGAACACCGCGGAACCGGCTTTGCCGGGCCGCTGGTGTTGCCCCCTGGAAGGGGGTTGGCGGAGCGACACGAAGTGCGCGAAGACTGGGGGTGGGCCTATTTTTTGTTGAAGTCCACCACAGGCGGCTTGGAGATCTCGGCCTCGTTCTGCACGCTGAAGTTGGGCTTGGGTTCGTAGCTGAACACCTTGGCCGTCAGGTTGGTCGGGAAACTGCGGGCCAGCACGTTGTACTCCTCCACCGTCTGGATGTAGCGGTTGCGGGCCACGGTGATGCGGTTCTCGGTGCCCTCGAGCGTCACGCGCAGGTCGCGGAAGCCCTGGTTGGCCTGCAGCTGCGGATAGCGCTCGGCCACCACCATCAGCCGCGACAGAGCGCTGGAGAGTTCGCCCTGCGCCTGCTGGAACTTGTTGAAGGCCTCGGGGTTGTTCAGCGTCTCGGGCGTGACCTGGATCGAGGTGGCCTTGGCCCGGGCCTCGACCACGCGCGTGAGCGTCTCCTGCTCGAAGTTGGCCTCGCCCTTGACCGAGGCCACGATGTTGGGCACGAGGTCGGCGCGGCGCTGGTACTGGTTGAGCACCTCGCTCCAGGCGGCCTTGCTGGCCTCGTCCAGGCGCTGGAAGTCGTTGTAGCCGCAGCCCGAAAGCAGGGTGGTGGCGGCAAGAAGCAGGGCGCAAAGCCAGCGGGTCATCGAACCTCCTTGAAAAGCATGGACGGCGGTGCGGCTGGGCGGACGGCAAAGAAGCGCCGTGCGCCGCGCACCCCCGTGGAGCGGCGACAGTAGCATAGGCCGATGGCCCTCGACCCCCTCCAAGCCCTGCAGGCCGCCAGTCGGCCGATGGCGCGTCCGCCTGCCCTCCAGACACTGCTGATCGCCGGCGCCACCGGCCTGCTGGGGGCCGAGCTGGTCCATCGCCTCGGTGGCGGGGGCGGCTATGCCCGCGTGGGCGTGCTGGCCGGCCAGCCCTTGCGCGAGGGGCTGCGCGGCATCCAGCCGGTGGTGGTGCCGGACGACCGGCCGCCCGCCGAATGGCCTCGCCTGCCGGTGGACATCGGCATCGTCGCCTTCGACCCGCCGCGGCTGCACCATGGCCGCGAGCGGGCGCTGTGGGCGGCCGACCCCGCGCAACTCCTGGCCATCGCCATCTGGCTGCGCGCCTGCGGTGCACACACGCTGGCCGTGGTGCAGCCGCACGACGCGGGCCGTCTGCCCGATGCGCTCAAGCGCGGCCTGGCCAACCTCGACGAGCATGCGCTGGCCGGGCTCGGCTTCGAGCGGCTGCTGCTGTTTCGCGCCGCGCGCAAGCCGGCGGACTTGGTGCACGGCCTGCTCCCCGGCCTGGCGCACTGGATGCTGTCGAGCCTGCGTTTCATGGTGCCGGCCACCGACCGGCCGGTGCGCGCCGTCAAGGTGGCCGAGCTGCTGGACGAGGCGCTGCGCATCGCGCCGCCCGGCATGCATGTGGCCGCGCCGGAGGTGGTGTGGGCCGCCTCGCAGCAGGACGCCCGCACGGTCGCCGCGCGCTGGCTGCTGGGCGAGGCGCCCGATGGCAGCGACGCGCCGCGGCCCGCCCGTGATGCCTGGAAGTCGCCTTAGTCAGGCGACGCCGCCGAACCGGCCCCTCAGCCGAAGCGCAGCGTGCGCAAGCCCACGCTGCGGTCGATCCACACCACCGCCGCCAGCGTCAGCACGATGCTCACCGTGGACACGGCGGCGGCCGTCGGGTCGAAGTCCCAGCGCAGGTAGTCGAAGAGCTGCAGCGGGAGCGTGGTCATGCCCACGCCCTTGAGCAGCAGCGACATGTTGAACAGGTCGAAGGAGATCACGAAGGCGAACAGCGCGCCGGTGATCAGCCCCGGCTTGATGAGCGGCAGCGTCACGCGCGCGAAGGCCCGCGCGGGCGAGGCGCCCAGGCTGCGCGCCGCCTGCTCCAGCGAGGCGTCCTGGTTGTAGAGCGCCGAGGCCACGTTGGTGAAGACGTAGGGCAGCGTCACCAGCACATGGCCCACCACCAGCCCGAACACGGTGCGCGTGCCGATGCCCGTCGCGTACAGGAAGAACAGCAGCGCGATGGCGGTGAGGATCTCCGGCAGCATCAGCGGCATCATGAGCAGCAGCCGCAGCGCCTCGCGCGTGCGGGTGGCATGGCGCACCACGTACAGCGCCGCGCCGGTGCCGATCAGCGTGGCGCCCACGGTGGCCGCCGCGGCCAGCGCGAGCGAGGTGCCCATGGCCCGCATGAAGCCCTCGTTGGCAAAGAGCGCGCCGAACCAGCGCAGCGACAGGCCCTGCGGCGGGAAGGTCAGGAACTCGCCCGCGTTGAGCGACATGAGCACGATCACCACGATCGGCAGCAGCAGGAAGGCATACACCGCGCCGATGAAGACGCGCAGCAGCGTGTCCATCGCGCGGTCGGCCACCATCGATCCGTTCATGCCAGTCCCCTCGAAAGCCGGCGCGTCAGCCGCGCATAGGCGGCCACCGCGAGCATGCCGCAGGCCGTGAGCACCAGCGCCTGCGCGGCGCCCGCCGGCCACTGGAAGTTGTCGATCAGGCTCTGCACCACCAGCACCGACACCGTCTTGACCTGCGCCCCGCCCAGCATGACCGGTGTGACATAGGCGCTGAGCGTGAGCACGAAGACCAGCACCGTGCCGGCCTGGATGCCGGGCCACGACAGCGGCAGCGACACGCGCAGGAAGGCGCGCAGCCGCGAGGCACCCAGCGAGCGCGCGGCGGCCTCCAGGCTCGGGTCGATGCCCTGGATCACGCCCACCAGCGGCAGGATCATGAAGGGCAGGAACACGTGGACGAGCGCGATCGTCACGCCCAGGCGGTTGTTCATCAGCTGCAGGCCGGTGTCGATCCAGCCGAGGTCGATCAGCGCGCGGTTGATCACGCCGTTGCCCGACAGCAGGATCAGCCAGCCGAAGCTGCGCACCACCACGCCCACCAGCAACGGCGAGAGCACCAGCACATACAGCAGCCCCGCCCAGCGCGAGCGGCTGCGCGCCAGGTGGAAGGCCACCGGATAGCCCAGCAGCAGGCAGATGGGCGTCACCGTCAGGCCCAGCAGCAGCGTGTCGCCCAGCACGCCGAGCAGGTAGCCGTCGGTCAAGGCGCGCGTGTAGTTGCCCAGCGTGAAGCCCGCGCCGTAGGGCGCCCCGACGGCCGGCGGGCGCAGGCTCATCAGCACGATGTTCAGGTAGGGCAGCAGCAGGAAGACGCCCAGCAGCACCAGCGCGGGGGCGATCAGCCAGAAGGCGCGGCTGCGCGGCGCGGACGCCGCCGTGGCGGCGGGCAGCGCGGTGGGCGCGGCAAGCGTGGACGCGCTCATCCCGGAATGACCCAGGCATGCCCGGGCTCGAAGGCCAGGCCGCATTGCGCGCCTTCGGGCAGGCGTCCGCCGGGCGGTGTCTGCACCAGCAGCGTCTGGCCGCCGGCGGCCTCGACCACATGCTCCACCGTGCTGCCCAGGAAGTAGCTGCGTGCCACGCGGCCGGCATAGGGCCCGTCGGCGCGGAAGTGGATGGCCTCGGGCCGCAGCGTCACCTGCACGGCCTGGCCGGGTTCGAGCGCTTCGTGGAAGGCGGCCTCGACCGGGCCCAGGGCGGTGTCGACCGTATGCACCGGCCGCGGGCCAGGCCCGGGCACGATGGCGCGCACGCGCCCTTCGATGAGGTTGGAGCGGCCGATGAAGCGCGCCACCTCCACGCTGCGCGGGCGCAGGTAGATGGCCTCGGGCACGTCGAACTGCTGCAGCTGGCCGCCCAGCATCACGGCCACGCGGTCGGACATGACCATCGCCTCGGCCTGGTCGTGCGTCACATAGAGCGTGGTGATGCCCACGCGCCGCTGCAGGTCGCGGATGAACACCCGCATGTCCTCGCGCAGCACGGCGTCCAGGTTGGCCAGCGGTTCGTCCAGCAGCAGCAGGCGCGGCTCGATCACCAGGGCGCGTGCCAGCGCCACGCGCTGCTGCTGACCGCCGGAGAGCTGGCGCGGAAAACGCTCGGCCAGCGCCCCCAGCTGCACCATGCCCAGCACCGCCTCGACCCGGCGCGCGATCTCGGCGCGCGGCACGCCGCGCATCTCCAGGCCGAAGGCCAGGTTGCGCCGCACCGTCAGGTGCGGAAAGAGCGCGTAGTTCTGGAACACCATGCCGATGTCGCGCTTCTCGGGCGGCAGGCCGGTGATGTCCTCGCCGTCGATGCAGATGCGCCCGGCCTCGGGATGCTCGAAGCCGGCCACGCAGCGCAGCGTGGTGGTCTTGCCGCAGCCGCTCGGGCCCAGCACGGAGATGAACTCACCCTCGCGGGTGGCCAGGTCCAGCGAATGGATGGCCACATGGCCGGCATAGCGCTTGTGCAGCCCCTCGATGGACAGCCGCGTGGTGCGCCGGCCGGCTGTGCGGGCGGTGGACATCGCCGCCTCGGGCGGCGCGGACAGGACTGCGCTCACTTGATTTCCCGGTTCCAGCGATCCGTGATCGCCGGCAGCTGCGGGTTCACCTTCGCCCAGTCGAACTGCACGATGGAGGACATGGCCTTGCCGCTGATCGGCACGTCGGCGGCCAGCGCCGGCTCCAGCTTCACCTGTGTGTTGGTGGGCGAGGTGAAGAACTCCTTGGCCATCGACTCCTGCACCTCGGGCCGCAGGATGAAGTTGAGGTACTGGTAGGCCGCTTCCTTGTCGGGCGCGTGCTTGAGGATGTTGAAGGACTGCTCGAAGGCCACCACGCCTTCGCTGGGCACCACCATCTCGACCGGCACGCCCTTCTTCTTGAGCGCCACGATCTCGGGGAAGTCGATCACCGCCACCGTCACGTCGCCGCGCGTGAGCATGGTCGACAGGGTGCCGCTCCAGTCGGCCTGCTGGAAGGGCAGCAGCTTCTTGATCTCGACGAAGGCGCGGTCGATGGCGTCCTGCGAGCCCCCATAGATCTTGGCGGTCATCAGCAGGAACAGCATGGCCGCCGTGTTGCCGATCTGGTAGAGGCCGATCTTGCCCTTGAACTCGGGGTTGTTCCACAGATCGGCCCAGGACTTGGGCGGCGTCTTGACCAGGTCCTTGCGGTAGCCGATGCCGATGGTCGAGACGATGCCGCGCACGCCGTTGTCGCCCGGGTTGCGCAGGTTGGGGTAGACATGGGCCAGGTTGGGCACCTTGGCGGCGGGGATGGGCTCGAAGTAGCCCTCGCCGCGCACCACGCTGGCGATGTTCTCGTTGACCATCAGCACGCTGTAGGGCGGCTTCTCGATGCCGGCGGCGCGCAGGTTGGCGATGAAGTTCTTGCCCAGGCCCACATCCAGCGTGGGCTTGACGCCGCTGATCTTCTCGAAGGCCGGCATCAGGTCGGTGCGCCAGAACTTCTCCCAGCGGCCACCGTAGGTGTTGATCACCAGCGGCGCGGCCGCGAGTGAGGGAAATGCGGGCAGGCCGAGGGCGGCGGCGGTGCCCAGGCCACGGGCCAGCAGGTCGCGGCGGTTGAGCGGAAAGGTCATGACAGCACTCCGGAAAGTTGAGATAGGCACAGACGTGCGGTGTTCAGGCCGCGGTCGCAGGCTCGGCGGGCTTGCGGTAGTCGTAGTTGCGGTTGAGCCGCTCGAGCAGGTAGTCGCCGTAGCGCACCGGCGGGTGCTGCGGCGGATGGTCCGCATCGGTGCAGGTCGGCAGGCATTCGATGAGCGTGTCCATCGACGGATCGAGGAAGTAGGGCAGCGAGTAGCGGTCGCCGCCCGAGCGGTTGATGACGCGGTGCGGCGTGGAGACCAGGCGGCCGTTGGTCCAGCGCTGCAGCATGTCGCCCACGTTGAGCACGTAGGTGTCGGGGATGGGCGGCGCCTCGATCCAGTCGCCGCCGCGCGGGCGCACCTGCAGGCCGCCGGAGTCGTCCTGGGCCAGCAGCGTGATGATTCCGTAGTCGGTGTGCGGGGCGGAGCCGATCTGCTCGTCCTCCGCAGGCGGCTGCGGCGGATAGTGCAGCGCGCGCAGGAAGGTGGTGGGATGGTCGAAGTGGTGGTCCAGCGCCGTGGCCGGCAGGCCCAGTGCCAGCGCGATCAGGCGCACGATGTGGCGGCCCAGCGCATCCACCTCGCGGACATAGGCCAGCATGGCGGGCTTGAAGCCCGGCAGCCAGTCGGGCCACTGGTTGGGACCCTGCATGGGCAGGCCGGCGAGCAGGCCCGGGTCATCGGGCGGCAGCTCGTGCATGAGCATCAGCGACTCGCTCATGTTGGGCCGCGTCACCTTGGCCACGGTGGAGGTGACGATGGTGGAGCTGGCCATGCCCATGTAGCCGCGGTGGAAGGCGTTGATGGCCAGCGACTGCTTCTGCGCCAGCGTGGAGGCATGGAAGTCGCGCGACGCGGCGAAGGCGGCCTCGCGCGTGGCCGGTGCCACGTTGTGACCGGCGATGTAGGCGAAGCCGATCCGGCTCAGGGCCTCGAACAGTTCGCGTGCGCTGCGCTGCGCAGCGGGGGTATCGGCGTCGAGACTGCCCTGCAGGTCGACGATGGGAATGTGCTTCATGACAGGGTCTTGTTCGAAGGGTTGAGGGCGCGCTGGCGCCACACGGCCAGCAGGTCGGCCGAAGTCATCACCAGCCCCAGGTGCAGCGACACCATGGCCAGCGCGGCCTGCTCCAGCGGCTCGTCGGTGCCCCGCACCAGGTCCTGCAGCACGATCACGCGGTAGTTGCGGTTGTTGGCGTCGAAGGCGGTGTTGAGCACGCAGCAGTCGGTGAAGCCGCCGTCGAGCACCACGGTCTCGATGCGCTGGTTGCGCAGCAGGAAGTCCAGGTCGGTGGGATAGAAGGCCGACAGGCGGCGCTTGTTCTCCACCTTCAGGTCACCGGGCTCGACGCGCGTGACCCACTCGGTCCAGGGCGAGCCCTCGATGGCATGCGCGTCGGCATTGGGAATGGGACCGACATGCAAGGGAAAGGTGCGCCGCCATGCGGCCGGGATGCCGTCGATGTCGTCGGCGCCGCCCTCGCGCAGCACCGACTTGACGTGCACGATGCGCCCGCCCAGCGCGCGCACCTGGTCGTGGAAGGCATCGATGGGCGCCACCACGTCGCGCGCCCGCGGGGCCGGGCAGGGGCAGTCGGGCGAATCGTCCAGGTGGCCGCGGTGCATGTCGATCGAGAGCACGGCGGTGCGGGACAGGTCCAGGTAGTCGGCGAACTGGGCCGGGTCCAGCTCGCGCGGCTGGTTGTAGACATAGGCACGCATCAGCGCCGCTCCTCTCGCAGATAGGGTTGGCCCAGGGCGCCGGGCTCGTCGTGCACGGCCTGGCCGCCGCGGCGCGCCAGCGCCACCCACACCATCACGCCCAGCGTGACGACGTAGGGCGTCATCAGCACGAAGTACTGCGGCAGCTGCACGCCGGCGGCGGCCAGCTGCGGAATCAGCGCCTCGATGCAGCCGAAGAGCAGCGCACCCGCCAGCGCCCGCCAGGGCGACCAGCGCGCGAAGATCACCAGCGCCACCGCGATCCAGCCGCGCCCGCCCGTCATGCCCGCGATCCACAGCTTGGTGCCCACCACCGAGATGTAGGCCCCCGCCAGCCCCACCAGCGCCGAGCCCGCCACCACCGCGCCGAAGCGCCACAGCGGTACCGGGATGCCGGCCGCATCGGCGGCCTGCGGGTTCTCGCCCACCGCGCGCAGCCGCAGGCCGGGCGTGCTGCGATTGAGCCAGTGCACCGCGGCCCAGAACAGCAGCGGCACCAGGTACACGATCAGGTTCTGGTTGAAGAGGCGCCCCACCAGCGGCAGCTCGGACAGCAGCGGGATCGGCAGTGCCCCGAAGCTGCTCACCGGCTTGTTGGTCCAGTCGAACACCGTGCCCAGCAGGCTGGTCAGGCCCTGGCAGAAGAAGACCAGCGCCAGCCCGGCGATCACCTGCTGGATGCGCAGCACGATCACCATGAAGGCGAAGAGCAGCGACACGACGGCCGCCGCCAGCATGGCCAGCGGCAGCGCGATGGCCGCGTCGTGGAAGGCCAGCATGGCGCCGATGCCGGCCAGCGCGCCGACCAGCATCAGCCCCTCGGCGCCCAGCGACAGCACGCCCGCGCGCTCGCTGAGGATCAGCCCCAGCGCGGCCAGCGCATAGGGCACCGCGAAGTCGGGCGCATTGCCCAGCCAGTTGGTGGCGATGGCGAGCAGGTCCATGTCAGCTGCCTTTTGCGGATGCGATCCGCCGCAGGCGATGGCGGATGAAGAAGTCCGACGAGGCGACGCAGATGACCAGGATGGCCTGGATCAGCTGCACCATCGCGAAGGGGATCTGGTAGAAGACCTGCAGGTTGCGGCCCGCCACGAAGAGCATGGCGATCAGCACCGCCACCACGCTGGCCGCGAGCGGGTTGTTGCGCGCCAGGAAGGCGATCAGGATGCCCGAGAAGCCGTAGCCCACGTAGAAGGCCTGCGTGAGCCGGCCTTCCTGCCCCGTCACCACGACGAAGCCGGCCAGCCCTGCCAGCGCACCCGACAGCAGCACCGCCGTGAGCACCATGCGCGCCACCGGCACACCCAGGGCCCGCGCCACGCGCGGGTTGGCGTCGACGAAGCGCAGGTACAGGCCGGCGCGGCTCAGGCCCGTGAACCAGGTCGCCACCAGCGCCGCCAGCACGGCCAGGCCGATGGCCGCGGTGCTGACGTTGCCGAACCATTCGGGCAAGCGCTCGAAGGCGCGGAACTGCGGCGAGTAGGGAAAGGAATCCTTCGGATCCTTCCAGGCGCCGTAGACCAGGTGCAGCAGGAAGTTGCCCGCCACGTAGTTGAGCATCAGCGAGGCGATGATCTCGTTCACGGCCAGCCGCAGCTTGAGCAGCGCCGGCGCCAGCGCCCAGAGCATGCCCATCGCCATGGCCACGGCGCCCATCAGCGGCAGCCGCAGCGCGGCCGGACCGATGTCGAACATCGACACCGCCGTCGCGCCGATGGCGCCGAAGATCATCTGGCCTTCCAGCCCCAGGTTCCAGAAGCGGGCGCGGAAGGCGATGGCGGCGCCGATGCCCACCAGGACCATGGGCGCGGCCTGGAAGAGCACGGCCAGCAGGCTCTGCCGATCCACCAGCGTCTGCATGATGAACTCGTTGAGCAGCTCGTCGGCCGGTACGCCCGCGGCCACCAGGATCGCGGCCGAGATGGCCAGCCCGACGACCACCGCCAACGCGAGGATCAGCGCCTGCCGGGGCAGGCCCATCTGCTGGCGCAACTCCAGCGTGTAGCGGCGTGCGAAGAGCGGCACGTGCCGCGCGCGTGCTTCCGGGGCGGCAGCGTCGAGCGCGGCATCAGTCATGGTTCACCATGGCTTGGCCGACCGCCTGGCGGTCGGCGGGTTGATCGAACGCGGCCACGATGCGTCCGCGCGCCATCACGCCCACGCGGTCGGCCAGCGCGAGCACCTCGTCCAGGTCCTCGCTGATGAGCAGCACGGCCGCGCCAGCGTCGCGCGCGGCGCGCAGGCGCGCATGCACCTCGGCCCCCGCGCGCACATCCAGGCCGCGGCTGGGGCTGTGGGCCAGCACCAGCCGCGGCGCGCGGCCGAACTCGCGCGCCAGCACCAGCTTCTGCGCATTGCCACCCGACAGCAACGCGGCCTTCTGGTTAAGGTGCCGCACGCCCTGCACGTCGAAGGCCTTCACGGCCTCGCGCGCGTCGGCGGCCATGCGGGCCCGGTCCAGCCGCCAGGCGGGGCCGTAGCGGCCGGCCTGCACCTGGCCGATGCCGAAGTTCTCCACCACCGACAGGCCGCCCGCGAGCGCGAGGCCGTAGCGGTCCGCCGGGATGGCGGCGAAGTGCGGCAGGCGGCCAGTCGCGGCCCCGCCTTCGCCTGCCAGCGCAATCGTGCCTTCCAGCCCCTCGGCCATGCCCATCAGCGCCTCGGCCAGTTCGCCCTGGCCATTGCCGCCGACGCCGGCCAGGCCGTAGATCTGGCCGGCGCGCAGGGTCAGGTCCACGCCGTCCAAAGCCTGCCGGCCGTTGGCGTGCAGGCGCAGGCCGCGGACGGTCAGCAGCGGCGCGCCGCCCATCGCGGGCTCCGTGGCCGCCGTGCTGGCCGCGACCGACTGGCCGACGGTTAGGCGCACCAGCTCTTCGATGGGTGTGGCCTTGGGGTCCACCGTGGCCACCGTACGGCCGCCGCGCATCACCGTCACGCGGTCGGCCCAGGTCTTCACGTCGGACATCTTGTGCGTCACCAGCGCCACCGCGGCGCCCTGGCGCGACAGCGCATGCACCGTGGCCAGCAGGCGCTCGGCCTCCTGGTCGGTGAGCACGGCCGTGGGCTCGTCCAGGATCAGGATGCGCGCGCCCGCCAGCAGCACCTTGAGGATCTCCACGCGCTGCTGCTCGGCGATGGAAAGGCGCTCCACGCGCGCGCGCGGGTCGATGGCGAAGCCCAGCTCGGCGGCCCGTGCGGCGATCTCTTGCTCCAGCTGCGCCATGCGCCGCCGGTGGCTGCCCTCGGCGTGCGCGAGCGGATGCCCCAGCAGGATGTTCTCGGCCACCGTGAACGGCCGCACCAGCTTGAAGTGCTGGTGCACCATGCCGATGTGCAGCGCCGCCGCCGCGCGCGGCCCTGCCAGCCGCACCGGGTTGTCGTCCACCAGCAGCTCGCCCTGCTCGGGCGCATACAGCCCGGCGGCGATGTTCATCAGCGAGGACTTGCCCGCGCCGTTCTCCCCCAAAAGCGCATGCACCTCACCCCAGCGCGCAGCAAATGACGCGTCCGTCAGGGCCTTGAACCCATCGAAGGACTTGTGAATGCCGACAAGGCGCAGAGCGTCAACAGTCATCAGCGTATGAAGAGAAAAGGGACCGCCGGCAGCCGCCGCGGAACTGGCTTCGCCAGGCCGCAGGCGGCGCCCCCGGATGGGGGTTGGCGGAGCGCAAAGCGCGGAGCCTGGGGGAGAGTCACTTCTGCGTGACCACGCCCTTGACGAACCAGTCCATCTTCCAGAGGTCCGCATCCGACAGCACGGCGCCTGCGGCCACGCGCTCCTTGCCGTCGCGGTCCTTCAGCGGGCCGGCGTAGACCTGCTTGCCCTTCAGGATGGCTTCGCGCTCGGCCTGGATGACCTTGACTTTGTCGGCCGGCACCGCCGGGCCGAAGCCGGCGATGTCAGTGCCGCCACCACTCATCGGGATGAAGGCGCCATAGGGTTCGGGCTTCCAGTTGCCCGCGATGATCTTCTTGAGCTCGGGCACCAGAAAGCGGTCCCACACCCACACCGACGAGCACAGCGTGGCCTTGGGCGCGAACTGCCGCAGGTCGCGGTGGTGGCCGGTGCCGTACACGCCGCGCTCCTGCGCGACGATCTGCGGCGTGGGCGAATCGACGTGCTGGCCGATCACGTCGGCGCCCTGGTCGATCAGCGCGGTGGCGGCGGCGCGTTCCTTGACCGGATCGTTCCAGGTGCCGGTGTAGATCACGTTCACCGTGGCGTTGGGGTTCATCTTCTGCGCACCCAGCGCGAAGGCGTTGATGGTCCAGTTCACCACGCCGAAGGGGTTGGCGGCCACGAAGCCCAGCTTGCCCGTCTTGCTGGCCGCGCCGGCGGCCATGCCGCACAGGTACTGGCTCTCGTAGGTGCGGCCGTAGAAGGATTCGAGGTTCGGCCCGTTGGTGGTGCCCGAGCCGTTGAGGAAGGCCACCTTGGGGTACTTGGCGGCCAGGTCCTTCATGGCGTCGGACTGGCCGAAGGCGGTGCCGATCACGATGTTGGCGCCGCGCGAGATGAAGCGCTCGGCCGCCGGCTTGATGACCGAGGCGTCCTCGCCCACGTTCTCCACGAACTGGATCTTCTGGCCGAGGGCGGCCTCGATCTTCACGCGGGCCTCGTCGAAGGCCTGCGTCCAGCCGCCGTCGTTCTTGGGGCCGTAGTACAGCATCGCGATGACCGGCTTGCCGCTCAGGCTGAAGCCGGCCTGCGCGTAGGCGGTGCCCGTCGACAGCAGCACGGCGGCGCCGGCCAGGGCCACGCTCATGCGGGGAAAGCGCTTGGACAACATGGAGACCTCCAGGAGGAAGGAAGAGGGGAGAGGATGGGAAACGGAAAGGGTGAAAAAGCACGAACAGTGCCGCCCCGGCGCCGGCCGGTCGGGCGGCGGGCGCGTCACATCATGAAGTTGATGCGAAAGACGTTGCCCTCGGGGTCGAGCAGCACCGACTGGTACCAGTTGTAGTAGGTGACGTACGGTGGCTTGATGAGCGTGGCGCCGGCCTCCAGCGCGACGGGCACCATGCGGTCCACGTCCTCGCGGCTGTCGACGTCGATGTTGAGCAGGAACTTGACGCCCTTCGTGTCCGAGAACTCGGCCAGATGCAGCAACTCGTAGGCATCGAGGGCGTTGAAGCCCAGGCTGCTCTTGCCCGTGTCCAGCCCGCGGAAGATGGGCGAGCGGATGGCCTCGATCTCCGGGAAGCCGAACACGCGCTGATAGAAGCCGCTCAAGGCGACCACGTCCTTGGCGAAGACGTTGACGTAAGACAGGTGTGCCATTACTTGGTGCCACCGAAGGTGGTTTGCTTCACGAACTTGGACGTGAGGTGATCGCCGGAGGAAATCGGCGCGTACTTGGCCTTCTCGCCCGGCGCCAGGCAGGTGGGCAGGCACTCGACCATGGCGTCGTAGTTGGGCTGGTGGAAGAACACCAGCGACTGCCGGCGGTTGGTCTGCGCCACCTCGAAGGGCGGGTTGACCACGCGGTGCATGGTGGAGACCCACTGGTCGTTGGTCCACTGCATCATCAGGTCGGCGATGTTGACCACCAGGCCGCCTTCGACCAGCGGCACGTCCACCCACTCGCCCGCCTTGTTCTGCACCTGCAGGCCCTTGTCGTCGGGCAGCACGATGGTCAGGCTGCCGTAGTCGCTGTGCGCGCCGGCGCGCAGCTGGCCGGGCAGCGGCGCCTCGCGCTGGGGCGGGTACGACAGCACGCGGAACATGCTGATGTGCTTGTCGATCTTGTCGTCGAAGTAGGTCTCGGGCAGTTCGAGCGCCAGCGCGAAGATGCGCATGAGCGAGCGCGAGAGATCGCTCATGGCCGCGAAGTACTGCTCGTAGGCTTCGCGGAAGCCGTCGATGGGGGGCCAGCTGTTGGGCTCGAAGTGCGGGCCGGCGGCGGGGCCCCGGTGGTACTCGTCATCGGGCACGTTGGAGGGGCCGATGGAGAAGGATTCCTTCAGGTCGCCGGGCGAGGCCTCTTCGAGGCTGTACGACAGGCCTTCTTCGCCCACCGCGCTGTAGCCGCGCACGGCGTCGTCGCGCGGGCGGTCCACCTTGCGCTTTTCCCCCAGCGGCATGTCGAAGAACTGCCGCGAGAGGGATGAGACGCGGGCGATGAGTGCCGGGTCGATGCCATGGTGCGTGATCACCAGGAAGCCGATGCTGCGGCAGGCCTCGTCCACCTGGCGGGCCAGCGCGGCCTTCTCCGCGGCCGTGCCCGAGAAGTAGGGCGCGAGGTCGATGATGGGAACGGTCATCAGGGTCATGGGGCGTCTCGATGCACGGAAGAGGTACTGCAGGGCCCGTTTGCAACGACCGTGCCAGTTGGACCAAATGGACAAACGCCGGCCGGGCTGCGTACGATGCGCCGTATGCACGCCATTCGGCCGCGCTGCGGTGTCTTGGTGCAGGTCAAGACAAATGAGCGGTGCGCGAAGCCCGTTGCTGGTGCGTGCAGGCTGGTACGCGATTCGCAATGGCCGGTACAGGCGGGCCGTTGCCGACCCCAACGACACACGCCCACAACAACGAAAGGAAAGGGAAGCCCGATGGCCAGACCACCCGCGGCGAAGAAGAAGGCGCCGGCCGAGGTGCGCAAGCGCAAAGCAGAACCCGTGGGCACGAAGGTGGCGCCCGCAGCCGGCAAGCGGGCCGCACGCCGGCCGCGGCAGGCCGAGGACAAGCGCAGCGTGATCCTGTCGGCCGCGCTCGGCCTGTTCTCGCGTTATGGCCTACACGGCACCAGCGTCGACCAGGTGGCCGCACGCGCCGATGTCTCCAAAAGCAACCTGCTCTATTACTTCGCCAACAAGGAAGAGCTCTATGTGAGCGTGCTGCGCGAGCTGCTGCAGGTGTGGCTGGAGCCGCTGCGCGGCTTCAGCGCTGAGCAGGATCCGCGCGAAGCCATTGCCAGCTACATCCGCCGCAAGCTGGTGATCTCGCGCGACCAGCCCGATGCCTCACGTCTGTTCTGCCTGGAGATGATCCAGGGCGCGCCGCTGCTGCACGAAGAACTGGCGCTGGAGCTGCGCACGCTGGTGGAACGCAAGTCCGAAGTGATCGCCGAATGGGTGCGCTCGGGCCGGCTGCGGCCGGTGGCGCCGCATCACCTGATCTTCGGCCTCTGGGCGCTGACGCAGCACTACGCCGACTTCGCCGTGCAGGTGCAGGCCATCGCCGGCCGCACGCTGCAGGACGCGGCCTTCTTCGAGGAGACGGTAGAGAACGTTCAGCGCCTGGTGCTGGATGGAATCAGTGCGCCCCCAGCCGAGGCCATGGCGGCGCCGCTGGCCGCTTGAGGCCGAGTCTGCTCAGTGCGCGGCGGCTTGCGGCAGCAGGTCGTGGTAGCGCCGGTCGAAGTACACCAGGCCATGGGCGGCGTTGCCCAGGCGCACCGCATCCACTTCGCAGAACAGCACGTCATGCGTGCCCACCTCGGTGCGATTGACCACGCGGCACTCGAAGGCGGCTGCCGCTTCGGCCAGCACCGGCACGCCGCTTCGGCTCATCTGCCACTCGGCCGCGGCGAATCGCTCGTCCATGGGCGTCTTGCCACCGAACAGGTTGGACAGCTGCTGCTGACCGGCGCCCAGCACGTTCACGCACAGCACGCCGTTGGCCTGGAAGATGGGATACACCGAGGCGCTGCGGTTCAGGCAGACGAGCAGCGTGGGCGGCTCGTCGGTCACGCTGCACACGGCCGAGGCGGTGAAGCCCGCACGCCCCGCGGGACCATCGGTGGTGATGACGTTCACGGCCGCGCCCAGGCGGGCCATGGCGTTGCGGTAGTCGCCGCGTTCGGGTGGCGTGGCGGCCAGGGCCTGCAGGGCCGCGGCAGCGGTAGGAGCGGGGGCGGTGGACATCATCATCGGAAGCCGGAAGAGAAGAAGGGTCAGTGCTGACGCGACAGGAAGCCGAGCAGGGCCGCGTTGAACGCGGCAGGAGCGGTCACGCTGTGCGCATGGCCGCCGTGCGGGCTGTGATCGAGCAGGGCCTGAGGCAGGCCCTCGGCCAGGCGCTGGGACATCGTCCACGGCACCAGCACGTCGTCCTGCGCGCAGGCGACCAGCGCGGGCACGGCGATCTCGGACAGGCGTGCATCCACGTCGAAGGCGCGCAGCGCGCCGATGCGGGCGCGCATGTTGGCCTCGCCGGGGAAGTGTGCGAAGGCATGGTCCACCTCGGCCTGCACGTCGGCCGCGTGGGCCGCAGCCCAGTCGGCGGGGTACAGGAAGATGGGCTGCGCCTCCACATAGGCGCGAGGCCCGCAGGCGCCCAGCAGCGCAAGGCGGGCGTCGAAGCAGCGCGCCGAATGCGGGTTGGGCCGCGACCAGGCGTTGATCAGCACCAGGCTGGCCACGCGGGTCGGCGCATCCAGCGCCAGTTGCAGGCCCACCAGGCCGCCCAGGGCATGGCCCACGAGATGGCAGCGTTCGGTGCCGGTGGCGTCCATCACCTCGGCCACGTCGCGGGCCATGTCGGCGATGGCGTAGTCGGCGGGCAGGTCGGCCGGGCTGCGACCGGTGCCGCGCTGGTCGTAGGCCACCACGCGCCAGCCGGCCTCGACCAGCGCCGGGATCTGCGGCTTCCAGAAACCGGCCGAGCCACCCAGGCCCGAGGACAGCAGCACGCTGGGCGCGCCGGGGCGGCCTTCGCCGTGCACCTCGTGGTACAGCGCCATGGCGCGGCTCAGGCCTTCTTGCCGACGTGGGCGATGGAGGCGATCTCCACCAGCGCGTCGGGCTTCACCAGCCCGCACTGAATGCAGTAGCGCGCGGGCTTGGTGCCCGGGAAGTACTCGGCATACACCGCGTTGACCTTGGCATAGTTGGCCCAGTCGGTGACGAAGATCATGTTGAAGGTGACGTCGTCCATCGTGCCGCCAGCGGCCTCGATGACGCCCTTGATGGTCTCCAGCACATGGCGCGTCTGGGCGGTGGCATCGCCGACGTGCACCACGTTGTTGTCCTTGTCGAAGGGCAGGGTGCCCGAGACATAGACGACCCCGTCGGCCAGCGTGCCGGGCACGAAGGGCGCGATGGGGGTGCTGGTGCCGGGAGGGATGATGGCTTCCTTGGGCATGAAGGGACTCCAGAGTGGGATGAACGAGGGATCAGGCCGCGGCCGTCTCGGGCTTGGCAGGTGCGGCGGCGGTGGCGGGAGTGAGGGCCTGGCAGAACGCGTCCACCGTCGACACCCAGCCGAAGAAGGTCTCGACGTTGTAGACCGTGGCCTGCTGGATCGCGGCGCCGCCCAGCTCGTGGGTGGCGTCTTCCAGCATCAGCGAGAAGTACTCCAGGTGGAAGGCGTCGCGCAGCGACGACTCCACGCACACGTTGGTGGCGATGCCGGTGAACACCAGGCTGCGGATGCCGCGGGCGCGCAGGCTGCTGTCCAGCGTGCTGTTGAAGAAGCCGCTGTAGCGCGTCTTGGGAATCACGATGTCGCCGGGCTGCGGCTTCATCGCGTCGATGAGTTCGTAGTCCCAGCCGCCCTTGGCCAGGAAGCGGCCCTGCAGTTCGGGCTTGGCGCGCATGGTCTTGAGCGCGTTGGACTTGTGCCAGTTGGGCGAGCCGGGGCCGCCGGCTTCCACATACTTCGCGTCCCAGCCGTTCTGCAGGAAGACGATGAGCATGCCCGCGGTGCGCGCCGCCTCGATGGCACGCACGATCCCGGCGATGGTGCCCTGCGCGCCCGAGATGTCGAAGCCGGCCGAGTCCACGTAGCCGCCCAGCGAGGCGTAGGCGTTCTGCATGTCGACCACGATCAGCGCAGTCTGGGTGGGCACGAGGGCCAGGGGCTCGGGGCGCGAAGGAATCACCGTCGGTGCCGGTGCGCCCGGCGCCTGGGGCGGCCCGACCGGCGTGGTCGAGCGCAGGGTGGCATTGGTCTTGGTGCTGCTCATGGTGCCGCCTTCCGTCAAGCCGCCAGGGCCTCGGGCGCGCCCACCTGCGAGGGCACGGGCGTGTCGACGTCCACACGGCTCTTCATCAGCGGCTGGATGCGCTCGCCAAAGTCCTCCACGCCCTGCACGAAGTCGTCGAAGGTCAGCAGCACGCCCTCGGTGCCCGGCACCTCGGCCATCTCGTCGAGCATGCGGGCCACGCTGGCGTAGGAGCCCACCAGCGTGCCCATGTTGATGTTCACTGCCGAGGGCGAGGTGGCATCGGTCATCTGGCGCACGTTGGTGTCACCGCCGGACTTGGTGTCGGCCGCGCCCTGCTGCGCCATCCAGGCGATGGCGTCGGTGTCGGCGCCGGCCTTGTAGTGCTCCCACTTGGCGAAGGCGGCTTCGTCGGTCTCGGCGGCGATCACCATGATGAGCACGTAGGTCGTCACGTGGCGACCGGTCTTGGCGGTGGCCTCGATCAGCTTCTGCGCCGCCGGCGCGAAGGCCTTGGGCGTGTTCACGCCCTTGCCGAAGCAGAAGTTGTAGTCGGCGTACTTGGCCGAGAAGGCCATGCCGGCATCGCTCTGGCCGGCGCAGATCACCTTCATGGGCGCCTGCGGCTGCGGGCTCAGGCGGCAGTCGTCCATCTTGAAGTGGGCGCCCTTGAAGTCCGACTGCCCCTTGCCCCACAGGTCGCGCAGCACCTGGATGTATTCGGACAGGTATTCGTAGCGGGTGGCGAAGAACTCGTCGCCGGGCCACATGCCCATCTGCGAGTACTCGGGCCGCTGCCAGCCGGTCACCAGGTTCAGGCCGAAGCGGCCATTGGAGATGCTGTCGATGGTCGAGGCCATGCGTGCCACGATGGCCGGCGGCATCACCAGCGAGGCGGCGGTGGCGAAGAGCTTGATCTTCGTCGTCACGGCCGCCAGGCCCGACATCAGCGTGAAGGACTCCAGGTTGTGGTCCCAGAACTCCGTCTTTCCGCCGAAGCCGCGCAGCTTGATCATGGACAGCGCGAAGTCCAGGCCGTAGTGCTCGGCCTTGAGGGTGATGGTCTTGTTCAGCTCGAAGCTGGGCTTGTACTGCGGCGCGTTCTGCGACAGCAGCCAGCCGTTGTTGCCGATGGGGATGAAGACGCCGACTTTCATGTGGGTGGACTCCAGGATGGGATTGCCGGCGGGTTTGCATGCGCTGTGCCAATGCCGTTTTCCTGTTCCACATCAAGGACTTGATCGAAAAAGGCGGTGCATGTTTTGACCAAATGGTCCAAAACGGTTCGCCGCGCTGGGCGAGTGCGCGGCAAGGTGGTGCGCCGCATGCCGGGCCGTGGTGCGTGCGCAGCGGCAGAATCGCGGCTGCCATGCCCAGCAAAACCCGATACCCCGCCGCCCTGGGCGGCACCGCCGACGACCTGGAGGCCGCCTTCTATGACGCGCTGCAGCGCGGCGACGCCGATGCATTGATGGCCTGCTGGGCGGATGAGGAAGACGTGTTCTGCGTCCACCCCGGCGGGCCGCGCCTGGTGGGCGTGGCCGCCATCCGCAGCGCCTTCGAGCAGATGTTCGCCAACGGCGGTGCCGTGCATGCGCGGCCTTCGCATGTGCGCCGCGTCGAAGCCCTGGGCGCCAGCGTGCACAACGTGCTCGAGCGCATCGAGGTGCTCACCGCCGAAGGCCCGCGCCATGCGTTCGTGCTGGCGACCAACGTGTACCTCAAGACCGAGATGGGCTGGCGACTGGTGGCGCACCATGCCAGCCCTGGCACCTCGCGCGAGCCCGACGACGCGGTGGAAGTCCCGGGCCTGCTGCACTGACCCTTCGGATGCAGGCCTTCGTCGCGCCCCGCTGGCTGCCGGGCGGCAATGCGCAGACCATCTGGCCGGCCCTCTTCGGCCGCCGCTACACGGGCGCCGCCCCGGTGTACCGGCGCGAGCGCTGGAACGCGCCGGACGGCGACTTCGTCGATGTGGACTTCCAGGACGCGGCCGATCCGGCCATGGCGCCGCTGCTTGTGCTCTTCCACGGCCTCGAAGGCTCGTCGCGCAGCCACTATGCCGAGGCGCTGGCGGCGGTGGCGCGCGAGCGTGGACTCGGCTTCGCGGTGCCGCATTTCCGCGGCTGCAGCGGTGAGCTGAACCTCGGACCGCGGGCCTACCACTCGGGCGACCATGAAGAGGTGGGCTGGGTGCTGGCGCGTCTGCGCGAACGCAGCCCGGCCGGCGTGCTGGCCGTGGGCGTCTCGTTGGGCGGCAATGCGCTGCTACGCTGGGCCGAGGAGGCCGGCGACAGCGCGGCGGCCGTGGCGCAGGCCGTGGCCGGCGTGAGCGCGCCGCTGGACCTGGCCGCCGGCGCCGATGCCATCGGACGCGGCTTCAACCGGCTGGTGTATGAGCGCATGTTCCTCTCGACCATGAAGCCCAAGGCGCTGGCCAAGCTGGTGCAGCATCCGGGCCTGTTTGATGCCCACCGGCTGCGCGCCGCGCGTCGTCTGCGCGAGTTCGACGATCTGTTCACCGCGCCCCTTCACGGCTTCAAGGACGCGGCGGACTACTACGCCCGCGCGGCGGCCGGGCCGCGGCTGGGCGACATCCGCATTCCGGCGCTGGTGCTCAATGCCCGCAACGACCCGTTCGTGCCCGGCGAGAGCCTCCCGGTGCCGGCGCGGGTGACCAATCCGCGGGTGACTCTCTGGCAGCCGCTCCACGGCGGCCATGTCGGTTTTCCGCAGGGGGGGTGGCCGGGTCATGTGCAGACGATGCCGCAGGCCGTGGTGGACTGGCTGCTGGCGCATCGCTGACCTCTCGCGGGTGCACGAGGCCGGCTCCCGTCGGCTGCCAGTCCGACCTTCAGCCTCGATAGCGCTGTCGGCCTCGGCTCACCCGCGATGGCGGCATGGGCGACACCGCATGGCAACTTCGGCGCGGAGAATGCCGCCATGGATGACATCGTCAAACAGGCACTGGCCAAGTGGCCCAACGTGCCCCACTGCTACGGTTGGCTGGGCCTCGATGCACGCGGCCAGTGGTACATGCGCGATGACCCCACGCAGGCGGCCGGCCCCTTCCCCCAAAGCAAGGGATCGCTGCTGCGGCATGACAAGCTGATCGATTTCATCCAGCGCAACTACGAGCCGGACGCCACGGGCCAGTGGTTCTTCCAGAACGGGCCGCAGCGGGTGTACGTGGAACTGGAGGCCGTGCCGCTGGTGTGGCGCGTGATGGACGACTTTTCGCTCCAGGCGCACACCGGACTGGCGGGCGAATTGCAGCGCGTGCTGCTGGATGCGGAAGGGCGCCTCTATGTCGCAGCACCGGTCGGCCTGGGCATCGTCCATTCGCAGGACATGGGCCTGGCGGCCGACGCGCTCGAGCAGGGCGTCTGGCCGGCGCCCGAGGAAGTGTCGGCCTCCGAACTGCCGACGCGTTTCGGCTTCGTCCGCAGTCCGGCAGCGGCCCGAAGCAAGGCTTGACGCGCGGCGAGCAGGCGCCGCGAGACGCGCCTTGCGCTAAGCCGAAGCGCGGGCACATCGCCGCTGCTGCAGCGCCACCAACGAAAAAGCCGGCGGATGCCGGCTTTCGAGGAGGCCCGAAGGCCTGGGGGTCTGCGCTCTTTATTGCTTGGCCGGCATCGCGCCCGCTGCCGCAGGGGCTGCGGCCGACGTGGCCGATGCATCGCCCACCGGCGCAGCGGCGGCCGGCGCAGCAGGCTCCTCGAACTTGGCGCCGCCCGAGTTGGCCATGTAGGCCGCCGCACGGCTGATCTCCACATCGCTGAAGTCGCCGCCACCCTGGGGCGGCATGGCGCCCTTGCCCTTGAGCGCATGCTCGGTCAGCGTGGCCAGGCCCTGGCCGATGCGAGGGGCCCAGGCCGCGGCATCGCCGAAGTGCGGCGCGCCAGGAATGCCGGGGCTGCCGTGGCAGGCGGCGCATTGGGTCTTGAAGACGGTCTCGCCGTTGGCGAGCGGGCGGTTGGCGTCGCGGATCTCGACCATGCCCACTTTGCGGATGCGCTCGGCGACATCGCGGTCGCGGGCGTCCTGGCTGACGCCGTAGAGGTTCATGTTGTCGCCGGTGGCCGCACCGGAGGGCTTGAGCCCGGACACCACGAAGAAGACCAGCCCCGCAATGATGAGGATGGGGGCCACGAAGCCGAAGAGGACCGCGAGCATCAGCTGCTTGGGATTCTTGATCGGGCCCGTATGCGCCTCTTCGGTGGCCGGAGCCGGGTTTTGCGCGCTCTCGCTCATCGCTGTCCTCGGTATCGGGGGCTATTGGAAAACAGCGTTCGATTATAGGGACGGGGGGTGTGCGGACAGGCCCCGGCTGACCCGGGATAACCCCCGCACACTCCCCGAAAGAAGGACTCCTGATGCAGATCAGCGATCGGCCCGGAGGCCGCTGCCGAACCGGTCGTTTTGGTCCGCGATGCGCCAGCCGGCCTACTGGGCGCCGGCCTGCTGCGTGCTGCTGGTCCAGCCGCCGCCCAGCGTCTTGTAGAGCGTGACCTGGTTCTGCAGCAGCGTCAGCTGGGTCTGCACGGCCGTCTGGCGGGCCGTGAACTGCGAGCGCTGCGCATCCAGCAGGTCGAGCGCGCTGGCCACGCCGTTGCGGTAGCGCAGGTCCGACAGGCGCAGGCGGGTGCCCTCGGCGTCGGCCTGGGCACGCGCGGCGCGGGCCTGCTCGCCCAGCGTCTCGCGGCCCGCAAGGGCATCGGCCACCTCGCGGAAGGCCGTCTGGATCGTCTTCTCGTACTGGGCGACGGCAATGTCGCGGCTGACGCGCGCCGAAGCGAGGTTGGCCGAGTTGGCGCCGGCCGTGAAGATCGGCAGCGTCAGGCTGGGCGCGAAGCTCCAGGCCCGCGTGCCGTCGCCGTTCCAGAGGTTCGAGAAGTCGGAGCTCACCGTGCCGATGGAGGTGGTCAGCGCGATGCGCGGGAAGAAGGCGGCCCGCGCCGCGCCGATGTTGGCGTTGGCCGCGATCAGCTGCTGCTCGGCCGCCCGGATGTCCGGCCGTTCGGTCAACAGGTCCGAGGGCAGGCCGGCCGGCACGTCGGGCATGGCGCGCACGCTGGCCAGGCCGCCGTTGTCGCCGGCCAGGCCTTCCAGTGCACTCGCAGGCACAGGGGCACCCAGCAGCAGCGCCAGGGCGTTCTCGTCCTGGCGGCGCAGGCGGATCTGCTGCGCATAGGTGGCGCGCGCGCTCTCGGCCAGCGAGACGGCCGACTGGTAGTCCAGCTCGGACGCCACGCCGTTGTCGAAGCGCAGCCTGGTCAGCTTGAGCGTCTCCTCGCGCGTGGCCAGCGTCTGGCGGGTGATGGCCAGCAACTCTTCGTCGGCGGCCAGCGTGAGCCAGCCGTTGGCCACCTGGGCGACCAGGCTGATCTGGGTGGCGCGGCGCGACTCCTCGGTGGCCAGCGCACGGGCCTGCGCCGCGGCGCTCAGGCTCTGGATGCGGCCGAAGAAATCGATCTCCCAGGCCGTCACGCCCAGGCCCAACGAATAGCTCGACGACACCTTGGGGGCGGACGAGCTGTAGGCGCGGGCCGAATTCGGCTCGGAGCGCGATCCCGAGGTGGTCAGCCCCACGGTCGGGAAGAGGGCCGCGCGTTGCACGTCGAACTGGGCGCGAGCCTGCTCGATGTTGAGCACGGCCACGCGCAGGTCGCGGTTGTTGTCGAGGGCCGTCTGGATCAGCCCCGCCAGCCGCGGGTCGGAGAAGAAGGCCTGCCAGGGCACGTCCACCGCCGCCTTGGCGCCGCCCGGCTGGGCCGGGTCGCCCGGGAAGGTGGTGGGCACCGGCGCGGCCGGCCGCTCATAGGTGGGGATCAGCGAGCAGCCGCTCATCAGCAGCGCGGCGGCCAGCGCCAGCGGCGCCAGGGGCCCGAAGGGCAGCGTCATCATCGTCTTGGACTCAGCCATGGTTGTCGGCTCCGGATTCTTCCTGAATGCCCGCTTCCTGGGCATGGCGCTTGTTCATGTCCTGCTGGCGCTTGCTGCCCTTGAAGATCGTGCGCACCACCACGAAGAAGATGGGCACGAAGAAAACGGCCAGCGCCGTGCCCGTGAGCATGCCGCCCAGCACGCCAGTGCCGATGGCGCGCTGGCTGGCCGAGCCCGCGCCCGAGGCCAGCACCAGCGGCACCACGCCCAGGCCGAAGGCCAGCGAGGTCATCACGATCGGGCGGAAGCGCAGGTGGGCGGCTTCCAGCGCGGCGGCGATGGCACTCTTGCCCTGCGCCTGCAGGTCCTTGGCGAACTCGATGATCAGGATGGCGTTCTTCGCCGACAGGCCGATGATGGTGATCAGGCCCACCTGGAAGTACACGTCGTTCGAGTAGCCGCGCAGCAGCGTGGCCAGCAGCACCCCCAGCACACCCAGGGGCACCACCAGGATCACCGATAGCGGGATCGACCAGCTTTCGTACAGCGCCGCCAGGCACAGGAACACCGCCAGGATGGCGAAGCCATACAGGATGATGGCCTGCGAGCCGGCGAGCTTTTCTTCGCGCGACTGGCCCGTCCATTCGAAGCCGAAGCCCGCGGGCAGCTGGCCGGCCAGCTTCTCCATCTCGGCCATGGCAGCGCCCGAGCTGTAGCCGGGCGCGGCCTCGCCGCTGATGCGCATCGCGGGGTAGCCGTTGTAGCGCACCGTCTGCTGCGCGCCCTTGATCCAGCGCGTGGTCGCGAAGGAGGCGAAGGGCACCGGCTGGCCTTGCGTGTTGGACGCGTTCAGCCGCAGCAGGTCCTCGGGCTGCATGCGGGCCGGGGCATCGGCCTGCACCACCACGCGCTGCAGGCGGCCGCGGTTCGGGAAGTCGTTGATGTAGCTCGACCCGAGCGCGGTCGACAGCGCGGTGTTGATGGCATCGAAGCCCACGCCCAGGGCCTGTGCCTTGTCGCGGTCGATGTCGATCTGCAGCTGCGGCGCATCCTCCAGGCCGTCGGGGCGCATCGCGGTCAACACCGGGCTCTTCATGGCCATGCCCAGCAGCTGGTTGCGGGCGTTGACCAGCGCGTCATGGCCCTGGCCCGACCGGTCCTGCAGCCGGAAGCTGAAGCCGCTGGCCGAGCCCAGTTCGGGAATCGGCGGCGGGTTGAGCGGGTAGATGAAGGCGTCGCGCACACCCGACAGCGCACCGAAGGCCCGGCCGGCCAGCGCGGAGGCCGAGTTCGCCTCGCCGTCGCGCTCCTTCCAGTCCTTGAGCGTGACGAAGGCGATGCCCGCGTTCTGGCCCTGGCCCGAGAAGCTGAAGCCCAGCACGCCCACGATGCTCTGCACCTGCGGCTGCTTGAGCATGAAGTTCTCGACCTTCTCCATCACCGCCTCGGTGCGCTCCAGCGTGGCGCCTGGCGGCAGTTGCACGTTCACCAGGATGTTGCCCTGGTCTTCCTGCGGCAGGAAGGAGGTGGGCAGGCGCGAGTAGACGAACACCACCCCGCCGATGATGGCCAGGTAGATGATCAGGTAGCGCGCCGCGCGGCGCAGCAGGCGCGACACGAAGCCTTCATAGCCCTTGGCCGTGCGCGAGAAGCCGCGGTTGAACCAGCCGAAGAAGCCGCGCTTCTCGTGGTGGTGGCCCGCTTCGACCGGCTTGAGCAGCGTGGCGCACAGCGCCGGCGTGAGCGACAGTGCCATGAAGGCCGAGAAGGCGATCGAGGCCACCATCACCGCCGAGAACTGGCGGTAGATGTTGCCCGTTGAGCCGGCGAAGAAGGCCAGCGGCACGAACACCGAGATCAGCACCACCGTCACGCCGATGATGGCGCCGGAGATCTGCTGCATTGCCTTGCGCGTGGCCTGCAAGGGTGGCAGGCCTTCCTCGCTCATGATGCGCTCGACGTTCTCCACCACCACGATGGCATCGTCCACCACGATGCCGATCACCAGCACCATGCCGAACATGGTCAGCACGTTGATCGAGAAGCCCAGGGCCAGCAGCGTGCCGAATGTTCCCAGCAGTGCCACCGGCACCACCAGCGTCGGGATGAGCGTGTAGCGCCAGTTCTGCAGGAACAGGAACATCACCAGGAACACCAGCACCACGGCCTCGACCAGGGTCTCGACCACCTGGCTGATGGAGATGCTGATGAAGGCCGAGCTGTCGTAGGGAATGGAGTAGCTCACGCCCTGCGGGAAGAAGCGCTTGAGCTCGTCCATCTTGGCGCGCACCGCCTTGGCGGCCTGCAGCGCATTGCCCGATGGCGACAGCTGCACGCCCAGGCCCACGGCCGGCTTGCCGTTCAGGCGGGCCGAGGTGGCATAGCTCTGGCCGCCGATCTCGATGCGGGCCACGTCCTTGAGCCGCACGGTCGAGCCGTCGGCATTGGCGCGCAGCACGATGTTGCCGAACTGCTCCACCGACGACAGCTGGCCCTTGACCACCACCGTGGCCGCGATGGCCTGGCCGGTGACGTTGGGCAGGTCGCCGATGGTGCCGGAGGCGACCTGGGCGTTCTGGTTGCGGATGGCGGTGTTGACGTCGCCCGCGCTCAGGTTCAGGCCTTGCAGCTTGGCCGGGTCGATCCACACGCGCATCGCCGTCTCGCTGCCGAAGAGCTGCACCTGGCCGATGCCGGGCACGCGCTGCAGTTCGGGCTGGATGTTGCGCGCGGCGTAGTCGCCCAGCTGCGTGGTGTCCACGGCCGGGTTGGTCGACGACAGCATCGTGAACAGCAGGAAGTTGTTGCGCGACTTGTCCACGCGCACGCCCTGCTGCGTCACGGCCGAGGGCAGGCGTGGCGTCGCGCGCGACAGCCGGTTCTGAACGTCCACCTGCGCCAGGTCGGCATTGGTGCCGGGCTCGAAGGTCACGGTGATCGAACCGGTGCCGTCGGCCTGCGCCACCGACTCCATGTAGATCAGGCCGGGCGAGCCGTTCATCTCGCGCTCGATGACCGACAACACGCTGTCTTCCAGCGTCTGGGCCGAGGCGCCGGGATAGGCGGCGTTGATGACGATGGCCGGCGGGGCCACCGGCGGGTACTGGGCGATCGGCAGCTGCGTGATCGCCACGCCGCCCATCACCAGGATGAACAGAGCGATCACCCACGCAAAGATGGGGCGATCGATGAAGAACTTGGCCATAGAAGTGCTCGCGTTCCTTCTTCGTGATCAGTCGGGGTTGCGTGCCGGCGTCATTGCTTGGCCGGTGCGGCCGCTGCCGCGGGGGCCGATGCGCCAGCGGCCGGGGCTGCGGCGGCGGTCGTCGGCGGCTGCCAGGGCACGGCCTTCACCGGCGTGCCGGGCGGCAGCATCTGCAGCTTCTGGAAGCCGTCGACCATCACCTGCTCGCCTTCCTTGAGGCCCTCGGTCACGATCCAGCGGTTGTTCCTGCCGGCGGTGATCTTCACGTTGCGCTTGGACAGCTTGCCGTCCTGGCCCACGATGGTCACGGTGTCGCCCTGGTCGGTGCGCGTGACGGCCTGCTGGGGCACGCTGATGGCCTTGTCGACCTGCGCCTGCTCGGTGCGCACGCGCACGTACATGCCCGGCAGCAGCTCGCCCTTCGGATTGGGCACCTCGGCGCGCAGGGTGATCTGGCCGGTGCTCGCATCCACCGTCAGGTCGGAGAAGAGCAGGCGGCCGCGCTGGGCGAACTCGGTGCCGTCTTCCAGCACGATGCGCACGTCGGCGGCGTCCGGGCCGCTGGCGCGCTGCAGCTTGCCCTGCGCCATCGCGCGGCGCATGCGCATCACCTCGGTCGCCGACTGCGTGAAGTTGACGTAGAGCGGATCGATCTGCTGGATGGTGGCGAGCTGGGTCGCCTCGCCCTGGCCCACCAGCGCGCCCTCGGTCACCAGCGCGCGGCCGATGCGGCCCGAGATGGGGGCTGTGACGGTGGCATAGCCCAGGTTGATGCGGGCCGTGGTCACGGAGGCGCGGCCGGCCAGCACGTCGGCCTCGGCGGCCTTCTGCGAGGCGATGGCGTTGGCATAGTCCTGCTTGCTCACCGCGTTGGCCTCGACCAGGGGCTTGTAGCGATCGGCCAGCGCCTTGGCCTGGGCCGCATTGGCCTCGGCGCGCGCGAGCGTCGCCTCGGCGCTGCGCAGCGTGGCCTCGTAGGGCGAGGCGTCGATCCTGAACAGCGGCTGGCCGGCCTTCACGTCGCTGCCCTCCACGAACAGGCGCTTCTGCAGGATGCCGGCGGCACGGGCGCGCACTTGGGCGACGCGCGTGGCCTCGAGCCGGCCGGGCAGTTCGGTCACCAGTCCGACTTCGCCCGGGGTGGCGACCACCACCCCGACCTCGGGGGCCGGCATGCCGCCGCCCGGAGGACCGCCGGCCGGTGCCGCGGCGTCCTTCTTGCCGCAGGCCACCAGGGCCAGGCTCAGAAGGACCGCGGTGGCGGCGAGGGTCAGGGGCGAACCGGGACGAAACATCGAACGACTTGCAACAACATGCGATGCAGGCATGCGAATCCTCTTGGAGTGGGATTGAAAAAGCGGAGGAAGCGGACGCGCCGCGGATCGATCATGCGTGCAGGCAGATCGGGGCGCCAGAAGCTTGCCGGGGCAGCAAGTTTACATACATTCTTGAATGTATAGTCGCGGCCCTCACGTTTCGGTTTATTTCGTTTTCTTGCCAAGGAGATGCCGTGGTACGGCGCACGAAGGAAGAAGCCCTGGCCACTCGCCATCGCCTGCTCGATGCGGCCGAGCGGCTGTTCCAGGCCCAGGGCGTGTCGCGCACGTCATTGCAGCAGATCGCCGAGGAAGCGGGGGCCACCCGCGGCGCCGTCTACTGGCATTTCAAGGACAAGGCCGACCTCTTCAACGCCATGATGGAGCGGGTCACGCTGCCGATGGAGAAGGGCGTGCGCCAGGCGGCGGCGCCGGCCGGGGTCGATCCGCTGGACCTGATCGAGCAGGGCATGACGCAGGCGCTGGCGCTCATCGCCGACGACCCGCAGGTGCGCCGCGTTTTCCAGATCGCGGTGCACAAGGTCGAGTACACGGACGAGATGGCCTCGGTGCAGCAGCGGCACCTGGGCGCGCGCGATGCGTGCGTCATGGACTTCGAGAAGGCCCTGCGGCTGGCTGCGCGCATGCGCGGGCTGCGGCTGCCGGTGCCGGCCCGCACCGCGGCGCACGGCCTGCATGCCCTGATGTCGGGCCTGATCGACGACTGGCTGCTGGAACCGGCCGCCTTCGACCTCGTGCCCGCGGGCCGTCGGCTCTTCGGTGTCTATCTCGCCGGCCTCGGCCTTCCCCGCGGTGGGGAGGCGGCCGATGCGGCGGCGCCCGTCCTGCCGGCGGGGCGCGCCGAGCACGCCAAGCGCAGAAGATCGGTCATAATGCCGGGTTCGCGGCCGAACTCGGCGCGACTTTCTCGCCGTATTTCAACGGATAGAATTCGGCCCTCCGAAGGCTGAGATCCAGGTTCGATTCCTGGCGGCGGGACCAGACACAAAGCCCGGCTACGTTTCTGACGTAGCCGGGTTTTTCTTTTGTTCTCGCCGATGCGAAGGACCGCGCCCCGGCCCCGGGGCCGACATGCGGCTTCTCGAAGATAAATGAACCAACAAGTTCATTTATGCTTCGGCGATGCGGATGTTCATGCGTTCCCGAGCCCCGGAGCCCGTTCGTGCGGCGGGCCGATTTCAACCGGATGCACAGGCATCGGCTTCGGCCGTTGATGAAGCCGCATGTCGGTCGACAGCCTCGACCTGATCAAGACCTTCCATGAAGTTGCCAGCCGTGGCAGCTTCTCGAAGGCGGCCGTCTCGCTGCAGCTGTCCAAGGCAACGGCCAGCAAGTACGTGGCGGAACTCGAGCGGCGGCTCGGCGTGCGGCTGCTGCACCGCTCCACCCGCGCGATCAGCCTGACCGATGCCGGGCAGCGTCTGCTCGAGCGCAGCACCTACCTCGTTTCCTACGCAGAGGAAATGATGGACGAACTGCGCGAATTCGGATCGCTGCCCAAGGGAGGGCTCACGCTGAGCGCACCCTACGGCCTGATGTTCGGCGGCTTCAGCGACATCATCGCCACCTATGTGCGCAGCTACCCGGACGTGCGGCTCACCCTGCGCTTCACCAACGAACCGATCGATCTCATCCGCGAGGGCGTGGACCTGCACTTCGGCAGCGGCACCATCGCCGACCAGCACCTCATCGCGCGCCGCGTGATGAAGTTCGACCTGGTGCTGTGCGCTGCGCCGGCCTATTGGGAGCGTTTCGGCAGACCGGCCACGCTCGAGGAACTGACACACCACAACGTGCTGCAGTACAGCGCCTGGGCGGCGGCGAGCCTGGCGCCGGCGCGTCGGCCGGACGCGCCGGTCGCCCATCGGCTTGGCGTCATCGAGGTCAACGACCCGGTGGCCGTGGTCCAACTGGCGTTGCGGGGCGTCGGCATCGCGGTCGCTCCCAAGCCCGCCGTGGCGTCCTTCCTGGCGAATGGGGAACTGGTACAGGCCCTGGACGAGCACATGCCCAAGGACCTCTGGGTCTATGCGGCCTATTCCGAGCGACGCCACAAGAGTGCGGCGCTGTCGGCGATGCTGCGCCTCCTGGATCGCTTCGGCCTGGATGTCCAGTGAGCGTGGCGGGACCGCGCTCCGGGTTTCGAAGGATGCCGAAGGTCAGGGTTCAGTCTGCGTGCGCGACGGCCGTGACGGGCGGCCGCTGCGCCGCGGCCCGCGGGTGGGAGCCGGCGCGCACCGCGCCGTCCATGCCGCAGCGGTAGCGGCGCAGCCAGTCTGCATCGACCGTGGGCCGTGCCGGTGCGCGCAGGGCCGCGATGGTGCGCAGATGGCCCGCGTCCCATGGGTCGAGTTCCTCGCCCTCGCTGCCGGCCAGGTCCACCCATTCGGCATCCACGGCCGCCACGCAGCCGATGCCCTCGGGCCACATGGGGCGGCCGAGCGCACGCACCAGATCGGCGAGCCGTTGGCGTTCCTGGTGGGCGTCCGGCGTGCAGGGCCAGGCCACGAAACAGTCCTCGGCCAGCACGGCCACGCGGCGGGGGTCCGTCACGGCCTGGCGCAGGCGGCGCAGCAATTCCCGGCTCGCGCCGGTCGCCACGTCCTCGCCATAGGCGGCGCGGATGGCCCACAGGTCCGGCAGCGTCACCAGCGCCGCGCGCGAGCCCGACAGCTCGCCGCCCGGGCGCGCGCCGTCCGCCCGCGCAGTGGCGCTCCCATACCGCGCCGGCACCGGCGGGAACAGGCAGCGCCGCCCCGCGACGCGCTCGTCGGTGCCTGTTCGCAGCAATGGCAGGGCTTCCAGCATGGCTGTCAATGTAGGAAGCCCCCAGGTCGCTGCCGAGCGGAAACGGCTTCGAAATGACAAGTCGCTGACATCTGCCCACCGCGCCCGTCGAAGGCGCCGCGGCGCCCAGTCAGAGATATGTCAGCCAGTTAACACCTGATGCGCGATGCACCATCGCGGTGAAAGAGGCGCCGCCCAATACTCGTGCCGCCATCAGGAGAGCGGGGATCTGGAAGGGCTGAGGAGGTGGGTGGCCGACGCAGGGCATGCATGCAAGCAATGCCCGGCGCCGGCGTGCCGTGCCTTGGGCTCCTGGCCGCCAAGCCGATGGCAATCCGGCTTGAATCTGTCCAAGGAGAACGTCAGTTGTTTGAAAAGGTCGTGCCCGTCAACAAAGAGCGCCATGCGCAAACGCGCATCAAGGAAATCACGGGCTTTTCCTTCGCCTCCAAGTTCCACATCGCCTACGTCACCATGCACGAGTTCGCCCGTGCCGCGGCGATCTATCCCATCGTCTTCCTCGAAGACAAGGAGAAGGACGAGTTCCGGCCCGTGGCCCTGCTGGGCCTCGATGCGGGCACCAACCTCTTCGTTGGTGCCGACGGCAAATGGGACGCCTCCTATGTGCCGGCGATCATCCGCCGCTATCCCTTCGCGCTGGCCTCGTCCGACAAGGAAGGCCAGTTCACCATCTGCATCGACGAGGGCAGCGAACTGGTGAGCAGCACCGAAGGCAGCCCGCTGTTCGACGACAAGGGCGAGCCCACGCAGGTCATCGAGAACGTCAAGCGCTACCTGTCCGAGCTGCAGCAGATGGACGCGCTGACCCGCGAGTTCGCCAAGTTCCTGGCCGCGCACAACATGCTCACGCCACTGAACATGCGCGTGCGCGAGTCGGCCGGCATCAAGAACATCGCCGGCTGCTACGTGATCAACGAAGAGCGCCTGAACAACCTCTCGGACGAGCGCTTCCTGGAAATCCGTGCCAAGCGCTACCTGCCTGCGATCTATGCGCAGCTGATCTCGCTGGCCCAGATCGAGCGGCTGGTCACGCTGGCCGACAAGCGCGCCGGCAAGTAAGAAGACGCGGGCCGTGCGCAGGCGGGCGTCGACAAGGCGCGGCATGAAGCCGCGCGCAGGCTGGGTCGTGATGCTGGCCGCGGGCGCCTGCGCGCTCGCGCTGCCGGGCGCGGCGGCGCAGTCGGCCGCCGCTTCGGCGGCCGATGCACGCACGCTCACGCCCCGCCGCTTCATCCAGCTGGTGGTGGACCGCAATGCCGAGATCGCCTATGCACGCCTGCAGGCCCGCATCGCCGACCGCGGCCTGGCGGCCGAGGCCTCGCTCTATCAGCCGACGGCCTTCGGCTCGGTGCGCCACGAAAGCCGGCGCCGCCAGCGCACGGCCGAGGAGCAGCTCTCGTCCCTGGCCGCCCGCACCTCGGTGCTGGACGAGATGGTGAACACCGCCGAGGCCGGGCTGCGCATGCGCGCCTCCACCGGCGCGGAGATCAGCACCAGCCTGCAGCGCTCCCTGCGCCGCAACAACCTCATCGAGGCCCTCTACAACGATGGCAGCGACCGCGAGGCCACGGCGCAACTGGTGGTCACCGTGCGCCAGCCGCTGCTCAAGGGCCGCGGCACCGATGCCGTCGAGGCCGACCTGCGCGTGGCCGAACTCGAGCGCGAGGTGGGCTACTGGACCTTCCGCCAGCAGCTGCTCAAGATGGGCAGCGAGGCCCTGTCCGCCTACTGGCAACTGCAGCGTGCGTATCGCTCGCACCCGCTGCGCCAGCGCCTGCTGGACAACGCCCGCGAGGCCCTGGCCGATGCGCGCGAGCGCGCGGCCGCCGGCCGTGTGGCCGTCACCGTCGAGGACGAGGCCCGCGCCCTGCTGTCGATGCGCGAGAGCGAGTTGTTACGCAGCAGCCAGGCCATCGTCGAGGCCGAGGCCCGCATCCGCACGCTGCTGGACCTGCCGCCCGAGGACGGCGCCTGGGCCCTGCCGGCGCTGGCGCCGGTGCCCGGCGACGAGGCCGCAGCCGCCGGGGCCTGGGAGCGCCGCCTCGACCAGTGGCCGCCCTTCCAGATCGCCAGCCTGCGCGTGCGCCAGAACCAGCACCGGCTGGATTTCGCGCGCAACCAGGCCCAACCACAGCTGGACCTGCAGGCCAACTGGGGCTCGCACGGCCTGGGCCGCAATCCCCATTCGGCCATGAACCCCGTGCCCCACAACCGCTACCCCGACTGGTACGTGGGCCTGTACTACGAGCAGCCGCTGGGCGGTACCACGCGCCCCGAGGCCCAGTACCAGGGCCAGCAGCTCAAGCTGGAGCAGGCCGAGCTGGAGGCACGCAACGCCCGCATCGGCTTCGCCAACGACTGGCGCAGCCGGTCCGAGGCGCTGCAGCTGGCCCGGCGCGACGTCGAGCAGCTGCGCGCCGACCTCGACAGCCGCGGCCGCCTGCTGCGCGCCGACGAGTCGGGCCTGCGCGACCAGCTGGTGCCGCGCGCCCGCGTGCTGCGCCGCGAGGCCGAGACGCTGGAAAGCGAGCTGCGCCTGATCGAGGGCGAGGCCCGGCTGTGGACGGCCCTCACCCTGTTCCAGCAGTCCGAAGGGCTGCTGCTCACCGCCTACGGCGTGGACGTCACATGGCAATGAAACGACGCCCCGGCACCGATCGCCTGCGGGGTCGGCACGCCGCCGCCCTCGATGTGCGCGCCGCGGCCTTCGGCCTGCTGCTGCTGGCCGCCAGCGCCGCGCTGCATGCGCGCGAATTCACCGGCCTGGTCCATGCGCGGCACGACCTGCTGCTGAGCGTGAGCGTGCCCGGCGTCGTGGCCCGCGTGCCCGTGGCCGTGGGCCAGCGGGTGGAGGCACGCACGCCGCTGCTCTACATCGACGAGCGCATCCAGGCCACCGAGGTTCAGCGGCGCCGGGTGATGCTGGACGACCTCTCCGAGCTGCGTGCCACCGAGGAGCGCGTGCGCACCCTCGCGCCGCTGTACGAGGACACGCGCAAGCTGCTCAACGCCCGCGGCGCGGTCAGCCGCGACGAGGTCGCGCGGCTGGAGCTGGACCTGGTCACCGCGCGCGGCCGCGTCGCCCAGTTGCAGGCGCAGAAGGTGCGCGAGCGTGTCGAGCTGGCTGCGGCCGAGCAGGAGCGCGAGTTGCGCCGCCTGAGCGCCCCCGTGGCCGGCGTGGTCACGCGCGTGGACACCGACGTGGGCGAATGGGCCAAGCCCGGCGACGCGCTGATCCAGCTGGTGGACGCCGACAACTGCTACCTCAAGCTCAACCTGCCGCCGGCCGCCGCGCTGCCGCTCAAGGCCGGCGCCGAGCTGCCGGTGCGCTTCGACCCGGCCACGGGCGTGGCACCGGTGCGCGCCCGTGTCAGCTACATCGCGCCCGTCATCGACGCCGCGAGCGGCCTGGTCGAGGTGCGGCTGGGCTTCGCCAACCCGAAGGGCGCGGTGCCCGCGGGCATCAAGGGCATCGTGGACCTTCAGGAAGGGAGCCGCTGATGGGCGCGGCCGACCATCCCCACACGCTCGGCGCGCCGGACGCGCTGGGGCTGGTGCAGGCCCTGCAGGCGCTGCGCCGCCGCTCCAGTGGCGAGCCCGGCTTCTGGGACGAGTACGCCGCGGGCCTGCGTCACCTGTGCCGCGCCCGCCGCGTGTGGATCGCCGGCCGCGTCGATGCCACCGCCGATCCCGTGCTGGCCGACGGCAGCGGCTGGCAGTGGCTGGGCGCCGCCGCCGAGGCGGCCCTGCCCGTGGCGGGTGCGCTCGATGCCGCCACGCTCGCCAGCCTGCAGGCCCTGGCGCCGCGTGCGGCCGACAAGGGCTTTGCGCTGATGCCCGTCACGCACGAGGGCGTCGCGTTGTTCCACCTGGCCGTGCGGCAGGCCGGCGAGCGGCCGGTGCTGGCCCTCATCGAGATTCCCCAGCGCGAGCGCGCCAGCCTCAACGAACTGGCCCTGCGCGCCCAGCTCGTGGCCGACATGCCGGGCGTCGGCGCCCCGGCCGGCGCGCCGGTGGGTGAGGGCGTCCCGGCCGCCTCGCCCACGCTGCCCGCGCTGCTGGCGCTGGCCACCGAGGTGCAGCGCGAGGCCCACGGCAGTGCCGCCCGGCTGGCCCTGGTCAACGGCCTGGCCGCCCTCTGCGGCGCCTCGCACGTGGCCCTGGGCTGGGTCGACGAGGGCCGTGCGCAGCTGGCCGCCATCAGCCACCTGGATCGCTTCGAGGCCGGCACCGACCTGGTCGCCCTGGTCGAGGCCGCCATGGACGAGAGCCTGGCGCACGAGGGCGTGCTGCAGGCCGACCAGGCGCCCGTGCTGCAGCGCCTGGGCGAGGCCCTGGGCCTGCCCGCGGCGTGCGCCATGGCCATCGGCCCCGAGGACGGCCCGCCCGAGGCCGTGCTGCTCTTTGCGCTGCCCGAAGGCCGCGGCGTGGACGAGCCCGGCCTGGCCCGGGTGCGTGGCATGGCCGCGCTGGTGCTGCCGCGCCTGGCCGAGCTGCGCCAGCGCGAGCGCTGGTGGGGCCTGCGTGCGCGCGACGCCCTGCGCTTGCGCCTGGCGTCCTGGCTGGGGCCGCGCCATGTGTGGCCCAAGGCCGTGGCCGTCGCGGCCGGTCTGTTCGTGCTGTATGCCGCCTTCGGCACCTGGGATTACCGCGTGCACGGCACCGGCCAGCTCGCCACCGACAGCACGCGGTTGCTGGCGGCCGGCTACGACGGCCGCGTCGACAGCGCCGAGGCCAGTGCCGGCGAGCGTGTGCAGGGCGGCCAGCTGCTGGCCACGCTCGACACGCGCGAGCTGCGCCAGCAGGAGAACGATGCCGATGCCGAGATGCGCCGCTTCGGCGCCGAGGCCGACAAGGCCCGCGCCGCCGCCGCCTGGGCCGAGATGGAAGTGGCCAGCGCCCGCCAGCGCCAGGCCCAGGCGCGCCTGGCCCGCGTGCGCGAGGCGCTGTCCCAGGCCGAAGTGCGTGCGCCCTTCGACGGCGTGATCGTCGAGGGCGAGCGCAAGGACCTGCTCGGCGCCCCGGTCAAGAAGGGCGACAAGCTCTTTCGCATCGCCCGCGTCGAAGGCCTGTACGTGGTGGCCACCGTGCCCGAGGGCGACATGCCCCTGGTGCCCGCGCAGGCCAGCGGCGAGCTGGTGCTGGTCAGCGACCCCGACCGCCGCATCCCGCTGCGGGTGACGGCGGTGATCCCCGTGGCCCAGACCAAGGGCCAGGACGGCAACCAGTTCCTGCTGCGCGCCGAGATGCAGCAGCCCGCCGCCGACTGGTGGCGGCCGGGCATGAGTGGCGCCGTGCGCATCGACGCGGGCGAACGCAACGTGGCGTGGATCCTGACCCACCGGCTGGTGGACAAGCTGCGCCTGTGGCTGTGGTGGTAGCGGAGCGCACACGACATGCCCGGCGCCGCCTTCAGTGACACCTGGTACCGCGTGGCCGGCCAGCGCGTGGCGCTGCAGCCGGCCGTGCAGGCGCGGGCCCAGCGCTACCGCGGCCAGCTGTGGTTCGTGCTGGAGGACGTCTACGCCCACCGCTTCTTCCGCGTCACGCCGCAGGCCTACGACTTCGCCCGCGCGCTCGACACCGGCCGCACCGTCGACGAGGTCTGGCGCGAGTACGTGCGCGTGCACGGCGCCGCCGCGCCGGGGCAGGACGAGGTGGTGCGCCTGCTGTCGCAGCTGCACGTGTCCAACATGCTCGTGACGGCCGGCTCGCCCGACAGCCATGCCATCGACGAGCGCAGCCGCCGCCAGAAGGACCGCGAGCTGCAGGGCAAGCTGCTGTCCTTCCTGTACGTGCGGGTGCCGGTGTTCAACCCCAACCGGCTGCTCGACCGCCTGCGTCCGCTCGTCATGGCCTGCACCGGCCGCGCCGCGGGCGTGGTGTGGCTGCTGGCCGTGCTGGCCGGCGTGTGGACGGCGGTGGAGCATTCCGAGCGCCTGGGCCGCCATGCCGACGGCGTGCTCTCGCTGTCCAACCTGCCCTGGCTCTACCTGGGCATGACGCTGCTGAAGGTGCTGCACGAGACGGCGCATGCCTTCGTGGTCAAGCGCTACGGCGGGCAGGTCCACACCTTCGGCGTGATGTTCCTCATCTTCACGCCGCTGCCCTACGTGGACGCCACCGCCACCTGGGGCTTCGGCAGCCGCTGGCGGCGCGCCTACGTGGGGCTGGCGGGCGTGGCCACCGAGCTGTTCTTCGCCGCCCTGGCCACGCTGCTGTGGGCCCACACGGCCGAGGGGCCGCTCAACGGGCTGGCCTTCAACATCATGTTCATCGGCTCGGTCTCGGCGCTGCTGTTCAACGGCAACCCGCTGCTGCGCTTCGACGCCTACTACGTGCTCACCGACCTGGTGGAGATGCCCAACCTCTACCAGAAGGGCCAGCAGCAGGTGCTGGCCTGGTGCGACCGCGTGCTGCTGGGCAACCGCGCCGCTGCCGGCCCCGCCACCGATGCGACCGAGCGCCTGTGGTTCACCGCCTACGGCTGGGCCAGCTTCGCCTACCGCCTGCTGCTGAGCGCGACCATCCTGCTGACCACGCTGGACAAGTGGTTCGGCGTCGGCCTGGCGCTGCTGGCCACCACCGTCGTCACGCTGCTGGTGCTGCCGGGGCGCAAGTTCGCCGCCTACCTGGCCGGCCCGGCCGTGGCCGGGCGCCGCACGCGCGCCGTGGGCACCGTGGCGGGCCTGGTGCTGGTGGCCTACGTGCTGGCCGCCTGGGTGCCGCTGCCCCATGCGGTGCGCGTGCCCGGCGTGCTGGAGGCGCAGCGCCGCGCGCTGCTCTTCGTCGAATCGCCCGGCGTGCTCACCGAGCTTCGCGTGCGCCACGGCCAGAGCGTGCGCCGCGGCGAGGTGCTGGCCGAGCTGCGCAATCCCGACCTCGACCTCAACATCGACCTGGCCGCCCTGCAGCTGGATGAGCTGCGCACCCTGCAACTGCAGTCCCTGCAGCGCACGCCCGCCGACGCCGCGCCGCTGCAGGTGCGCATCGACGCCACCCGTCAGCAGCTGGACGAACTGCGCGCCCTGCGCGAGCGCCTCACCGTGCGCGCCCCGCAGGACGGCGAATGGGTGGCGCCCCAGCTGCACGAGCGCCGCCAGGCCTGGATCGAGCGCGGCCAGTTGCTGGGCGAGGTGGTCGATGCCGGCCACTACCGCTTCAGCGCCGTGCTGGCGCAGGGCGACGCGGCCGACCTGTTCGGCGCGCCGCCGGTGGCCGGCGAGCTGCGGCTGGCCGGCCAGGCGGGGCGGGGCATCGCCGTGCAGCGGCTGGAGGTGATCCCCTACCAGCGCGAGCGCCTGGCCTCGCCGGCCCTGGGCCTGCCCGGCGGCGGCGAGGTGGCCGTGCGGCCGGACGACAGCACCGGCACGCTGGCGGCCGAATCCTTCTTCGAGCTGCGTGCACCGCTGCCCGCCGGCGCGCCGGCCACCACCTATGCCGGCATGTCCGGCGTGCTGCGGGTGGCCCTGCCCGCGCAGCCGCTGTGGGATCGCTTCCACAAGGGCTTCCTGCAACTGCTGCAGAAGAGGTACGCGCTGTGATCCTGCCCGGCGCCGATGCCTCCCACGACAGCACGCCGGCCGCGCCCGCGCTGCGCTCGCCCTGGGCCGGACGCAGCACGCTGCCGGGCTGGTGGCGCCTGCAGGCCTGGCGCCGGCAGGCGATGCTGGCCGCCCTGCTGCAGGCGGCCCGCGCCGCCGAGCCGCCGTTGCAGCGGCTGGACGACGAGGCGCTGGCGGCATGCGCGCGCCAGGCCCGCCACGCCCTGCGCGCCGCCGTCCTGCGCGCCGGCGAGGCCGCCACGAGCGCCACCGTGCCCGCGTGGGGCGCGGCTGCCGCGGCGGCGGCCGAACTGGCCTCGCGCAGCCTGGGCCAGCGGCCCGCGCCGGCCCAGCTGCAGGCCGCCCTGGCCATGGCGCAGGGCCGGCTGGTCGAGGCCGGCCCCTGCAGCGGCAAGAGCCTCGCCATCGCGCTGGCCGCCGTGCTGGGCGCCTGGGCCGGCCGCCGCTGCCACGTGGTGAGCGGCAACGAACTGCTGGCCGCGCGCCATGCCGCCGCCTTCGGGCCGCTGTACCTGCGCTGCGGCGTGCCCTGCGCCGTGCTGCCGCCGCAGGCCGCGCCCGAGGCGGCCCCGCAGGCCTACGGCGCACAGGTGCTGCTCGTCACCGCCCGCCGCCTGCTGGCCGACCGGCTGCGCGATCCCGCGCTGTGGCCGCGCGCCACGCCCTGCTGGGCCCTGGTGGACGACGCCGACCGCGTGCTCATCGACGACGCGGCGCATCCCCATGTGGCCAGCGAGCCCGGCCACAACCCGCTGCTGCTGGAGGCCATCGCCTGTGCGCAGGGGCTGGCCGAGGGCTTCCGTGCCGGCGAGCACTACCACGATCGCGGCCGGCTGCTGCGCTTCACCCCCGCGGGCCAGGCGCTGCTGGCCGAGGTGGAGGCGCGGCTGCCGCCCTTCTGGCGCGCGCCGCGCCGGCGCGACGAGCTGCTGATGCAGGCGCTGGTGGTGCGCGACCGGCTGGTGCGCGGCCGCCACTACGACGTGCAGCCAGGCCCGGCCGGCGGCGCGCGCATCGTGCTGGGCGGCGAGCTGCCGCTGGCGCAGCTGGTGCCCGAGCGCAGCCTGCACACCGGTCTGCTGCAGGCGCTGGAGGCGCGCGAGGGCCTGCCCCTGTCGCATCCGCCCGCCACCCGCGGCCGGCTGTCGCACCAGGAGCTCTTCGGCGGCTACCGGCTGTTGGGCGGCATCGCCTTGTCGCTGCGCGGGCTGGAGTCCGAGCTGTGGCGCATCTACGGCGCCGTGGTGCTGCGCCAGCCGCGCACGGCCCCGCCGCTCGCCCTGCGGCATGCCCTGGCGGCGACCGATGACGAGGTGCGTGCCCGCCAGGCCGCCGAGGCCGTGGCCGAGGCCGTGCGGCAGGGCGCCGCCGTGCTGGTGGGTCTGCGCCGCATGGAGAGCTTCCGCCTGCTGGTGCCCGCGCTGCGCGCCCATGGCCTCAGCCCCGCCGTGCTGGGCGCCGCCGCCCCGGGCCCCGACGACGGGCTGCTGCGTCCCGGCGAGGTCGTGCTGGTGCCCGAGCCGCTGCTGGCCGGCCTGGATGTGCGCGTATTGCCGGCCGCCACGCCGCTGCAGCTGCTGCTGCCCGAGCCGCTGGATTCGGCCCGCACCGAGGCGCTCTTCCATGCCCGTGGCCAGCGGCTGCCGGCGCCGCGCCGCGGCCTTCGGCTGTGGTCCGCCCCCGCCGGCACGCCGCTGGCGGCCGCCGTCGCGCGGCTGGAGTCGGCCCTGCCGGCGCGCCTGGCCGATCCCCTGGCGCTGGTGCTGCTGCGCACCGGCTTGCGCCTGCAGCGCGCCGTTGCCGCGCGCCAGGCGCGCCGCCAGCGGCGCCAGCTCTTCCTGCACGAGCAGCAGCTCGTGCTCCAACTCTCCTTCGCCGCCCGCGGCGAAGCCCCTGTCCTGCGAGGTGAACTGCATGCCCCCCTTCCTTGAACCGATGCGCGCCCTGCGCCGCGCGCGCCCCTGGCCGCTGCTCGTGCTGGCCCTTGCCGGCTGCGGCGGAGGCGGCGGCGGCGGTGGTGGCGGCGGCTTCTTCCTGCCGGTGCCCGAGACGCCGCTGGTGCTCAGCATGGCCGACAGCGTCGCGCTGGAGTCCGGCAACGGCATCATCTTCACGGTCAAGGTCGAGTCCGGCCCTAACGTGGACAAGACCATCACCTTCACCACGGCCGACCTGGCACCCAACCTGGCCGCCAAGCCGGTGGCGGGCTATGCCCGCGGCGGGGCCAACTGCCCCGCCGGCGGCGACTACGTGGCCGCCAACGGCACCTCGCTGCGGGTGCCGGCCGGCGCCTCCAGCGTGACCTTCGCCATCCCGCTGTGCGACGACGGCACCTTCCAGGCCAACAAGCGCTTCCGCGTGAGCATCGGCGGCGCCTCCAATTCGCCGGTGGCCTACGGCACCATCCTCAACGACGATGCGGGCGGCCTCAACGACACCGGCATCGCCCAGTGCTACACGGCGGCGGGCGCGGCGGTGGCCTGCCCGGCCAGCGGCCTCGCGGGCCAGGATGCCGAATACGGCCGCGACAGCCGGGCCCTGACCGGCGGCGGCAGCGACGGCCCGGCCGGCTTCAGCTATGCCAAGGTCTCGGCCAGCGGCCAAGCCATGGCCTCCGGGGCCAGCGGCTGGGCCTGCGTGCGCGATGCGGTCACCGGCCTGATGTGGCAGGTGCAGCAGGGCGTGAGCCAGCCGGCCGCCACCGCCTTCGCCGACGTGCAGGCGCAGATCGACGCCGCCAATACCGCCCGCCTGTGCGGCGCCAGCGACTGGCGCCTGCCCGAGGTCGGCGAGCTGGACAGCCTGGTCAACGCCGGCCGCAGCAGCGGCGTCGCCGCCACCACCGAGTGGTTCTCCGACCTGGCCGGCCTGGGCAACCAGGCGCGCTCGGTGTTCTGGAGCAACACCACCTATCCCGACGACGCGCAGACCGCCTGGGTGGTGGACTTCTCGCTGGGCATCGTGGGCCCGCGCAACAAGGCCGATTCGCCCGGCAATGCCGTGTCGCTGCGGCTGGTCAGCGGCGGCAGCGCGCCGGCCCTGTCGTCGGCGGCGCCGTGCACCGCCGACTCGGCCAAGTCGGCGTCCGACCGCTACAGCACACCCGGCGACGGCACAGTCACCGACCGGCGCACCCAGCTCATGTGGGCGCAGTGCCCGCAGGGCCAGAGCGGCGGCAGCTGCGAGTCGGGCAGCGCCGCCAGCTTCAGCTGGAGCGGCGCGCTGGCGCAGGTGGCGGCCGCCAATGCCGCGGGCTGGCTGGGCTACAGCGACTGGCGCCTGCCCAACCGCAATGAGCTGGCCTCGCTGGTGGAGCGCAACTGCCGGGCGCCCGCCTTCAACCGCGCGTACTTCCCCAACAGCGCAGGCGCCAGCTACTGGAGCAGCTCGCCGGCGGTGCCCAGTGCGGGCAGCGCCTGGTACGTGGACTTCGTCGATGGCGACGTGGCCATCGCGGACATGGCGGGCAACCGCCGGCTGAGGCTGGTGCGGGCGGGCCAATGACAACCGGCTGCCGGCTGGCGCCGCGCCCCCGTGCCGATCGCGCACGGGGGCGCTTCGCGCTTGCAGGCGGGCCGATGACGCAACCACAGGGCATGCCGCGGCCAGCCGCGGCGTGATGGCGAGACGGGCCGGCGAGGGGCCCGATCGGAAACGAGAGAGACGGAGAAGATCATGAAGAAGGCACTCAAGAAGACGGTGGCGCGCATGGTGCGGGACGCCTGGCGCCTGGAAGCCCTGGAGCCGCGCGTGCTGCTGTCGGCGGACCCGGTGCTGGGCGTGCTGCCCGTGGTCATGCCGGACGACCAGGGCCATGCCCAGGCCCTGCACGGCGCCTACGACTTCGACGCCGCCGACAGCCAGGCGCCGGCCTCGCCGCTGATCTCGCCCGAGGCCTACCAGGCGCTGGTCGAGCAGCCGCGCCTGACGGCCGTGCCCACCACCTTCTCCGTCGACAGCCAGGTCTTCGACGTCGGCAACCTCGCCAGCCAGGGCTACTTCGACAGCACGCTTGCCGTGGCGGCCAACGAGACGCTGTACGGCTCGGGCTCGCTCAACGTGGCGCTGCTCAACAGCGGCACCGTGAGCCCGGGGCATTCGCCCGGCGTGCAGAACGTGCTGTCGTACACCCAGTCGGCCGGCGGCACGCTGGAGATCCAGCTGGGCGGCAGCGACGCCGGCACCGGCAGCGGCCATTACGACCAGCTCAACGTCAGCCAGCTGGCCACGCTGGACGGCAAGCTCAGCGTCAGCCTGATCGACGGCTTCCGGCCCACCGAGGGGCAGGAGTTCACCTTCCTCACCTACGGCCAGCTCAGTGGCAGCTTCGCCCACGGCACGGGCTTCGTGCAGGCCGACGACGACCTGTACTTCACCATCGAGCAGCGTGCCGGCGACAACGGTGGCGGCGCACTGGTGCTGGTGGCCCACCAGCTCGACGGGGCCGCGGCCTTCCTGGTGGACGCGCTGGCCCAGAGCGCCGCGGGCACCACGGGCACCGACCGCATCGGCGAGTTCCTCAACCATTCCTACTTCGCCGACAACCAGAGCGTGGCCTTCAGCGGCGCGGTGGACCTGGGCCAGGGCCTGAGCCTGTCCGGCGACTTTCAGCTGGGCCACACCGCGCATCTGCTGCTGGGCGAGGGCGCCGACCAGGGCTACTACGACGTCTTCACGCTGTCGCTGGCCGGCGGCAGCGGCTACCTGGGCCTGGACGCGACCGACAGCCAGGCGCCCGGCCTCGCGTTCAGCGGCGCCGACGTGGGCATCGTCTTCATCGCCGCCACCGACGGCAGCGACCGCGGCTGGGTGATGGCGCAGGGCCAGGCCAGCGGCGCCAGCCTGCAGGGCGTGGCCATGCAGCTGGACGCGACGCAGCTCACGCTGGAATTCAGCCTGGGGCTGGGCGCCGGCAACAGCGGCAGCCTGGACCTGCACAACACGCCGCTGCACATCACCGACGCGCAGCAGCAGGTGCTCTACACCTTCGACGGCACGGGCTCGGACAGCAACGCCGCCACCCTCGCCGGCCATGCCAGCCTGACCGTGGCGAGCGACCTGCGGCTGGAAGGCGACATGGGCTTCTCGGTGGCCGACGGCACGCTCCAGGCCGCGGGCCAGGACATCAGCGCGCGGCTGCAGGCCGGCGGCATGGCGGTGGGCATCGACCACGGCGCCTTCGGCCTGGTGGTCGACGGCGACGGGCTGATCGCGCTGGAGGCCTCGGGCCGCGCCTTCCTGCAGGGCGGCGACTTCGCCTCGGTCAGCGCCGACTCGGCCACGCTGCGCTTCAACCAGCAGGCGCAGGCGCTCACCGGCCATTCGCTGGCCTTCGGCGACTTCGCCTACACCTTCTCCGACCTGCCGGGCCACAGCGCGGCCACGGTGGGCATCTACGGCCTGCAGGCCGTGGTGGGCGGCAGCATCGCCATCCACGGCGACTTCTTCTTCCAGCCCGGGGCCGACGGCGCCATGGCCATCGTGGCCAGCAAGGCCTCGGTCGCGCTGCGCAGCGGCGCCTTCGATGCCGGCGTGACCGATGCCGACGTGGGCCTGCTCGTGCTGGCCGGCGGTGGCGGCACCGTGCTGGAGGCCACCGGCGGCATCGACGTCGCCCTGGGCGCGGACGTGACCCTGGCCGCGGCCGTGGCCAGCGTGCGCTGGAACAGCACCGCCGCCGACGCCAGCGGCACCGTGGTCGACGCCGCGGGCGGCAGCCACACCTTCGGCGACGGCCTGCTGGCCGGCGTGCAGGAAGTGGCCGTCAGCCAGGGCCTGCTCGAAGTCGCCGGCTTCTTCAGTGCCACCGGCGACTTCGCGCTGCACAAGGGCACGGCGCAGATCGTGCTGGCCGGCGATCCCGACACCCCGGTGCTGGCCGACGTGCTCACCCTGGGCGCCAGCCACCTGGACGCCAGCGCCGGCCTGCTGGGCACCGCCTTCGGCCTGCAGATGACGGGCGTGGAGTTCGCGCTCGCCCTCATGAGTGCCCGCAGCGATGCGAGCCGCACCTGGACCGGCCTCAAGGCCTCGGCCGAGACCGTCTCGCTGCAGGGCGTGCCGGGCGTCTCGGCCAGCGGCAGCCAGTTCGGCATCACCATCAACCGCGCCGGCCGGGCCGGCGACCCCGTGGCCGACCTGGCCCGCAGTCCGCTGCGCGTGGCCACCGGCGCCGACGGCGGCGAGATCGTGCTCGACATGGACGGCGCCGCCGGCGAGCTGCTGCATGCGCAGGGCACGCTGGACCTGTCGCTCTTCGGCTTCGTGCAGGCGCAGGGCACCGTCTCGGTGGACCGGCGCAGCGAATCGGTGGTGCTGGCCGACGGCAGCGTGGTCGATGCGCAGCTGCTGGCCATCGGCCTGCAGGACGCGGGCGGCCATGTGGGCATCGGCGGCGTGGGCTTCGACCTGGCCGGCGCCGACCTGGGCCTGGCGCTGCTGGCCGACTCGGCCGATGCCAGCCGCACCTGGGTCAGCGCCCAGGCCACGCTGGGCACGGCCAGCCTGAGCGGCATCGATGGCCTGTCGCTGTCCGGCAGCGACCTGGGCCTGACGATCAACCAGGCCGGCCGCCAGGGCGACGCCGTGGTGGACTACCTGGCCTATGGCCTGACGGTGGGCGAGGGCGCCGATGCCGTGGCGCTGGACATGGACGGGCGCGACGGCACCCTGCTGCAGGTCAGCGGTCATCTCGACCTGCAGGCCTTCGGCTTCTTCAGCGCCGAGGGCGACTTCGCCCTGCGCAAGAGCAGCCAGACCGTGGTGCTGGCCGACGTGGCCGCCACGGCCGACGTGGACGAATCGGCCACGCCGGTGCAGGTGGACATGCTCAGCCTGGGCGGCCGCGGCATCGCCGCCTTCGCGGGTGTGCGCGACGGCCAGACCGACGCCTTCGGCCTGCGCCTGTCGGACGTGGACTTCGCGCTGGCGCTGCTGAGCGAGGCGGGCGCCGGCGCGCAGGCGCGCCACTGGAGCAGCCTGCAGGCCCGTGTGGGCGAGGCCGCCTGGGTGGGCATCGACGGCTTCGCGCTGTCCGGCAGCGGGCTGTCCATCGAGATCAACCGCGCCGCCGCCGACGGCAGCCTGGTGGACTACGCCAGCGGCCGCACCCAGCTGGCCGTGCCCGTGGCCACCGGCACCACGGTGGCCCTGGCCATGGACGGCAGCGAAGGCGAACTGCTGCGCGCCAGTGGCCACCTGCGCGTGGACGCCTTCGGCTTCCTGCAGCTCGAAGGCGCCTTCGCCCTGGCCAAGTCCACCCAGACGCTCACGCTGGCCGACCACAGCCAGGTGCGGGCCGACCTGCTCACCCTGGGTGGGCACGACCTGCAGGCCTTCGCCGGCACCGGCGGCGGCACCGCCCAGGCGCTGGGGCTGCAGCTGTCGGGCGTGGACTTCGCGCTGGCCCTGTCCACCGAGCAGGTGGCGGCCGGCCAGCCGGCACGCAGCTGGACCAGCCTGCAGGCCCGCGCCGACGGTGCCGCGCTCACCGGCGTGGACGGACTCGTGGCCGCCGGCGAGGACCTGCGCCTGGCCATCAACCGCGCCTCCTCCGGCCCGGTGGTCGACTTCTCCGCCGGCGCCACGGCACTCGCGCTCGACACCGGCGCCGGCCGCCTGGCCTTCGACATGGACGGCGCCGAGGGCGCCATCACCCGCGCCGCCGGCACGCTGCGGCTGGACGCCTTCGGTTTCTTCCAGGGCAGCGGCAGCTTCGCGCTGGAGAGCTACGACACGACCTTGCACACGGCCGACCTGGCCGGCACCGCCGCCGACGAGTCGGGCGATGTGCAGGTGCGCCTGCTGACGCTGGGCGCGCACGACCTGGAGGCCTTCGCTGGCGTCGGCGACACCGGCTTCGGCCTGTCGGGCGTGGACCTGGCGCTGGCCCTGGCCACCGAGAAGACCGCCACCGGCCAGAGCGCACCGGCGCGCCAGTGGAGCGTGCTGCAGGCCAGTGCGGGCACGGCCGGCTTCACCGGGCTCGACGGCTTCAGCGCCAGCGGGCAGGACCTGTCCGTGGCCATCAACCGCGCCGCCGCCGACGGCGTGGTGCTGGACTTCTCGGGCAGCCACGGCCTGGCCGTGGACACCGGCGCCGACACCGAATTCACCCTGGCCCTGGACGGCAGCGAAGGCGCCGTCACCCGCGCTGCGGGCCACCTCACCCTCGACCTCTTCGGCTTCGTGCAACTCGAAGGCGACTTCGCCTTCAACCGCAGCAGCGGCACCGTCACCCTGGCCGACGAGGACCACACCCAGGTCGACGTCGACCTGCTCACCGTGGGCGCGGCCCATGCGCGCGGCTTTGCCGGCCTGGCCGGCGGCAGCAGCGACGCCATCGGCCTGCGCTTCGACGACGTCGGCTTCGGCCTGGTGCTGGCCACCGAGCAGCTGCAGGCGGCGGGCGGCACGGCCCGCCACTGGAGCGCACTGGAGGCCAGCGCCGGCAGCGCCGCCTTCATCGGCGTCGACGGGCTGGTGGCCACCGTCAGCCAGGTCGAACTGCGCATCAACCGCGCCGACGCCGATGGCGTGGTAGTCGACTGGGCGGCGCAGCCGCTGCCCGTGGCCACCGGCCCCGGCAGCACGCGCACGCTGGACTTCGCCGGCAGCGCCGGCGAGCTGCTCGAAGCCGCGGCCCACATCGAACTCAACGTCTTCGACTTCTTCGCCGTCGAAGGCGACTTCGCGCTGCAGAGCAAGCGCCAGGACCTGACCCTGTCCGACGGCAGCGTCATCCATGCCGACACGCTCACGCTGGGCGGCGCCGGCCTGTCCGCCTTCGCCGGCCTGCATGGCGGCAGCGACGACGCGCTGGGCCTGCGGCTGGGCCAGGCCGACTTCGGCCTGCTGCTGGCCACCGACCGCGATGCGCCGGCCCGCCACTTCACCAGCCTGCAGGCCAGCGCCGAGCTGGCCGACTTCGTGGGGCTCGACGGCGTGACCATCGCCGGCTCCGACCTGCAGGTGCAGATCAACCGCGGCATGCCCATCCCCGCGGTCGATGCCGGCACCGAGACGCAGAACGCGCAGTGGCACCTGCAACTGGCCGCCGGCACCGCCGGCACGCTGGACCTGGACTACGGCGGCCACCAGGCGCAGCTCGCGCTGGACGGCCGCGAAAGCAGCAGCGCCCTCATCGCCCTGCTCACCGGCGCGCTCGAAGGGCTCACGGGCATCGGCCAGGGCAACGTGAAGGTCAGCGGCTCACGGGCCGAAGGCTTCACCATCGAACTCGTCGGCGCCCTGGCGGGGGCCGAGGCCCAGGCGTTGACGGTGCAGGCCCATGCCGCGCCGGTCACGGTCACGGTGGGCACCGCGGCCGAGGCCACGGCCGGCGCCAGCGAGGTCAAGCAGATCGTCATCGAGGCCGAGCGCGTGCCCGCGCCGCCGGTCGGCATCGGCATCGCGCAGGTGGTGGCGGCCACCGCCGGGGCCGACGAGGTCAAGCAGCTGCTCTTCACCACGCCCTACTCGTCGCGGGGCACCTACACCCTCGAAATCGACGGCGTCGCCGGCTCGCGCACGCTGACCTTCGTGGGCAACGACGTCACCAACAACGCGCGCTACATCCACGATGCGCTGGTCGGCCTGCTGGGCGCCGCCGACGGCGACGTGCAGGTGCGCTTCGACACCCAGAGCCAGGGCGGCCACCGCTACAACATCCGCTTCCTCGGCGCACTGGCCGGCACCGACATCGGCGACCTGATCGTCACCGAGGCCATGTCGGGCGACGTGGTGCCGCTGAACATCCGCCAGGGTGGCGGCGGCACGGGCGAGGTGCAGCGCATCGCCGTCGACACCGCGGCCACCGGCCACTACACGCTGTCGCTGGCCTTCGGCGACCGCACCTACACCACCGCGGCGCTGGCCTTCGACGCCGATGCGCAGGCGGTGGAGGCCGCCCTCAACGCCGCCTTCGCCGCCATCGGCGGCGAGGTGAGCGTCAGCACCACGGCCGGCGGCGCGCTGCTGGTGCAGTTCGGCGGCGTCTTCGTCGGCCAGGACGTGGCGACCCTGCGCAGCCAGGTGAGCGTGGACGAGACGCGCCCCTCGGGCAGCTTCACCATCGAATACGCCGGCGTGCGCACCGGCCCCATCGCCTACAGCGACGACCCGGCCACCCAGGCCGCGGCCATCGAGGCCGCGCTGCTCGCCCTGGACGCCTTCGCGCCCGGCGACCTGCATGTGGCCTACAACGCCAATGCCTCGGGCAGCCGCTTCGCCAGCTACGACGTGGTCTTCACCGGCGCCCGCGCCGACCAGGACATCGGCGACTTCACCACGCATTTCGGCGACCTGGACCATGCCAGCGCCGCGCCCTTCAACCTCGTGCAGGGCCATGCCGCGGGCGCCGAGTCGCAGCGCGTGCATTTCGACACCCAGGCGACCAGCGGCGGCTTCACGCTGTCCTTCAGCCACGGCGGCCAGACCTGGACCACCGGGCCGCTGGCCTTCGACAGCAGCCGCGCCGAGATCAATGCGGCGCTGGCTGCGGCCTTCGGTGCCCACATCGACGGTGCCCTGATCGAGGCCACCTTCTGGAACGGGCAGGACTTGGTGGTGCGCTTCGGCGGCAGCCTGGCCGGCGAGGACGTCGCGGCGCTGCAGGTGCAGGCCACGGCCGAGGTGCAGCAGCCCGTGCTGTCGCAGTTGCAGGACGGCTTCACCCACCATATGCCGGCCGAGCCGGCCGGCACGCTGGTCATCGACTTCGCGGCGCAGTCCGTGGACGTGGCCACGGGGCCCGGCGGCCAGGCCATGACCCTGGACATGGACGGTGCGCTGGGCGAGCTCACCCGCGTGCGGGGCCACCTGGAGGTGGACCTGTACGGCTTTTTCCAGGTCGGCGGCGACTTCGCCATCGACCGCAGCAGCAGCCAGGTGACGCTGGCCGACGGCAGCGATGTGGCCGTCGACCTGCTCACCCTGGGCGCGCATGACGCCCACGCCTTCGCCGGCCTGGACGGCGGGCGTGCCGACGACCGCACCGGGCTGGTGCTGGACGGCGTGGACTTCGCGCTGGCGCTCGTCACCGACAAGCTGGACGCCGAGCGCCACTGGACCAGCCTGCAGGCCACCGCGGCCCAGGCCGAATGGGTGGGCACCGATGGCCTGACCCTCGCCGCCACCGGCATCAGCGTGGCCATCAACCAGGCCAGCCGCGACGGCGACGCCGTGGTGGACTACGGCGACGGCGCCACGGCGTTGAGCATCGCCACGGGACCGGCGACCGAACTGGCGCTGGCGCTCGATGGCGACCAGGGTGAACTGCTGCAGGCCAGCGGCCACCTCACCGTCGACGTGTTCGGCTTCTTCCGCGTCGAAGGCGATTTCGCGATCGAGAAGAGCAGCGCCGAAGTCACGCTGGCGAAGGCCAAGAACCAGACCGAAGCGGAGAAGGTCGAGGTCGACTTGCTGACCATCGGCGGCAGCGGCATCGATGCCTTTGCCGGCGTCAACGGTGGCACGTCCAGCGCGATGGGCCTGGAACTGACCGGCGTCGAATTCGGCCTGGCGCTGATGAGCCAGCAGATGGCGGCAGGCAGCACCACGCCTGCGCGGACGTGGACGAGCCTGCAGGCGACGGCCACGAGCGCCGAGTTCAAGGGCGTGGACGGCCTGGAACTCTCTGCCGGCGCCATCGCTGTGGCGGTGAACCAGGCCGGCAAGGCCGGCGACCAGGTGGTCGACTACGGCACTGGCAAGACCGAACTGACAGTCGGCACCGGAACCGGCAGCGACCTCGAACTGACGCTGGACGGCAGCAAGGGCGAGTTGCTTCAGGCAAGCGGTCACCTGACCGTCGACGTCTTCGGTTTCTTCCGTGCGGAGGGCGACTTCGCCATCGAGAAGAGTTCGGCGGAGGTCACGCTGGCGAAGGCCAAGGACCAGGCCGAAGCGGAGAAGGTCGAGGTCGACCTGCTCACGATTGGCGGCACGGGCGTCGACGCATTTGCCGGCATCAATGGCGGCACCAGTAGCGCGATGGGACTGGAGCTGACTGGCGTCGAGTTCGGCCTGGCTTTGATGAGCCAGCAGATGGCCGCAGGCAGCACCACGCCCGCACGGACGTGGACGAGCTTGCAGGCAACGGCCACGAGCGCCGAGTTCCAGGGCGTGGACGGCCTGGAGTTGTCCGCGGGCGCCATCGCTGTGGCGGTGAACCAAGCCGGCAAGGCCGGCGACCAAGTGGTCGACTACGGCGCCGGCAAGACCGAATTGAAGGTCGGCACCGGAACCGGCAGCGATCTGGAGCTTGCCCTCGACGGCAGCAAGGGCGAGCTGCTGCAGGCCAGCGGCCACCTGACCGTCGATGTGTTCGGCTTCTTCCGCGTCGATGGCGACTTCGCCATCGAGAAGAGCTCGGCGGAGGTCACGCTGGCGAAGGCCAAGAACCAGACCGAGGCCGAGAAGGTCGAGGTCGATCTGCTGACCATCGGCGGCAGCGGCATCGATGCCTTTGCCGGCGTCAACGGCGGCAAGGCCAACGCCATGGGCCTGGCGCTCACGGACGTCGAGTTCGGCCTGGCCCTGATGAGCCAGCAGATGGCGGCAGGCAGCACCACGCCTGCACGCACCTGGACCAGCCTGCAGGCCTCCGCCGCCTCCGTGGCCTTCGTCGGCCTGGGCGACGACGTGTCCGCTTCCGCCACGGACCTGACGGTGCGCATCAACCGTGCCGGCCTGCAGGGCGACGCCGTGGTCGACTATGCCGACGGCGCCACCGACCTGAAGATCGACGTGGGCGCCGACACGCCGCTGGCGCTGGACATGGCGGGCAGCAAGGGCGAGATGACCCAGGCCGCCGGCCATATCGCGCTGGACATCTTCGGCTTCTTCCGCGTCAGCGGCGACTTCGCGGTCGAGAAGAGCACGGCCGACGTGCAGCTGGCCGCCAAGGGCACGGCCCAGCCCGAGACGGTCGCCGTGGACGTGCTGACCATCGGCGGCGCCGGGGTCGATGCCTTCGCCGGCACGGGCAATGCAGGCCTGCAGTTGCAGGACGTGGACTTCGGCCTGGCGCTGATGACGCAGCAGTCGGTGCCCGGCCGCACCTGGACCACGCTGCAGGCCACCGCCGGCAGCGCCTCGGTGCAGGGTCTGGGCAACCTGCAGCTGGACGCCACCGACACGCGTGTGCTGATCAACCAGGCCGGCCGCGCCGGCGATGCGGTGGTCGACTACGCCAGCGGCGCCACCGAATTGGCCGTGGCCACCGGCGATGGCGACCTCGCCTTCGACATGGCCGGCAACCTGGGCGAGCTGCTGCAGGTCAGCAGCCACCTCAAGCTGGACGTCGACGGCTTCTTCCAGGTCGAAGGCGACTTCGCGATCCAGACCAGCACCCGCACCGTCACCCTGGCCGACGGCACCGAGCAGACGCCCGCGAGCCAGGTGAAGGCGGACGTGCTGACCATCGGCGGCCACGACGTGGATGCCTTCACCGGCCTGCACGGCGGCCAGGCCGATGCGCTGGGCCTGGCGCTGCACCAGGTCACCTTCGGGCTGGCGCTGATGACCGAGGCCGCGCCGGCCCAGGGCAGCGCCGCACGCACCTGGACCAGCCTGCAGGCCACGGCCGGCAGCGCAGGCATGGTGGGCACGGGCGATCTCACGCTCACGGCCTCGGACGTGGCCGTCGCCATCAACAAGGCCGGCACCCCGGGCGGCGCCGTGGTCGACTACGCGGCAGGCGCGACCCAGCTGGCGGTGGTCACCGGCAGCGGCACCGACCTGCAGCTGAGCATGGACGGCGCCGACGGCGCGCTGCTGCAGGCCAGCGCCCACCTGGTGGTGGACCTGTACGGCTTCGTGCAGGTCGAGGGCGACTTCGCCATCGAGACCCGCACGGCCGAGGTGCGCCTGCAGGACCTGGCCTCCACGCCCGACGTGGACGAGGGCGCCCAGCCCGTGGCCGTGGACCTGCTGGCCATCGGCGCCCACAACGTGCATGCCTTCGCCGGCGTCAACGGCGGCACCAGCGACGCGCTGGGCATCGAACTCGACGGCGTGGACCTGGCCATCGCCCTGATGACCAGCCAGGCCGACCCGGCCCGCCGCTGGACCGCCGTGCAGGCCAGTGCCGATCAGGCGGCCTTCGTCGGCATCGACGCCATCACCCTGGCGGCGACCGATGTGGGCATCGCCATCAACCGCGCCTCGGGCACCGGCCAGCCGGTGGTGGACTTCGCCCACATGGCCGAGCCGCTCACGGTGAACCTGGGCGGCGGCGAATCGCTGGCCTTCGACCTGGACGGCCAGAGCGGCAGCACCACGGCCGTGAACATCGGCCGCGCCACGCTCGCCATCTCCGACTACATCTACATCAGCGGCGGCTTCCACCTGGAGCAACTGGCCACCACGCATGTGGACGTGGTCACGGGCCTGGCCGCCAACGGCGCCGGCCTGTCGCCCGCGCTGCGTGCCAGCCTGGCCAAGGTGCAGGGCCTGTCGGCCGACGACCGGCTGATCGACGACCTGGAAGTCTCGGCGCTGCTGCTCAGCGGCACCGACCTGGAGATCTTCGCGGGCCTGGGCCCGTACTTCATCGACAGCAACGGCAACGGCATCCGCGATGCCGGCGAGGCGCAGAACCCCGACGCCTTCGGCGTCAAGCTCGACGGCATCGATGTCGGGCTGGTGATGTTCGACTCCACTCTGGCGGCCGACCCGGACTCGGTCATCCCCGACCTGTATGCGCTCAAGGTGAGCTGGGGCCAGGGCATCGACATCGACCTGGGCGGCATCTTCAAGTTCCAGACCCAGGGCCTGACCATCGACGTCAACCAGGGCGGCCAGTGGGCCGGCCAGCCCGCGGGCAGCGTGGCGCCCTACGTCGACTTCGCCAGCGGCTTCGAGGGCGGCCTGAAGGTGCCCACGGCCACCGGCACGCCCATCGTGCTGGACTACGACCGCGCCACCATCGCCGTCAGCCTGGCCCATGCGCTGCTGAACATCGGCGACTTCTTCCAGATCGAAGGCAGCTTCGCCTTCGAGCGCACCACCACGCAGGTGGACGTGGCCACGGGCCTGTCGGCCGCCGACAGCTTCGGCGCCCTGGGCACCGACCTGGCGCGCTTCAAGGCGGCCGGGCTGCTGTCGGCCGACAACAGCCGCTTCACGCACCTGGCGGTGGACAGCATCACCATCGGCGCCGCCGATGTGCGCATCACCATCGGCGACCCGGACGACCCGTTCTTCACGCTCGACCACATCGACGTGGCCTTCGCCACCTTCCGTGCCAGCAAGAGCGTGGACGCCAACGGCGTGATCCCGCTCATGTACGCCATGAAGGCGTCGTGGGCCAACCCGCTGGACGTGGACTGGGGCTTCATGCAGCTGCAGGTGCAGGACCTGCAGGTGCAGCTCAACCAGGGCTCCAGCTGGCGCGGCCTCACGGTCTCGCCCACCGTGGACTTCGTCTCCAGCTTCGGCACGCAGGGCATGCGCGTGGCCACCGGCGGCGACGACGTGTACCTGGACTTCCGGCAGGCCTACTTCGGCGTCGAGGTCGGCCATGCGTTGATCGCCATCGGCGACTTCTTCCACATCGAGGGCGGCTTCTCGCTGGGCAAGGGCAAGGGCGTGGCGGTGGACATCGTCACCGGCTTCGGCGCCTATGACCCCACGGCCGCCGCGGCCGTGGGCACCCTCGCCACCCCGGGCCACTACGACCGGATCGAGAACTACGCCATGAACATGGTCACGATCGGCCTGTCCGACGTGAAGCTGTTCGTGGGCGCGGGCCCCTACTTCGTGGACGAGGACGGCGACGGCGTCATCGACGCCACGCGCGACCCCGACGCCGTGGGCCTGGTGGTGGACAACCTCGACCTGGGCATGGCGATCTTCACCGACCCCCAGCACAAGGTCGGCCGCCTGTGGTCGCTGGAGGCCAGCGTCGACCAGATCGCCTTCGTGGGCCTGGACTTCCTCACGCTCAGCGCCGAAGGCGCCGAGGTGCGCGCCAACCAGGGCACCGCCTGGTCGGGTACGCAGATCCGGCCCTTCGTCGACTACCTCTCCAGCTTCGGCAGCGACGGGCTGGAGGTGCGCACCGGCGGCACGCCGGTGGCGCTGAAGTTCAGCACCAGCTACATCGGCGTGGACGTGGCGCGTGCCACCCTCACGCTGGAGAACTTCATCCACATCCAGGGCGGCTTCAGCTTCGAGCAGGGCCGCCGCGAGCGCTTCTCGGTCGACACCGGCGCCACCGCGGGCAACCTGCCGCTGTCGGCCGCGCTGCTGGCCGCGGGCGCCGCGGGGGCGCAGGTGTCCGAGGACCTCGGCCGGATCGACGGCGTCGAGTTCCAGCTGATGACCATCGGACTCAGCGACGTCGATGTCTTCATCGGCTACGGCAATCCCGACTTCGACAGCACCGTGCCCCTGCGCGAGCAGAGCGACCTGTTCGGCCTGGCCCTCTCCAACGTCGACCTCGCCCTGGCCATCCTCACGCCCACCGGCGCACTGGCCAAGCTGCTGCCCAAGTTCACGGCCCTGAACGGTTCGGCCGACGAGTTCGTCGTCGCCGGCGGTGAGGGCCTGTTCGAGCTGTCCAGCGGCCGCATCGAGCTGCAGATGAACTGGAGCGACGGCTGGAAGGCCGATCCGAAGGTGCATGCCTCCATCGACTTCTCCGAGGCCACCGGCCGGCCGCTGCAGGTGCGCGCGGGCGACCAGCTGCTGACCATCGACTTCGCGGCCGGCGCCTTCATCCAGGCGCAGGTGCAGGGCGCGCTGCTGGCGGTCTCGGAGTTCGTCTACTTCCGCGGCGATTTCGCCTTCCGCATGGGCTCGGCCACCGACCTCACGGTCAAGACCGTGCTGGGCGCCACCACCGTCAAGGCCAATGCCATCGAGTTCGGCGCGAACAACGTGCAGGCCTTCGTGGGCATCAACGGCCCCTACCGGCAGGACAGCAACGGCGACGGCGTGGTCGACAGCCTGGACCCGGTCAACGACGAGGCCATCGGCCTGGTGATCGACGACTTCGACCTGGGCATGACGGTGCTGACCACCCAGTTCGACGCCCTCAACCCGCTGGTGCCCGCCAACACCAAGTTCGTCGGCCTGAAGGGCCATGGCGAGCAGATCGGCTTCGTCGGCTTCGGCAGCGACTTCATCCAGTTCAACCTGCAGGACATCGAGGTGGCGGTCAACGCCAGCAGCCGGCAGGACCTGGTGGCCGACTTCACCAACGGCGGCACCCGCGAAGGCCTGGCCATCGCCACCGGCGGCGAGCCCGTGGTGCTGGACTTCAGCAATGCGCTCATCGAGGCCACGGTGGCGCACGCCACCGCCTCCGTCGCCGGCATCCTGTCGCTGCAGGGGGGCTTCACCTTCCAGAAGCGGACCGTGGAGGACGTGGAGTTCCACCTGCCCGGCGGCAAGCTGACCACCTCGGCCGAGGCGCTGGTGGTGGCGGGCAAGGACATCTACGCCTTCGCCGGCATCAACGGCCCCTACCGCCGCGACACCAACGGCGACGGCGTCATCGACGACCAGGACCCGCCCAACGACGACGCCATCGGCCTGGCCATCGACGACCTGGACTTTGCGCTGGCGATGATGACGCCCACGCTGGCGGCCGGCGTGCCGCTGCCGGGCAAGTTCTTCGGCCTGTCGGCCACCGCCGGCATGGCCGGCATCGTCGGCACCGATCCCTTCCTCACGCTCAACGCCACGGACCTGCTGCTGTCCTTCAACGGCGCCTTCCTGGGCTCCGCACCGGTGCCCGGCGCCTATGTGGACTTCAGCGCCATCGACGGCGGCCAGGGCCTGCAGATCCCCATCGGCACCCAGGGCGAGCACCTCACGCTCGACTTCGACAGCAACTCGCTGGGCATCGGCATGCAGGCGCACCTGGGCCTGTTCGACCTGATCGACATCGACGGCGGCTTCCACTTCGAGTTCGAGCTGCCCGACACCAGCCACCTGTTCCCGTCGATCAAGCTCTCGGGACTGGGCGACCTGCTGCCCAAGTTCTCGCCCGACCTGGACTTCCTCAAGGGCGCGCTCGACTTCGTGCGCGACATCGACCTGTCCATCGGCTTCGATCCGAACCTGGGTCTGACGCTCTTCGGCTCGTTGTCGTTGCCCGACCTGTCGCTGGACCTGGGCGACTTCGTGCACCTGCGCGGCGACTTCCAGCTCAACATCGGCGGGACCTTCACCGGCACCCTCTACACCGGCCTGCCCTCCGAGGTGTCGCTCATCGAGACGCTGCTGGGTGACCAGGCGCAGTCCATCCTGGGCGCGCTGAAGGCGCTGGGCGGCGTGGCGGACGACTATTCGACCATCCAGGACGTCAGCTTCAAGGGCCTGAGCTTCGGCGCGAGCAACGTCTATGCCTTCGTCGGCCTGGGCAACCCGGACTACGAGGAGGTGCCGGGCGGCAACGGCAAGCTGCAGATCGCCAACGGCGACGATCTCTTCGGCTTCAGCATGGAAGGCCTGGACGTGGGCCTGACCATGTTCAAGGCCCAGCTGCCGAGCGTGTTCAAGGCGCAGGATTTCTTCTCGCTCTATGCGCATGCCGACAGCGCCCGCACCTACGGTATGGGCGACGTGCTCAAGGTGCGCGCCGAAGACCTCACCATCGAGCTCAACCGCGGCGGCGAGATGTTCGGCGGCCTGCTGCACGGCACGGCCGACTTCGTGGACAGCTTCCCGGCCGACGACCAGGCGGGCCGGCCCGCCGGCTTCGAGGTGCGCACCGGCGGCACGCCGGTCTACATGCAGCAGCGCGGCACGCAGCTCATGGGCCTGGACATCGGCTATGCCGAGATCCAGGTGTCGCAGTTCCTGAGCCTCAGCGGCTCGCTGGCCTTCCGCAAGGGCGAGCGCATCGTCGGCGCCCAGGTCGACCTGGGCGGGCTGCAGACGCTGGTCAACCAGGCCACCGGCAACACCGGCACGCACCTGGCCATGGACATGGAGACGCTCACCCTGGGCGGCTACAACCTGCAGGGCTTTGCTGGCGTGGGTGGCCCCTACCGCTACGACAGTGCCACCGACGACAACGACCGCATCGACAACGACGACCCCATCAACGACGGCGCGGTCGGCGTGGCCATCGGCAACGTGGACTTCGGCCTGGTGATCGCCAAGCCCGCGCTGCTCACCAGCATCCCGGGGCTGGAGGCCGCCTCCCCGTACTTCCTGACGCTCAAGGCCGACGTCGGTTATGCCGGCCTGGTCGGCGTGGACCCGGACATCCTGGCCGTGCAGGCGCAGGACGTGTCGGTCAACATCAACACCTTCGTCCTCACCAACGACCCGACGGGCAACCTCAACCCGCTGCTGCAGCTCTTCGGGCCGCCCTCCATCGACTGGGCAGCGACCTACGACAAGTCGCCCGAGGACAAGAACAACAACGGCGTGCTGGACGCCGGCGAGGACCTCGACGGCAACGGCAAGCTCGCCACCCGCGGCTATGCGCTGCCGGCCGGCGGCGACCATGCGGTCATCATCGACTTCGACCAGGAGATCATCCAGGCCGCCATCGGCTACGCGCAGATCAACGTGGCCGGCTTCCTGCAGCTGTCGGCCTCGATGGCGCTGACCAAGAAGGGCTCCGAGACCGTCACCCTCAACAACGGGCAGCAGACGCAGGTGACCAGCCTGGCCATCGGCATCAACGACGCCTACGGCTTCATCGGCGTGGGCGGCTACTGGCGCGACAGCAACGGCGACGGCCGCATCGACGAGAACGACACGCCCAATGACAGCGCCGTCGGCCTGGCCGTCAAGAACCTGGACCTGGGCCTCGTGGTGGCCAAGGAGCTGGTGATCGGCCTGAACTCGGTGGACGTGGGCGTGTACCTGGCCGGCCGGGCCAGCGTGGACTACATCGGCCTGGTGGGCGTGCCCGGCGCCGAGATCAACGCCGAGGGCATGGTCATCGAGATCAACACCGGCGTGCGCGCCTCGGTGGGCCTCGGCCATGTGGTGCGCGACGCGGCCTCGGGTGCCGTGTCCTTCGATCCGGACCTGAGCCTGTCCTTCAGCTTCACCACCATCGACTTCAGCAAGTCGACCTGGCTGGACTCGAACGGTGCCTCGCACCAGGGCTACGGCATTCCCACGGGCAATGCCGACGAGCCGGTGGTGCTCATGTACAACGAGCAGCTGCTGCGCGTCTTCGGCGAGGCGCAGCTCAAGCTCTTCGGCCTGGTCAGCATGACCGGCGTGCTGGACTTCCGCTTCAGCGAGAGCGAAGGCCTGACGGCCTTTGCCGACGTCACCGTCTCCATCGGGCCCGAGGGCCTGAACCTCAGCCGCCACGGCACCGGCCTGGTGGTGGTGCGCGGCGGCAGCGATCCGGGCGTGGCCCTGCGCCTTTCGCTGGACGCCGACCTGGCCATCGGCTCGGTGGTGCAGATCCATGCCGACCTGGACCTGTCGCTCAACACCTTCGGCCGCGACGTGGTCTACGTGGTGCCCGAGCAGTTCCGCGACAAGGTGGACTTCGACACCTTCACCATCGGCGCCGCGCCTCCGGGCAAGCCCGACTGGGTGGGCGTGTACGCGGCCGTGGTGGGCCACGGCACGCTGGACCTGCTGGACGGCGCGCTCACCCTCCAGGGCGACTTCAGCGTCATCGTCGCCGAGATCGACGGCGCGGTGCGCGCCGAGCTGGGCGCCACCGCCACGCTGGATCTGCCGCTGCTGGAGCCGCTGTCGGTCACCGGCACGCTGGGCATCGTGGTCGATGGCGGCAACACCGGCATCTACGGCGCCTTCGAGGTGGGCGGCAGCGGTGCCGACTCCATCATCATCGACGGCGGCGGCGTGTTCACTGTCTCCGGCCGCTTCCTGCTGCAGATCAACACCACCGCCGCCAAGCAGGAGGTGCGCACGCTGGCGGTGGACGCCGCCGGCAATCCCCTGGGCACCGTGTGGCTCGATCCGCAGATGCTGCGCATCTCGGGCTCGGGCGCCGTGGCCGTGGGCCCGGTGGAGATGACCGGCGCCATCGACCTGCTGATCGACAAGCGCGGCGTGCAGGCCGCGCTGGACGTGGCGCTGGAGCTGGGCGGCTTCGGCCGCGTGGCCGTGGGCGGCTCGGCCGCCTTCCTGATGGACGGCGATGCGCCCGTCTTCGCGCTCAACATCCACACCCACGTCAACATGGGCGTGGACATCATCGGCATCAGCGCCGATGCGGACATCCGCATCAACACCGGCCACAGCGACTACACCGACCTGCACGGCAACGTGATCAAGGCCAACACGCTGTTCGACATGCAGATGAAGGGCGAGCTCAGCCTCTTCCTCTTCGATGTCGACTTCAAGGGCGGCATCAGCGTGATCGACAACGTGTTCAAGCTGTCCTTCGACGGCAGCCTGAACTTCTTCAACGCGCTGACCATCGACGTGGGTGGCTATGTGGATTCCGAGGGCAACTTCGAGATCCGCGGCAAGGCCGAGATCGACATCTGGCTGGGCCCGCTGCACCTCAACGCGGGGGCCTCGCTGGTGCTGTCGAGCCAGCCGCGCTTCGCGGCGGCGGTGTGGGGCTCGCTGGACTTCGAGATCGACCTGGGCCTGTTCTCCATCGACATCACGCTGGCGGGCTTCCGCGGCGAGATCGACATCAACGCCGCCAGCGCCTACCTGGCCGCGCGGGTGACGGTGATGGGCATCACCGTCTCGGGCAGCTTCAAGTGGTCGTGGGCCGATCCGCCGCAGATCGCCCACCAGGTGGGCGACACGCTCTACCTGAACATGGGCGACGCCTCGGGCCGCTACGGCGACACGGTGTACGACGACATCACCAACGAGTCCTACTCGATCGAGCAGGAGCGCGGCAGCGACACCGTGGTGGTGCATTCGCTGGGCGAGACGGCCAGCTTCACCGGCGTCAACCGCATCGTGGGCGTGGGCGGCAAGGGCAACGACTCGGTCTACGTCGGCAAGTACGTCACCGCGGCGCTGGACTTCGACGGCGGCGAGGGCAACGACAGCTTCGTCATCCTCGGCGGTGCCGCGGGCAGCGTGATCCGCGGCGGCGCGGGCGACGACGAATTCCTCAGCGGCGAGGTCAGCGGCCTGCGCTTCGAGGGCGGCGCCGGCAAGGACCGCTTCACCGGCGGCGACGCGGCCGACATCGTGGACATGGGCGAGGGCGTCAACACCATCTCGAGTGGTGGCGGCAACGACGTCATCTACGTGGGCGCGGGCGTCAACACCGTGGACGCGGGTGGCGGCGACGACCTCATCTACGTGAGCGGTGCGGGCACGCTCAACCTCAAGAGCGGCACCGGCACCGACCGCCTGGTGATCTCGCCCTTCTCCAGCACCGGCACGCTGCTGCTGGGCGACCACAGCCTGAAGGTGGCCATCGACGGCGCCGACCGCGTCATCAACTTCGACGACGCCCTGGAGCGCCTGGAGCTCAGCGACACCAGCACCGGCCGCACGGTGCTGAAGATGACCGACGGCGCCAGCTGGGGCCGCACCTCGCTGCACCTGGAGACGGCCGGCATCCTCGACGTGCGCCAGACCGCGCTCTACAAGGCGCCGGATGCCCTGCTGAGCATCAGCGCCGCCGGCATCGACGGCACGCTCGCCACGCAGGTGTCGCAGCTGAACGTGGTCAACCGCGGCACGGCCGGCGCGGCCTATGCCGACATCGTGGTGCGCGAGGCCGACAGCCTGAGCGTGGTGACCGACGGCGATGCAGCCGGCGGCCTGACCACGCCCGCCGGCCGCATCGACCTGCAACTGGGCAGCCACGAGGCGCTGCTGTCGCTGGACGGCGGCCAGATCTCCGCCGGCACCGGCGGCGGCGCCATCGCCATCGTGGCCGACGACGTGGACTTCGCCTCGGGCGACGACCGCGTCAGCGGCACCGGCAGCTTCAGCCTGCGCAGCTTCTCGGCCGACCAGGGCTACCGCGTGGGCGGCGCGGCCCAGGGCACCTATGGCGGCGACTACTCGCTGGGCAACGAGACGGGCTTCATGGAACTCGGCATGCGCGACCTGGCCGCGCTGCGCGACGGCTTCTCGTCCATCGCCATCGGCCACGCCGCGACCGGCGTGCGCATGTACGTGGGCGACGTCGAGGACGCCGTGGTGGGCACGCAGTTCTACTCGGCCCTGCTGCGCGACGACGCCACGCTCATCGCCGACCGCATCACCGTGCAGGGCGACGTGCAGTCCACCGAACGCCTGAGCTTCGCCGGGCGGCTGATGGAGATCCAGCGCCAGAACGTGCGTGCCCCCATGGGCGTGCCCGACGCGGGCATCCACGCCCGCGAGACCGTGCTGCGCCTGACCGAGCAGCTGGTCGTGAGCGGCTGGCTGCGCGCCGACGACCTGCTGGACGTGCAGGTCGTGGGCAGCACCGGCGCCGGCGCGCTGGTGGGCTACGGCACCGAGGTCAACAGCATCACCGCCGACAAGGGCGCCGCCATCGAGACGATGAAGGCGGGCAGCCACCTGTTCCTGGGCGGCTCGGGTTCGGTGGTGATCGCCGCCGGCGTGTGGGCCCATGGCGACGACGTGCAACTGCAGATCGCCGCCGGCGCCTCGCTGCGCGTGCTCGAAGGCGCCACCGTCTCGGCCGAAGGCGCACGCTCCGTCATCGCGCTGAGCGCCACCGGCGCGCTGGGCCTGCTCTCGGGCAGCGCGGTGCTCTCGGGTGCCCGCTTCGGCGCCGACGGCCTTACGCCGGAACTCACCGGCGCGGATGCCAGCGTGTCGATCCAGACAGCCGGCGAGCTGATGCTCGCGGGCTCGCTCACCGCCGCCGGCGCGCTGCACATCGATGCCGGCGCCGTCAGCGATCCGCATGCCGACTACTTCGACACGCTGCCCGGCCGCACGCTCGCCACGCTGGGCGACGCGCAGAAGTTCGCCGCCATCATCGAGGCGCTGAACCGCGGCGACATCCACGTCGACCTGCGACAGCTCTTCGGCGGCGCCGACACGCCGCTGGCCGCGCTGGCCTCGGCCACGGCCCTGGCCAACTACACGCCCTTCGCCGAACTGCCCGACGACGCCAAGGCGGCGCTGGTCGCCTCGCTGGGCTACACCACCTACGAGGACGGCGGCTACTGGAACGCGCAGACGCACAGCTTCCGCACCGCGCTGACCGAAGGCGAGCTGGTGGCCTACCGCAACGCCGACATCGACTGGGGCAGCGCCGGCGCGCCGGCCAAGGACGCCGGCTTCGACCAGCTCACGCTGGCGCAGAAGAAGGCCGTGGCCGCCTCGCTGGGCTATGCCACCTACGACGGGCTGGTGTTCACCCATACCGCACCGGACGGCAGCCTCACCGTGGCCACCGGCTTTACGCAGGGCGTGGCGCACGACTACGACAACGGCCACATCGACTGGGCCGCCGCGGGCGTGCCCGCGCCGGCGGCCGGCACGGCCTTCGACCAGCTCTCGGGCGCGCAGAAGCTGGCGGTGGCCCAGGCCCTGGGCTACACCTTCGACTACTACGCCATGCCCGGCGACCTGTGGAACGGCACGGGCCTGGACGCCACGCCGATCTCGCCGCTGCCCGCGGTGGACGCCGGCTGGAGCGAGCTCACCGCGCTGCAGCGCCAGATCGTGGTGGACTACCTGGAGCACGGCAGCGGCGAGAAGAACTTCTTCAACTACAGCGCCGCACCCGGCAAGAAGGTGCTGACCACCTTCAGCGAAGGCCCTGCCACCGACTACAGCAACGCCAGCATCTACTGGGGCAGCGCGGGCCAGCCCGCGGCCGACGCGGGCTTCGACCAGCTCACCGATGCGCAGAAGAAGGTGGTGGCCCGTGCACTGGGCTACGAGGTGCTCGATGGCCTGCACTTCATCAAGGCCGACGCCGACCGCACCGTGCGCATCGTCGACGGCTTCGCGCAGGGCCAGGCCGCCGACTACAACCTGGACGCCATCGACTGGGGCGGTGCCGCTGCCCCGGCCGCCGGCGCGACCTTCGAGGACCTCGACCCCTCGCAGCGTGCCGTGGTGCTGGACGCCCTGGGCTATGCGCAGGTGGACCGCGAGGTGTTCCACAACGCCGCCACCGGCCGCACCGTGGGCCTGCTGGTCGAAGGCGAGGGCCGCGACTACCGCAATGCCGACATCGTGTGGACGGCGGCCGACGGCCGTGCACTCACCGTGCCGGCGCCCGGCACCACCTTCGACCGCCTGAGCCTGGAGCAGCAGGACGCGGTGCTGCGCCAGCTGGGCTATGCCCGCTGGGACGGCACCGTCTACTACAACGCCAATGCGTCGGCCGATGCGCAGTACCGCCTGAGCTTCGAGGCCGGGGTGGACTACCACGCCGAGACCCTGCAATGGAGCGACGTGGCGCGCCCCGCAGACGGCACGGCCTTCGCCCAGCTTTCAGGCGACCAGCTCTTCCGCATCGTCGACCAGAGCGGCTTCAAGTCCTACGCCGGCACCGTGTACTACAACGCGGCGGCCGTGGACGGCAAGCAGGTCATGACCGGCTTCACCGAGGGCGTGGACTACCGCAACGACACCAGCGGGGCGGCCGGCACCGACCGCTGGGTGGTGCGCGATGGCAGCCATACCTACGTGGTGCAGGCCTACGACGCCAACAACGACGGCGTGGTCGACGAGATCCGCGTGCTGGAGCCCCATCCGCTGCTGGGCCAGCGCGGTTTCGGCTTCCTGCTGACGGGCACCGTCACCACGCTGCAGGACGATGCGGACTTCGTGGTCTCCACCGCCGACGACGTCATCGTGCGCGGCAACATCAACCTGCTGGGCCAGAGCTCGGACCTGGTGCTGCAGTCGGACAGCTGGGTCTACTGGGAAGGCCAGGCCCGCATCAACGGCAGCATCACGCTGGTGGGCGGCATGTCGCTGGACGGCACCGACCTGCACGGCGCCAATGCCGACGGCACCAGCGTCTACGTCAACGCCTCCTCGGTGCTCAACACCACGGCCGCGGGCAGCAGCATCACCGTCATCGGCAGCCGCGACGTCGAACTGCATGGCGCGCTGGTGGCCGGCGGCATCATCGGCAGCAGCGGCATCCAGTGGAGCGGGGCGGACTCTTCCATCCGTGTGCAGGCCGGCGAACAGGTGCTGGTGGACACGGCCCTGCAGGCCACGCGCGCGGTGCAGATCCAGACCACCGGCCTGACCGGCGCGGACGACGATGGCTGGGGCGTGGTCATCGGCAGCGCGGCCGGCCTCAATGCGGCGGGCATCACCAGCGACGGCTCGGGCGGGCTGGTCTCGGTGGACGCCTACGGCGGCATCACCATCGGCGGCAGCATCCTGTCGGGCGGCACGCTGCAGCAGAGCGGCGCGCCGGGCACCGGCGGCGAACGCACGGAGACCATCGACTGGTCGACCGAGGCCTCGCGCGTGGTGCTGCGCTCGGCAGGCCAGCTCTACCTGGGCGCCCAGACCACCGGCGCCTCGGGCGCCACCGTGGAGGTGGGCGCCACCATCCGCGCCAGCGAGAGCGTGGAACTGGCCGGCGGCTACAGCAGCGAAGGCATCGGCGTGCGCATGCCCGGCAGCGCGCGCGTGGCGGTGCACGACGCGGACGGCCGCATCGTGGTGAGCGCCTCGCAGGACGCGCAGCTCGACGGCCTGCTGGTGGCCGGTGGCGAGGTGGTGGACCACTTCGACCCGGCCGGCATGACGCTGGGCAGCACCGTCCACACCTTCGGCGGCGACTCCACCATCAGCATCACGGCGGGCCAGCAGGTGCGCCTGGGCCGCGACCTGATGGCCGGCAGGGCCATCGAGGTGCGTGGCGGCATCGGCGCCGGCACGCCCACCAGCGCCAACCCCTGGGCCGACCAGGGCGTCGTGCTCGGCGGCAACGTGCACCTGAAGACCTGGTCCGAGGACAGCGCGATCACCCTGTCGGCCGCGGGCGACGTCTCGGTGCTCACGCCGGCCTGGACGCAGGAGCTGACGGCGGCGGGCTTTGCCGAGTACGCCGATGGCCACCTGAGCCGCGACGCGAGCCTGGTGCTCACCGTCAAGGATGGCAGCTACCTGCGCAGTGCCACCCTCACCGTGTCGGCGTCGGCCACCGCAGGCAATGCCGGGCTGGCCTCGCTGGTGCAGGACCTGCAGGCGGCCATCGACGCCGCGCCCGAACTGTCGGGCTACGGCCTGACGGTGCGCCTGACCGATGGGCGCCTGATGATCACCGGCGACTACGCCTTCACGCTGGCCGATGCCGGCGGCGGCGCCGGCCTGCTCGGCTTCACGCAGGCCGTGTCGGTCCCGGCCGATTCCGACCGCGGCTGGGCGCTGGACGCCAGCGCCCGCGGCTCGGTGGTCAACCTGGGCCGCGCCAATGCGCCGGGCGGCGAGATCACCATCGCCGGGTCCATCCGCGCCTACGGCGCCATCAACCTCTATGCCGGCACCAACGCCCTGGGCAACCAGACGGTGGAGCTCACCGAGACCGGCCTGCTGGAGACCCTCTCGGGCGGCATGTACCTGGCCCCGGCGGGCAACGCCATCATCCGCGGCGACCTGGTGGCGCGCGGCGCCAATGCCGACATCGTCATCGAGGCGCGCAACACCCTGGAGCTGCGTGGCGACCTGACGGCCCAGCGCGACATCATCGTCAGCGTCGGCAGCCAGGTGCGTGCCGGCGAGCTGAGCCTGGTCACCACCAACTCGGCCCACTTCAACACGCTGGACGCCAACGGCCGCATCCTCTTCAGCGGCGTCAACGACGTCTCCATCAACAGCGCGCTGGGCCGCGACAGCGGCGGCACGGGCCTGGTGCAGATCGTCTCCAGCCAGGGCACGCTGACGCTGCAGCACGAGGCCGGCTGGATCGAGACCGGCGGGCAGATCGTGCTGTCGGGCCGCAACGTGGACCTGGCCGGCACCGTGCGCAGCACGGCGGCCACGCCGGCCACCTACGACTACGAGGTCGACATCGCGGCCGCGCAGGGCGTGCAGCTGCATGCCGACATGCAGCTGGCCGGTTCGCTGCGCGTGGTGGCGGGCGGCAACGTGGCGCTGTACGGCTCGCCCATCACGGCAGGGGCCGCGCGCCAGGGCGTGCTGGTGCAGGCGGCGGGGGACATCGCCGTCGGCTCGGTCGGTGCCGCCAGCGGCGGCGCGGTGATCACGGCCGACCGGCTGCTCGAACTGCGCGCCGGCGGCAGCATCCGTTCGGCCGCCGATGGCCAGCTGGTGACGCTGGCCGCGGCCAGCGTGCTGCGCCTGGACGCGGGCGCACGCATCGAGCTGGCAGGTGAGGCCTATGCCGGCGGCCGTCAGCTGGACGGCGCCGGGGCCCAGATGCAGCTGCGCGCGGCGCTGGACATGGTGATCGCGGCGCACCTCTACGCCAGCGGCAGCCTGCAGGTTCTGGCGGGCACCGACACGGCCGGCAACGGCCTCACGGTGAGCTCGGCCGGCCGGCTGGGCGTGGGCGACGCCGACGGCCAGATCGTGGTCTCGGCCGATGGCGACCTCATCCTGCGCGGCAACGTGGTCGCCGAGGGCGAGGGCGCGGACATCACCCTGAGCTCGCGCTCGCAGGTGGTGGTCTCGGCCCGGGTGCGCGGGGACGACCAGGTGCGCGTCGAAGGCGGCACCGACGCCGCCACGCGCATCGGCGTGCTCATCGACACCCTGGTGCTCGACGCCGACGGCAAGCAGATCTCCGGCGGCGTGCTCGACACCGGCGAGGGCGGCACGGTCACCGTGCGCGCGGCCGACGGCATCACCATCTCGCACGTGATCGGCGAACGCGTGGACGGCAGCAGCCCCACCCGCGCCCACGTGAAGGACGTGGTGATCGCCTCCACCTCCGGCGACGTCAACGTGATGCGCAACATCGAGGTGCAGGAGAGCGTGGCCATCACCGGCGCCAGCATCAACATGACGGCCGGCAGCCATGTCTTCGCCTTCGGCGAGGACTCGTCCATCTACATGCAGGCGCGCACGCGCCTGGTGCTGTCCAGCGCCTCCGCGGCGGGCAGCGACTCGCCCATCGTCAAGGCCGGCTCGCTGGTGCACCTGGCGGCGCCCACGGTGGTCATCAACGGCAACGTGCAGGTCGACCAGGACGCCGAGCATGGCCTGCTGCTGGTCAACGCAGGCACCTCGCTCACGCTGGGCGGCTTTCTGGGCTCCCGGCACGACGTGCACCTCAACGCGGGCGTGGACCTGGGCTGGAGCCGCGAGCGGCTGGAATCCGACATCGCGCGCGCGCAGCTGGCGGGCGGCAACATCCTGGTGCTGGAGCAGGGCAAGGTCAATGCCGAGGGCACGCTGGTCGTGCAGGCCGGCGGCGACGTGGTGCTCAAGTCCGCGCAGCAGCTCAAGGCCGTGCAGGCCGTGGAGGTCACCAGCTACACCACCACCGAGCAGACGGTGGACGTGGTCACCGGCTACCAGCAGGTGGCCGACGGCACCATCCAGGTGCCCGAGGTGAGCTGGCAGACGACGCAGGTCACCGAGCAGGTGGGCACCGAGCTGGTCAAGGTGGGCAGCAGCTATCACACGATGGACGTGACGCTGTCGCAGACCGGCTACTACAACCCCTCCGCCGCGGCCGACCAGCAGTTCCGCGAGTTCTTCATCGAGGGCGTGGACTACTTCAACACGGCCGAGGAGAAGGCGCTGAGCACGCTGCCCAACAAGGCGGCCATCCCGGTGATCGACTGGACGCGCGCCGGCGACGAGCAGAACCCCGGCCGCACGACCACCGCACCCAGCGGCGACTACAAGAGCTCGGACTACAAGAGCTTCTCGCAGCTCACCGATGCGCAGCGCTGGGCCGTGCTCAACACGCTCGGCTACATGCCGCTGTACGACTTCGGCTACGACAACGCCGTCACGCACCAGACGCTCAACGGCAACACCACCGAGTCGGCCTGGGCGCCGGACTGGAAGAACAACGCGCTGCAGGTCTTCTACGTCAACGTGGCCGGCTGGCGCGACAAGTACGTGCTGATGCCCGTGGGCGCGCAGGAAGACGTGCTGCGCGTGGTCAGCCAGGGCAGTGCGCTCTACCTCGACGGCGACACCAGCGCCGACGGCAGCAACGCCGGCGGCCACTGGGTGACGGACACGGTGTCGCACAGCGGCGAGCTGGTGGGCAGCTACATCGACAGGAGCAAGGTCTTCTACACGCAGGTCAGCTCCAGCTTCACGGGAACGGCCAGCAACTTCGACTGGTCCAACCAGTCGCTGGACTTCGACCATGACATCGGCCGCTGGAAGGTCAGCTACATGGACGGCACCGGCACCCGCCAGTACCTGGACATGGCCGACGACCACGACGCGACGATCAGCTACGCGCCCAAGTGGTCCTGGTTCGACAGCGAGGGCGCCAAGGTGCGCGCCAACAATGCCGCCTTCGGCATCAGCGCCATCCTGGCGAACGAGGACTACCGCGCCACACTGGCCTCGGGCACCGCCTCGCTGGTGCTGCAGTCCTCGGCCTTCGACAGCACGCGGCAGGTCGGCGTGGCGCCGGGCATCCAGTCGGGCTATGCCGGCCCCGTCTTCTACTGGTGGGCCAACTACGTGGGCTATGCGCTGGAGGTCAAGAACGACACCAGCAACCTCGTGGGCAACTACAACGGCTCGCGCGGCGGCGACGACTGGAACGACGACATCCAGGCCGTGCGGTTCAGCTCGGCCACCTATGCGGTGCAGGTCTTCCAGCACAAGAACTACGGCGGCTGGGAAGAGAAGCTCACGAGCAGCAAGCAGAACTTCGGCGGCCACAACGACGAGATCACGGCCATCAAGGTCTGGGGCTACCGCTACGAGAACTACTGGAACTACACCTACCAGTGGACGGCCAAGACCGAGAACGTCTACGACCAGCGGGTGCAGCTCAAGTACCAGCTGGCCACGGTGGCGCAGGACATCGATGACTACCGGCCGGTCTACCAGACCACCACCAAGGAGGTGATGGTCACCACGCCGAAGGACGTGACCGTCTGGAAGTCGGTGCCGATCATCCAGAAGGTCACGCAGCTCGTCCCCGAGGCGCACACCGAGACGGTGGGCAGCAGCTACGGCAACTTCGGCGATGCCGCCGCGCTGGGCGCGAAGAACATCGTCATCGACGCCGGTGCCTCGGTGCGCCTGTCGGGCGTGGTCAGCGCCAGCGAGCGGCTGGACGTGAGCGCCCGCACGCTGGTGCAGGTGCAGGGCGTGGCCGATGCGCTGGGCCAGGCCGTGCAGACCACGCTGCAGGCCCACAGCCTGAGCCTGGCCGCCGGCACCAGCCTGGAGGTGGCGGACAACGCCACCCTGCTGGGCACCGGCAGCGGCGCCACCGTGACGCTGCTGGCCGCGCAGGACCTGACGCTGGGCGGCGCCACCCATGCCGGCGCCGCCGCCGGCGACAGCCTGGCGAGCGTGACGGTGGATGCGGGCCGCGACCTCTTCCTCAGCGGCGCCGTGACCGCCGGCAGCATCGACCTGGAGGCCGGCTCGGCCGCCGCCGCAACGGCGCGCGACGGCGGCATCGAGGCCGACGCACAGACGGTGCTCAAGGCCACGGAGGGCGGACTGTCGCTCACCGCGGGCCGCTTCGGCGGCGACATCGTGCTCGACCATGCGACGCTGGAGGCCAGCGCCACGCAGGGCGTGCTGCACCTGCAGGCGCAGGCCGGCTTCATCGAACAGCGCCGCGACCTCGTGCAGCTGCCGAACACCACGGGCGACGAGAACAAGGTCTGGGTGGCCGTGGGCACCATCGCCGCCCGCCGCCTGGAGGCCTCGGCCGAGACCGGCCTGACCCTGGGAACCCGCGTGTCCGAGGCGCAACTGGCGCTCACCGGCGTGGGCAACATCGACCTCGTCAACGCCGGCCCGCTGACGCTGGACGCCCAGACCGCCGACGGCGGCATCACCGTGAGCAACACCGGCCTGCTCAAGGCCATCCGCGTGCTCACGCTCGGCACGAGCGACCGCAACGACATCAGCCTCTCCACCCTCAGTGCCGCCGGCCTGACGGGCGACCTGGTGCTGGGCGACGTGCGCAACGACGCACGCGGCGACGTCACGCTCAGCGCCCAGGGTCAGGTCTGGCACGACGACGACACCCGCGTGGTGGCCGACGAGCTGGTGCTGACGAGCACCGGCGCGGTGGACATCGCCACCAACGTCAACAGCCTGCGCCTGGCGGTGCAGGACACCGCCAGCGCCACTGTGGCGCAGGGCGAGCGCCGCCTGACGGTGCAGGACGTGCAGATCGCCGATGGCAGCTTCACCCTCACCGGCGAAGGCGTGGTCGAACTGGTCGAGGTGGTGCTGCGCACCAACAAGGCCGGCAACGACGTCAAGGTGGATGCGCTGCAGGACCTGCTGGTGCGCCATGTCTCGGCGGGCGTCCATGCCGCCACCGCGGCCGACCTGCCGGTGGTGGACGGCCAGGCCCAGCAGAGCCTGAGCTCGGCCGGCCTGGTGACGCTGATCTCGCGCCAGGGCGCCGTGGCCGAGTCCTTCGCCGACGCGGCGGTGGACGTGGTGGCGCAGCGCCTGACGGTGCGCGCCGCCACCGGCATCGCCGGGCTGGAGATCGCCGTCAACGAACTCGATGCGACCACCACGGGTGGCGACATCGCGCTGCACGACTTCGACGGCGTGGGCGAGAAGTACGCCGGCCTCACCGTGGTCCAGGCCCTGAGCAGCGTGACCGCCGGCACCGGCAACACGCGCGTGGCCATCGAGAGCGAAGGCAGCCTGCTGGTGGACGTGGACGGCCGCATGGCGGGCGACACCGTGTCGCTCACCAGCCACCAGGGCAGCGTCGTCGTCAAGACGCCCAAGGCCGGCGATTCGCTGGCCTACAGCCGCGGCGTGGTCTTCGACGCGGCGCAGACGGTGGAGCTCTACCGCTTCTTCGAGGCGCCCGAGTGGATGGAATACCGCGCGGGCAAGTACTTCGTGTTCGGCACCGAGGCCTCGGGCGGCGAGCCGGTCACCAAGCTGCTGCCCACCACGCTCAGCGCCGACACGCTGATCCTGCAGACGGGCGAGAGCCTGAACCTCAAGGACGTGACGCTCAGCGTCAACCGCCACCTGGAACTGGTGGCGGGCCAGAACGTCAACCTGAGCGGCACCATCGCCGTCAAGGCGCAGCACTACGACGGCAGCGCCGCGCTCGATGCCATCGAGCAGGTGATCGTGCGCGCCGATGGCGCCACGGCCGTGCAGCAGTCGGTGGACGTCAACGCCAGCGGCAGCACCTCGGTCAACGCGCCGGCGCAGGAGACGGGCTTCATCAACCTGCAGGTGGACCAGCTGCCCGCGCTGCGCTTCGACCTGCGCGCGCGGCAGGACATCTTCGTCCACGTGCAGCACGACCTGACGCTCAGCGGCTTCGTCGGTGGGCTGCAGGGCTTCGACCCGGCCCGCAACGTGACGCTGATCGTGGACGGCACGCTGGCCGTGCAGAGCGGCATCGTGGCCGCGGCCACCCCCGGCGGCGTGCTCAGCCTCACGGCGCAGGCCGTCACGAGCGACGGCGCCTCGGTGTTCATCTCCGACCGCCTGGAAGTGCAGACCGCGGGCGACGCCCAGCTCAACACGCTGGTGGACACGCTCAAGGTGCGCTCGACCGTGCACGGCGCCATCCGCATCAACGAGGCCACCGGCCTGGTGGTGGAGCTGGCCAGCGCGCGCGACGGCCTGATCGACATCGCCGCCGGCGGCGACCTGTACCTGCGCGAGGTGCGCAACTTCGCCGGCGGCAGCGACATCGACCTGCGCGCGGCCGGCGTCATGTACGTCGACCTGGTGGAGGCCGCGACCGACCTGGGCGCCGAGAAGACCTCCGGCCGCATCACCGCCGACGCGCTGCACGGCGTGAAGGAGTGGAAGGCCCTGTCGGTCGCCACGCTGCAGCCCGACGGCACCACCACGGTGGTGACCGATGCCTACGACGAGCGCACCGCCGACCTCTACGGCTACGAGGTGACGGTGCGCGGCGCGGCGCAGATCACGCAGCTCACCGACCCCGGCAAGCAGGGCAATGGCGACGACGTCGAGGTGCGCACCATCGCGGCCGGCGGCTTCGGCTACGACCCGCAGAGCACCGTCACCGAGCATTCGCTGCTGGAGGCCGGCGGCGCCATCGTCAACCTGCAGGGCCAGACGCTCACGCCGGCCGGCGTGTCGGTGGCGCAGGTCAGCACGCTGGCCTTCGGCGTGCAGCCGGCGCAGGGGCAGATCTATGCCGTCACCGTCAACGGCCATGCCTACAGCGTGACTGCGGCCCAGGGCGACACCGCCGCCCAGGTGCTCGGCGCGCTCAAGACGCGCATCGAGCAGGGCGAGGCCATCGCCGTCACGGTGGATACGGACAACCTGCGGCTGGTGCTCAGCGCCGAGCAGGGCAACACGCCCTTCACCCTGGCCGGCGTGTCGCTGACGCTGCCCACGCTCGATGCCGTCACCGGCGGCGTGGCCAAGGACGGCAGCAGCCTCGACACCGGCGCCGGCGACGTGGCGCCGGGCTTCGACCAGGCGCAGCACACCAACGTGCTGTTCGACAGCGGCACCGCGCCGCAGTCCGGCAAGCTCTACGGCCTCACCCTGGACGGGCACGACTACCTCGTGCGCCTGGGCACCAATGCCTTCATCGACGTCACCGGCCTGGGCAACGGCAGCGGCAGCCTGGACGTGCTGGCGCTGCAGGCCGACAGCCGCCTGGGCACGGCCAGCGGCACCGCCTCGGGCAACGACGTCACGGTCGACCTGACGGGCCTGTCCGGCATCGTCGCGGGCGCGCACTACACGCTCACGGTGGCCGACGGCAAGCGCTTCGACGTGATCGCCGCCGACGGCGACACCCGCGCCAGCATCGCCGGCAAGCTGGCGGCGCTGGCCGATGCCGACGCCACCATCGCGGCCCAGGCCTCGGGCACCGTCATCACCTTCAGCGCGGGCGCCACGCTCGCGGCCACCCAGGTCGGCGGCAGCTCGATGCAGAGCGTGCAGGCCGGCCAGGCGGGCCTGCTGCAGGACGGCACCACCGAGGGCGGCCGCCACTTCGACCTGAGCAGCCTGCAGGTGCAGCAGGGCTGGCGCTACGTGTTCACCGTGGGCGGCCAGAGCTTCAGCTACACCGCGGCCAGCGGCGACGGCCTGGCGGCCGTGGTGCAGGGGCTGGCGGCGGCGGTCGACGCCCATGCCAGCTACGGCGCCACCGCCACGGTGGCGAGCGTGACCGACTGGGCTTCGCTGCGCACGGCGCTGGCGGCTCAGATCGAGCGCGGCGAGGCCATCGACGCCACGGCCTACGACGGCCGCGTGCTCGACCTGCGCAGCCTGACGGTCGCGGCCGGCACGGCCTACACCATCACGCTCGACGGCACGGCCTACAGCTACACCGCGCAGGACGGCGACAGCGCCCAGGCCGTCACGGCCCAGCTGCTGACGCTGATCCAGGACGGCGGCTACAAGGTCAGCAGCGACTTCGCCGATCCGCAATCGGGCGCCGGCGGCCTGCTGACGGTGCTCAGCACCTCGACCATCGCCTCCGCCTCCACCAGCTTCGGCGCCAGCGTGGCGCAGCGCAGCGTGGTCGGCCTCGCGGCCGAGGTGGTCAACGACGCCTTCGGCACCGCGGCCCTGGGCCAGGCGGGCGCGGTTGCCGCCACCTTCGACACCGACATGGACGCGGGCACGCAGGTGCAGCAGAAGAGCCATGTGGTCTTCGCCGATCCGGCGACGGCCGGCTACACGCTGGCCACGGGCAGCGTCTTCACGGTGCAGATCAACGGCCACGCTTACAGCGCCACCGTGGGCAGCGGCGGCGTGACCGCCAGCTGGGCCTCGGTGCTGGGCGCCCTGGCCACCGCCATCGAGGCGGGCGAGGTGGACGGCGGCCATGCGCTGCTGGACGTGGGCTTCGATGCCGCCACGCGCCAGCTGGTGCTGACGGCCAACGATGCCAACCAGGCCTTCACCGTCGATGACGTGACGGTGCAGCGCCTGTCGCAGACGGCGGTGGCCGGCGGCGTGATCGACGCGGGCAGCGTGCTGGCCGCAGCCGGCCAGGACGCCACGCAGGCCAGCCGCCTCAGCTTCAGCGGCACGCCGCAGGCGGGCGTGGACTACACCGTGCAGGTGGGCGCGCGCAGCTACACCGTGCATGTGGGCGACACCGTGGGCGGCCAGGCCGTCACGGCCGACTGGGCCTCGGTGCTGGGCGCGCTGGAGCAGCGCATCGAGCAGGACGGCGTGGTCTCTGCCAGCGTGCAGGGCAGCACTCTCACGCTCACGGCGCTGCAGGCCAATGCGGCCTTCGAGCTCAAGGGCAGCGTGCGCGATGCCGCCGCCACCCAGGCGCTCACCAAGAGCGGCGACTATGTGCTGATCGTCCCCGACCGCAGTGCCGGAGATGCCAGCCTGCTGGTCAGCGGCAGCCTGACGGTGGTCAACCTGCCCACCTACGACGGCGACAACCTCACGCTCGGCGCGGGCCGCGACCTGGTGGTCGTCTCCGACATCGACGTGGGCAGCGGCGGCACGGTCACGCTCAGCGCCGGCGCCTCGCTCACGCTGGGCGGCACGCTCAGCGCGGGCGCGCTCACGGTGTCGGCCGGCCACGACCTGACGCTCACCACCGAGGTCGGCACGCTGCAGGTCACCATGACCGGCGACGGCAACCTCACGGTGATCCAGACCGGTGCGCTGGAGATCACCGGCATCCAGATGGCCGGCGGCAACATCACCATCGTGGCCGACGGCGACGTGCGCATCGGTGCCATCACCGGCACCGCGGGCGACGTGAGCATCACCTCGCGCACCGGCGCCATCGCCATCGACAGCATGGCCTCGGCCGGCGCGGTGACGCTGACGGCGGCCGGCGCGGTGTCGGCGGGCCGGCTGGTCAACGGCGCGGTGGTCGGCACCATCGAGGCCGACACGCTGACGGTGACCGCCGGCTCGGCCATCGACATCTACGAGAAGGACGGCATGACCGTCACCCAGGCGCTGAGCACCAGCCATGCCGCGGTGCATCTGCAGTCCGGCGGCGCCATGACCGTCGACGGCGCCATCGCCACCACCGGCAGCGCCGGCATCTCGCTGGTCACCACGGCCGGCGTGCTGACGCTGAACCAGGCGCTGTCCAGCGCCTCGGGCGACGTGACGGTACGCGGCCAGGGCGGCCTGGCCATGAGCGGCCAGGGCGACATCACCAGCGTGTCGGGCGCGGTGACGCTGGACGCCGGCACCGGCAGCCTGTCGATGGAAGGCGACACCACCGTCAATGCCGGCAGCGGCGCCATCTCGCTCGATGCGGGCGGCGCCATCCTGCTGGGCAAGCTGCGCACCACCCACGACGGCGAGCTGCGCATCGTGGCCGGCGGCGTGCTGGATGTGGCCGAGGGCAGCACCGACGTCATCGCGGCCGACGCGCTGCTGTACATCCGCTCCAGCGGCGGCATCGGCGAGGACGGCAATGCGCTGGAGGTGCAGGTGCGGGCGCTGGACTTCGTCAACACCGGCCACGGCGACGTGTTCATCGAGGAGGTGGACGGCCTGCAGCTGGTGGGCGTGGACCAGCAGGCCGCGGGCCGCGTCTCGATCCTGGCGCGCCATGGCGACATCGACGTGCTGGCGGACGGCACCGGCGTGCACAGCGCCGGCGGCGACCTGGCGCTGTATGCGGGCGGCAGCCTGCACATCGGCCAGGCGGTCGACACCACGGGCGGCAGCATCGCCCTCACGGCCGAGGGCGGCGACATCTCGCTGGGCGCCACCGTCAAGGCCGGCGGCAGCGGCAACATCGGGGTGCGTGCGATCACCGGGTCGGTGGTCAACGACAGCGCCGCGCTGGGCTGGCTGCGCGACGGCAGCGGCTTCGACGCCGACATCGACTGGATGCTCTCGCGCAACAAGTTCACCATGGACCAGGCCACCGGCCTGATCACCGTGGCGAACCTGGAGGACTACAACGCCGCCTCGCACGCGGCCAACGGCACGGTGCTGCGCAGCGCCGGCGGCCCCATGCTGTCGGCCGCCGGCGGCGGCATCACCATCACGGCCAAGGGCTCGGTGGGCCAGCGCTACGAGGACTTCACCTTCAGCCCGCAGGCCATCGTGGTGGACGCGCAGTCGCTTACCGTCTCCAGCACCAGCCGGCAGGACGTGGTGGTGTTCGCCACCGGCTCCATCGTCGTGCACTCGGACGCCGCGGCGGCCGGCTCGCGCGGCGGCCAGACCGACGTGGCGGCGCTGCAGGGCGAGCAGAAGTTCGTGAGCGACGTGGACGCGGGCGGGCAGGACATCACCATCCGCTCCGACCAGGTGAGCATCGCCGCCGACGTGCGCAGCGCCGGGGCCACGCTCACCTTCAAGCCCTCGGACCCGACCGGCACCGTGGTGCTGGGCGATGCCGGCAGCACCGGCGGCGGCATGCAGCTGAACAACGACTCGCTGTCGCACCTGCAGGACGGCTTCGGCCAGATCGTCATCGGCGGCACCGACACCGCGCTCAAGGTCTACCTGGGCGGCGAGGGCGTGTCCGGCGGCACGATCCAGGTCAAGGACGACCTGGTCATCCTCAACCCCAACCTGGGCGGCGAGGTCTACATCAACCAGGAGCTGGTGCTGACGCACGACGCCTCGCTGACCATCAGCGGCTCGGGTAACACCACCACGGTCTCGGCCAACGCGTCCTCGGACTCGGACATCACCATCAACGACTCGGTGCGCATCAACGGCGGCACCGCCAGCGCGCCGATCACCCTGCGCGCCGGCACCGACGGCACGGGCAGCCTGCAGCTGGGCAGCCTGCCCTCGCACATGCTCAACGGCAACCAGGACGCCACGCCCGACTACCTGCGCCTGGAGGCGGCCGACAACATCGTCATCAGCGGCACCGTGGGCGGCGACGATGCGCTCGAAGGCCTGACCATCGGCGGCGTGACGGTGGGCAGCGAGGTCAACCTGCCCAACAACGTCACCTTCTACGGCCCGGTCACCGTCAACGGCGACCTGCAGATCACCGCCAGCGGCGTGGTCACCTTCTACAGCGACGTGGTGCTCACCTCGGGCAAGCTGGTGATCCAGGGCGCGAGCCAGGTGATCTTCAAGGGCGGCGTGGTGGTGCAGGGCGGTGGCGACATCGTGCTGCAGGGCGACGAGATCGACTTCCAGGGCGGCGACGAGTCCATCGTGGGCACCGGCACGCTCTGGCTGCGGCCCACCACCACCAGCCTCAACATCGAGGTGGGTTCGCCGATCAACAGCGTGACCAACGCCACGCTCAACATCAACGACCAGGAGGTGCGCAAGCTGGCCGACGGCTTCAGCACCATCGTGATCGGCGGCTACGACAGCAGCACCGGCCAGGCCACTGGCACCGGCACCGTGCGCATCGCGGCGCTGACCACGGCGGGCCAGCCGCTGCTGCGCGACAACCTGGAGGTCTACGGCCAGAACATCACGGTGGAGGATGCCAACCTCGCCAACCAGACGCTGCTGGTGGAAGGCACGGTCAAGCTCGACGCGATCGGCAACATCCGCATCGGCAACACCATGGAGGCGCGCACCGCCGCCGGCGTGCAGGACATCGTCCTGTACTCGGCCACGGGCTCGGTGCAGCAGTTCGACGCCGCCACCGACGGCGCCACGGGCGAGGCGCTGATCGGCGGCCACCTGACGGTGACCGCGGCCTCGGGCATCAACCTGGGCGCCACCCAGCTCGACAGCGTCAGCGCCACGCACACGGGCACCCTGGGCGACATCACCATCCGCGAGACCGCGGCCGGCGGCGACCTCACGGTGCTGGGCGTGGCCCAGACGCAGGCGGGCGCCAGCGGCAACATCGGCGTGGCCACCACGGCCGGCCAGCTCACGGTGGCGGCTTTGGGCACCGGCGTGCTGCAGGCCGGCAGCGGCAGCGTGTCGCTGACAGCCGACGGCGGCAGCCTGGTGGTGCACCAGGCCATCGCCAGCACCACCGGCGCCGTGTCGCTCACGGCCAGCGGCGGCATCGTGCTGCTGGACGACACCACGCACGACGGGCGCATCGCCACCACCGGCGGCAGCGTGACGCTGCGCGCCAATGGCGGCAGCGCCTCGCTGGGCGGCGACATCGCCGCCGCCGGCGGCCTGGTGGACGTGCGCGCCAGTGCCGGCATCGCCATGGCCGACGGCACGACCATCGGCTCGCTCAACGCCGGCAACACCGGCGCCGTGACGCTGACCGCCGACAGCGGCGACCTCTCGCTCAGCCGCATCCTGGCGGGCGGGCTGGTGACGCTCACGGCCACCGGCGGCGCGATCCGCGACAACCTGAGCGGCGACGGGCCCAACATCGACGGCGACACCGCCGCGCTGCGCATGAGCGCCGCGGCCGGCATCGGCGCCGCCTCGGCCGCGCTGCAGACCCGCGTGGCCCAGCTGAGCGCCACCAACGGCGCCACGGGCGGCGTGTACGTGCAGGAGGCCACGGCCTTGCGCCTGGTGGCCTCGGGCATGACCGCCATCGACAACGCCGGCAGCGGTGCCATCGTGATCCAGACCACCGACGGACGGCTGGTGGTGGAAGGCACGGTGCGCCAGACTGGCAGCGGCCACATCCGCCTGCGCAGCGGCGAGGCGGCCGAAGGCACCGATGCCACGCTGGAGCTGCGTGCCGACGTGAGCGCCGCCGGTGGCGGCAGCCTCTCGCTGCTGTCGGCCGACGGCATCGTCGGCAGCAGCGCCTTCAAGGCGCAGGCCCTGGGCAGCGGCGCCACCGTGGAGCTGGCGGCCGACGCCGGCATCGCGCTGGACGCCGCGGCCCGCGTGCTGAGCGCGGGCGGCAACATCCGCATCGATGCCGCCGGCGGCGACGCGGTGATCGGCACCGTGGGCACCGGCAGCAGCAGCGCGGGCCTGATCGCCATCGGCGCCTCGGGCTCGATCCTGGACGCGGATGCCGACGGCGCCTCGCCGCAGTTGGTCAACCTGACGGCGGGCGCGGTGCGCCTGGTGGCGGGCGGCAGCATCGGCACGGCGGCCAACCGCATCGAGACCTCGGTGAGCACCCTGGCCGCCAGCGCGGGCGGCGGCGGGCTCTTCGTGGGCGAGGAGAACGGCCTGACGATCGGCAGCGTGGCGGCCGTGGCGGTCAACCGCATCGGCGCCGACGGCAGCAGCGTCTCGTCCGCCAGCGGCAGTACCCTGGTGGGCCTGCTCAGCGGCGACGGCGGCGCCATCGTGGTGACCAACGGCCTGTCCCGAGCCGGCGACCTGATCGTGGACGCGGCCGTGACGGCCGGCGGCAGCGGCAACGTGCTGCTCGCCAATGCCTGGACCGGCGCCACGCCGGGCAGCCTGCAGATCCGCGCGGCCGTGGGCTCCGGCAGCGGCGACCTGACGCTGAGCGCGGGCGGCGCCATCGCCCAGGCCGCGGGCATTGCCCTGACCACGGGCGGCGGCCACATCGCCGTGCTGGCCGGCACCAGCTTCACCATGGGGGCGGGTGCCGTGGCCCAGACCGACGGCGGCAACATCCAGGTGATGGCCACCACCGGCTCGGCCACGCTGGGCCTGCTGGACGCGCGCAGCGCTGCCGACCGCACGGCCGGCAGTCTGAGCGGCCAGTCCGGCTGGGGCTCGGTGAGCGTGCAGGCGGGCGCCTCCATCCTCGACGACGAGGGCGAGACCGTGCCGTCGGTGGACGTGTATGCGCGCAACCTGCGCCTGCTGGCGGGCAGTGCCGCAGGCAACGGCATCGGCAGCGGCAGCAACGCGCTGGAGATCGAGGCGGCCGTGATGGGCGCCGCGGCCACCGGCACGGGCGGCGTGTTCGTGGCGGACGCCAGCGACCTCACGGTGGACAACATGAGCGTCATCGTGGTGAACCGGGTGGCCGTGGACGGCGTCAGCACCGGCACCTCCGCCGGCCGCATCTCCGATGTGGTCAGCGGCGGCAGCGTGGTGCTCACGGCCGCGGGCAGCCTGACCGTGGACGAGGGCACGGCCAACGACCGCGGCATCGACGCCGCGGGCACCCTGCGGCTGGAGGCCGGCACCGACCTCGCGCTCAATGCCCGCATCGGTGCGGGCGGCGCGGCCAGCCTGATCGCCGGGCGCGACCTGCTGCAGGCGGCCACGGTGGCCAGCAGCGGCACTGGCGCCAGCGTGGAGCAGGTCGCCGGACGCGACCTGCTGCAGACGGCCGGCAGCGGCCAGACCCGCACGGCGGGCGGCAACGTGGTCTTCACCGCGGCGCGCGACGTGGGGCTGGAGTTGGTCGACGCCGGCAGCGGCAGCGTGGCCATCGCGGCCACGGCCGGCAGCATCCTGGACGTGGATGGCGGCAGCGACCTGGACGTGAGCGCCACGGCGCTGCGCCTGACGGCCGGCACGGCCATTGGCAGCGGTGGCAATTCGCTCGACACCTCGGTGGGCACGCTCAGTGCCGCGGCGGGTGCGGGCGGGCTGTTCGTCAGCGAGGCCGACGGCCTGGTGGTGGGCAGCGTGACGGTCGACGCGAGCCGCGTTGCCGCCACCGGGCTGGCCGGCACCGTGGCCGGCACCGCGCAGGAGGACCTCTCGGCCACCGGCGCGGGCGCCATCGTGCTGCAGGTGCAGGCGGGCAGCCTGACCGTGGGCGCCGGCACGGCCGGCACCGCGGGCGTGGGCGCGGCCAGCGGCGCCGTGCGGCTGCAGGCCGCGGGCGACGTGACCCTCGCGGCGGGCGTGGGCTCGGACAGCGGCAGCGTGAGCGTGCTTTCGACCGGCGGCAGCCTCGCCGTGTCGGCGGGCGTGGTGCTTTCCACCGGCGGCAGCGGCACGCTGGACCTGCAGGCGCAGGGCAGCGTCGCCACCGCCGACGGCAGCGTGCTGCGCACCGGCGGCGGCAACATCCGCGTGGAAGCGACCACCGGCGACCTGACGGTCGGCCTGGTCGATGCGCGCACCGCGGCCGACCGTGCAGCCGGCAGCCTGGCCGGCCAGTCCGGCTGGGGCGCCGTGAGCCTGGTGGCCGGCGGCGCGATCCTGGACAACGCCAGCGAGGCCACGGCGGGCGCCGTCGACGTGCAGGCCTCCCAGCTGCGCCTGTCGGCGGGCGGCGCCATCGGCAGCGGCGCCAATGCGCTGGAGACGGAAGCGGCGGTGCTGAGCGCCTCGGCCGGCGCCGGCCTCTTCGTCGCCGAATCCACGGCCCTGACCGTGGGCGCGGTCGGCGAGATCGCGGTGGTGCGCGTCGGGCTCGACGGTGGCAGCACCGCGTCGCGCGCCGATGTCGCGCAGGCGGCCTTCACGGCGGGCGGCGCGCTGGTGCTGGGCACCGCGGCGGGCACGCTCACCGTGCGGACGGCCGGCACTGCCGGCGGCAACCTGCGGCTGCAGGCCGGCGGCACCGGGGCCGACCTGGTGATCGACGCGGCCCTCACGGCCACGGCCGGCCACATCACGCTGGCCGCCGCGCAGGACCTGCGGCAGAACGCCGCTGTCGCCACGCTGGGCGGCGGCGCCACGGTCGGCGCCACCGCCGGCCGCGACCTGGTGCAGGCGCAGGGCAGCGGCACCATCGCGACGGTGGACGGCAACGTGCTGCTGAGTGCGCTGGGCGGCGACCTGACGCTGGAGTCGGTGGACGCCGGCAGCGGCCGCGTGGCGCTGAGCGCGTCGGGCCGCATCGTCGACGGCGACGCGGCCGGCGACACCGACGTGGACGTGCGCGCCAGCGCCCTGCGCCTCGACGCGGGCACGGCCATCGGCAGCGGCGCCAACGCGCTGGAGACCACCGTCGCCACGCTGAGCGCGAGCGCCGGTGCGGGCGGCCTGTTCATCGCCGAAAGCGATGGCCTGGCGGTGGATGCCGTCACGGTGGACGTGCAGCGTGTGCAGGCCGACGGCAGTGCCGTGGCCACCCAGAGCGCGGCGCAGGAGGACCTGGCCGCCACTGGCGTTGGCGCCATCGTGCTCACCAGCGCCACCGGCGACCTGGTGCTGCGCGCCGGCACGGCTGGCAGCGGCGGCGTGAGCGCCGGCAGCGGCCCGGTGCTGCTGCAGGCCCTGGCCGGCGCCATCACCCTCGACGGGGCGGTGGTGTCGCAGGGCGGCGCGATCAGCGTGCGGGCCGGCACCGCGGTCACGGCCAATGCCGACATCCGCAGCAGCGGCGCCGGCAGCCTGGACGTGCAGGCCGGCAGCGGCGCGCTGACGCAGGCGGTGGGCAGCAGCTTCGCCACCGGCAGCGGCGACATCCGCCTGCAGGCGGGTGGTGCGGCCACCCTGGCGCGCGTCGGCACCACCGGCAATGTGTCGGTGACGGCGGGCGGCGCGATCCTCGACGCCGACGCCGCGGGCGACAGCACGGTCAACATCCAGGCCGCGGGCCTGCGGCTGGATGCGGGCGGCAGCATCGGCACCGGCGCCAACGCGCTGGAGACCACGGTGGCCACGCTCTCGGCGCGCGCCGGGGCCACGGGCATGTTCCTGCTCGAATCCGACGGCCTGGCCGTCGGCGCGGTGGCGGCGAGCGTGCAGCGCGTGGCGGCGGACGGCAGCCTCTCGGCCCTGGCCGATGCCGCGCAGTCCGACATCGTCACCACCGGCAACACCGGCGTGGTGCTGCGCAGCACCACCGGCGACCTCGTGCTCGGCGACGGCGGCAACGCCGACGGCGTGGCCGTGGCGGCCGGCAACGGCAGCGGCGCGGGCGGCCATGTGCGCATCGAGGCGCTGGCGGGCCGGGTGATCGCCGACGCGGCCATCACCACCAGCGGCAGCACCGGCGGCTTCGTCACGGTGCTGGGCCAGACGGGCGTGCGCTTCAACGGCGCGGTGGGCATCGCCACCGGCCTGGTGGGCGGCGTGGACGTGGAATCGGCCCTGGGCAGCATCGTCCAGGCGGCCGGCAACACCATCACGGCCGGCGGCACGGTGCGCCTGCTCGCGGCGCAGGACGTGGTGGTGGGCGTGATCGCGCTCACCTCGGCCACCGGCGGCGTCTCGGTCACCGCCACCGCGGGCAGCATCCTCGATGCCGACGCGGACGGCGACAGCAGCGTCAACATCACCACCGGCAATGTCTCGGGCGGCCTGCGCCTGGCGGCCGGCACCGGCATCGGCGCCGCGGGCAACCACCTGGAGACGGCCACCGTCAACCTCAGTGCCCAGGCGGCCGGCGGCGGCCTGTTCCTGAGCGAGGCCGACGGCGTGACCGTGACCACCGTCTCGGTGGCGGTGCAGAAGGTGAATGCGGCCGGCACGCTGGACGCCGCCACCGTGGACGCGGCCCAGTCGGACCTGCGCACCACCGGCGGCAACGGCAGCATCGTGCTGCGCACCGGCGGCAGCGGCACGCTGACGCTGACCGACGGCCAGCCCGGCTCGCTGGACGGTGCGGCCGTCTCGGCGAACGGCAGCGGCAATGTGCTGCTGCAGAGCGGCGGGGCGATCAGCGCCGCGGCCAATGCCGACGTGCTGAGCGCCAGCGGTGCGATCAGCCTGCGTGCGGGCGGCGCCATCGGCTTCGACGCCGGGGCGGACATCCGCACGGGCGGCGCCGGCACGGTGGACGTGGACGCGGCGGGTGCCCTGGCGATGAACGCCGGCAGCCTGCTGACCAGCGGCACGGGCACGGTGCGCGTGAACGCGGGCACCACGGCCACCATCGGCCGCATCACGACCGGCGGCACCGTCTCCCTCGTGGCCGGCACGGCCATCGTGGATGCGGACGCGGCGGGCGACAGCACGGTCAACATCGAGGCGGCCAGCCTGCGCCTGCAGGCGGGTACCACCATCGGCAGCGCGGCCAACGCGCTGGAGACCAAGGTGAGCACGCTCAGCGCGAGCGCCGGCAACGGCGGCCTGTTCGTGCTGGAGGCCGACGGCCTGACGGTGGGCGACGTGTCGGCCAGCATCAACCGCGTGGGCGCCGACGGCACCACGACGGTGGTGGCCGATGCGGCGCAGTCGGACCTGCGCACGCTGGGCGGCAACGGCGCGGTGGTGCTGCAGAGCACGACCGGCGACCTGGTGCTGGGCGACGGCACGGCCAACGGCGCGGGCGCGAGCGTGTCGGCCCACGGCAGCGGCAACGTGCTGGTGCAGGCACTGGCCGGCAACGTGACGGTGCAGGCCGACGTGCTGAGCACGAGTGGCGCGATCAGCCTGCGTGCGGGCGGCGCCATCGGCTTCGACGCCGGGGCGGACCTCCGCACGGGCGGCGCCGGCACGGTGGACGTGGACGCGGCGGGCGCCCTGGCGATGAACGCCGGCAGCCTGCTGACCAGCGGCACGGGCACGGTGCGCGTGAACGCGGGCACCACGGCCACCATCGGCCGCATCACGACCGGCGGCACCGTCTCCCTCGTGGCCGGCACGGCCATCGTGGATGCGGACGCGGCGGGCGACAGCACGGTCAACATCGAGGCAGGAAGCCTGCGCCTGCAGGCGGGCACGGCCATCGGCAGCGCCACCAACGCGCTGGAGACCAAGGTCACCACGCTGAGTGCGAGCGCCGGCAACGGCGGCCTGTTCGTGCTGGAGGCCGACGGCCTGACGGTGGGCGACGTGTCGGCCAGCATCAACCGCGTGGGCGCCGACGGCACCACGACGGTGGTGGCCGATGCGGCGCAGTCGGACCTGCGCACGCTGGGCGGCAACGGCGCGGTGGTGCTGCAGAGCACGACGGGCGACCTGGTGCTGGGCGACGGCACGGCCAACGGCGCGGGCGCGAGCGTGTCGGCCCACGGCAGCGGCAACGTGCTGGTGCAGGCGCTGGCGGGCAACGTGACGGTGCAGGCCGACGTGCTGAGCGGCAGCGGTGCGATCAGCGTGCGCGCGGGTGGCGCCATCGGCTTCGACGCCGGGGCGGATATCCGCACGGGCGGCGCCGGCACGGTGGACGTGGATGCGGCAGGTGCCCTGGCGATGAACGCCGGCAGCCTGCTGACCAGCGGCACGGGCACGGTGCGCGTGAACGCGGGCACCACGGCCACCATCGGCCGCATCACGACCGGCGGCACGGTCTCCATCGTGGCCGGCACGGCCATCGTGGATGCGGACGCGGCGGGCGACAGCACGGTCAACATCGAGGCGGCCAGCCTGCGTCTGCAGGCGGGCACGGCCATCGGCAGCGCCACCAACGCGCTGGAGACGAAGGTCACCACGCTGAGCGCGAGCGCCGGCAATGGCGGCGTCTACCTGCTGGAGGCCGACGGCCTGACCGTGGGCGACGTGGCGGCCAGCATCAACCGCGTGGGCGCCGATGGCACCACGACGGTGGTGGCCGATGCGGCGCAGTCGGACCTGCGCACGCTGGGCGGCAACGGCGCGGTGGTGCTGCAGAGCACGACGGGCGACCTGGTGCTGGGCGACGGCACGGCCAACGGCGCGGGCGCGAGCGTGTCGGCCCATGGCAGCGGCAACGTGCTGGTGCAGGCGCTGACGGGCAACGTGACGGTGCAGGCCGACGTGCTGAGCACGAGCGGCGCGATCAGCCTGCGTGCGGGTGGCGCCATCGGCTTCGACGCCGGGGCGGATATCCGCACGGGCGGCGCCGGCACGGTGGACGTGGACGCGGGCGGCAACCTGACGCAGTCGGCCGACAGCGTGCTGAGCGCGCAGGCCAACATCCGCGTGGCGGCCGGGCAGCAGCTGACGCTGGGCCGCATCGTGACCGACGCCGACGTGGCGGCGATCGCCGGCGGCAGCCTGGTCGACGGCGGCAACGGGGCGCAGGCCACGGTGCAGGCCCGGGCCCTGCTGCTGTCGGCCGGCCAGGCCATCGGCAGCGCGGCGCGCGCCATCGACACGCAGGTGCAGCGCCTGGCCGCCACGGCCGGCGACGGTGGCCTGTTCGTGCAGGAGCGCGACGGCCTGGCGGCCGGCCCGGTCGGCGTCACCGTCTCGCGCGTGGCGGCCGGCGGCACGGCCACCGCCCTGGGGGCGGCCACGGCCGATGGCTTGCAGGCCACCGGCAGCGGCGCCGTCGTGCTGGGCAACGGCAGCGGCGACCTGACGCTGGAGGCCGGCAGCGCCGGCGCCCGCAGCGCCCAGGGCGTGATGCGCCTGCAGGCGGCGGGCGAACTGGCGCTGCTGTCGGACGTGCGCAGCGACGGCGGCGCCGTCAGCCTGCTGGCCGCCGGCGACCTGCGCACAGGCGCGGGCGTCACCGTGGTCACCGGCGGCAGCGGCACGCTGGACCTGCGTGCCAGCGCCGGCGGCATCGCCATGGGCGCCGGCAGCCTGCTGCAGGGTGCCGCGGACATCCGCGTGCAGGCGCAGGGCGACCTGCGCATCGCCCGCATCCAGACGGCCGGCCAGGTGGCCCTGCTGTCCGACCAGGGCGCGGTGCTGGACAACGGCGATGCGGGCGTGCACGTGCAGGCCGCGGGCCTGGCGCTGCAGGCCCAGTCCGTGGGCCGGGCCGACGACGTCTTCGCCATCGAGGTCGGCACGCTCAGCGCCCGCGCGGGTGCCGGCGGCCTGCATCTGGACGAGGCCGACGGCCTGACCGTGGGCGAGGTCGGCGTCTCGGTGCGGCGCGTGGACGCGGCCGGCGCCACCACGGTGCTGGGCCTGGCCCAGTCCGACCTGCGCACCAGCGCGGGCGGCGACGTGGTGCTGACGGCGCATGGCGATGTGCGGCTCACCGACGGCCAGTCGTCCGCGGGCGATGGCGCCATCGCCGCCGTGGGTGGCGGCGCGGTGCGCATCCTGACCAGCGGCGGTGGCATCGCCGGCGCGGCGGGCGGCGACATCGTGGCCGCCACCGGCGCGATCACGCTGCAGGCCTCGGGCGACATCGACGCGGCCGCGCTGACGGCCAGTGCAGGCATCCTGCTGCAGTCCGATGCGGGCGAGCTGCGCGTGACGCGCAGCGTCGCAGGCGGCGGCGGCAACGTGACGCTGGCGGCCGACCGCATGGAGCTGTCGGCGGCCATCGCCAGCGCGGGCGGCGTGCTGGCCATCCACGGCGCGAGCGCGGGCCATGCCATCGCCATCGGCGACGCCGGCCTGCACGCGGCCCAGCCCGACGCGCTCTACCTGGGCGTGGACGACCTGTCCTTCCTGGTGCCGGGCTTCTCGCGCATCGTGATCGGCAGCGACGCCGCCGGCCAGCAGGTGCAGATCTCTGGCCGCGACGAGGCGGTGCACCTGGCCGACGCGCTGGTGCTGCAGACCACGGGCAACGGTGGCCAGACGCTGCTGCAGGGCGCCATCTCGGCCGCCTCGCTGGCGGTGCAGGGCTCGGGCGCGGGCACGACGGCGAAGGACGCCAGCATCCTGGTGCAGGGCGGCATCGACGTCGACGACCTGCTGGTCGTGGCCGGCGAGGTGCACCTGGAGTCGGGCGTGGGCGGTGCCGGCGACATCGTGCTGCACCGGGCGGTGGACGGCCAGGGCGGCGCGGCCGATTCGCTGATCCTGGCGGCCTCGGGCGGCTCGGTGAGCGTGACCGGCCCGGTCGGCCAGAGCACGCCGCTGGATGTGCTGCGCGTGAGCGATGCGGCCGACGTGGTGTTCGAGCGCTCGGTGCACGTGTCGGGCGAACTCGTGGTTGAGGCCACGGGCAGCGTGGCCTTCAAGGAGGCCGTGACGCTCGATGGCGGCACGCTGCGCATCGTGGGCGCCGCCTCGGTGGCGCTGGCCGACGTGGACGTGGGCACCGGCGGCGACCTGCTGATCGCCGCCGACAGCCTGCGCTTCGACGGCATCGTGCACGGCGCCGGCGATGCCACCGCGACGCTGACCACCGCCACGGCGGGCGGCGGCATCCGCGTGGACAGCGCCGGCAGCGCGGCCGGCGCTGGTGGCGGGCTGCTCATCAGCGGCGAGACGCTGGAGGCGCTGCAGGGCTTCGCCCGCGTGGACCTCGGCCAGTCGGCGGCTGCGGGCGAGGTGCCGGCCTCGGGCGATGCGCTGCTGGCGCTGGAGACCCTGTCGTTGCTGACCACCGGCGAGCTCAGCGTGCACGGCCGCGACGTCAGCCTGCGCGGGGCCGGCGCGCTGGACATCACCGGCGTGTTCCAGGTCGATGCCACCGGCGCCATCCGCATGGAGGCGGCGACGGCCCTGGTGCTGCACGGAGCGGGCGCGGCCTTCGCGGCCGGCGGCGACGTGGTGCTGGGCCGGGTCGATGCCGGCACCGGCGTGGTGGCCGTCAGCAGCAGCCGCGGCACCGTGCGTGCGGCGTCCGCGGGCGGCGCCGTCAACGTGGTGGCGGGCGACTTCGTCATGCGCGGCCGCGGCTCGCTGATGCAGGGCGGCCAGCCCACGCTGCCCGCGCTGGTGGTGCAGGCCAGCCGCATCGACGTGGACGCGCCCGACGGCCTGGTGGTGCGCGACAGCGACGGCAGTGTCTCGGCCTTCAACCTGCTGGCTGGCGGCCAGAGCTACCGCCAGCTGCTGGCGGTGGGCCAGCCCGTGCGCACGACCTCGCCAATGGACCCGGCCGAGGCGGGCCCGCTGGGTGCCTTCGCGTTGCAGCTGGACACGCCGCTGCGACAGGCCTTCTCGGCCAGCAGCCTGGCGGCCGTCTCGCTGTCGCCGACGCTGTCGCTGGCCCCGGCCGACGCGGACAGCGCGACGCAGGCCTACCTGGACGGGCTGGCCGGCGGCAGCGTCGCCGTGGCTGTGGCCCAACTGGACGCGGGCGACGCAACTGGCGCGCTGGGCACCGCGCTGGCGCAGTCGCATGTGCTGGGCACCGCGGCGGCGCAGCCCGATGCCGCAGGCACCGCGACGGTGCAGGCGCAATCCTTCGACTTCTGGGAGGACGAAGTGCTGGCGCTGTGACCCCATTTGGGTGCCACAAACCGGCCCGTGGCGCTACCACGGGTCGGCATCGTCAGGATTTGTAAACCTTTTGACACTTGCTGTAAGAAAAATCCTAGCCCGAATAGCCTATATCCCTAGCATCCTCAGTGGGGGCTACGTAAAGGAGATGGGCAGCTGCAATCGCAGAAAGCCCGCAACCATCAAGGAACTGGCGCTCCAAAAAAGGGAGTGCCCGATCACTCGACGCTTGCGAAATGGATCAAATGTTCGACGTCTTTTTCTGGCCCGAAAGAGCCGCCTATCGCTTCGGTGCCAAGCGGGGACTCATCATCCTCGGCTGGGCCGTGCTGCCGGCGGTTCTGAGCCTGTCGCTGCTCTTCGCCGGCCTGCTGAACGGCAACGGACTCATCCTGGCCGTGGTGGGTTCGGTGGCGCTGTGCATCGTGCTGCTGATCGTCGGCGGCCGGACGCTGTGGGTGGACGTGCGGCGCGGCGAGCACCGCAGCCTGGCCTTCCGCTACCGGCGCGGCTGGCGCTGAGCGCACCTTCGGCGCCGCCCGGCGGCGCTGACTAAACTGCGGGGCTTCACGCCCCGCTGTTGCATTCCGAGCCCATGCATTCCACCGCCGACGCCCGTTCGCCCGACTGGGAACACGTGCTGCGCGAGCACGGCCTGCGCGTGACGCGGGCGTCCGTCGCGGTGCTGCGGGTGCTGTCGGCCACGGCCTCGGCGCTGTCCCATGACGAGGTGCTGCAGGTCTGCATGCAGGACGCCGAGCAGCCCTTCGACCGCGTGACGGTCTACCGCGTGCTGGACCGCCTGACGCAGGCCGGCTTGGCGGACCGGCTGATGGGGTCGGACGGCGTCGCGCGCTTCATGCTGCACGATGCGCATTCGAGCCAGCTCTTCGAATGCCAGGCCTGCCACCGGCTGGTGAGCCTGCCGCAGGATGCGCAGCTGCAGGCCGTGCTGGAGCGGCTGAACCGCTCGCTCAAGCGGCGCGGCATGCAGCCCAGCGAGAGCGCGCTGCGCATCCGGGGCACCTGCGCCGACTGCAGGTAAAGCGAGAAGTCACCCCCATGCCGCTTCGCGGCGGCCGACGGCGCATCTTTACTCCCAGGCGGGGAAGGGGTCGTCGTAGCGCAGCCAGGCTTCGGGGCCCCGGGCCATCTCGGCGTCGGTGAGCAGGCAGGCGTCGAGGCGGGCGCGCAAGGCGGCTTCGTCCATGTCCATGCCGATGAGCACCAACTCCTGCCGGGCATCGCCCACCTCGGGCAGCCAGTGCCGCTCGATGGCGGCCAGGGCCTCGGGGTCCTCGGGCCAGTGCTCGCGCGGCACGGCGGCCCACCAGTAGCCGCCCGCACCGTGGCGGGCCACGGCCCCGGCCTGCGACCACGACCCGGCCAAGGTCGGCCGGCTGGCCAGCCAGAAGAAGCCCTTGGAGCGCACCACGCCGGGCCATTCGCTTTCCACCCAGTCGAAGAAGCGCCGCGGATGCAGCGGCCGGCGCGCGCGCCAGCAGAAGCTGGCGATGCCGTAGGCCTCGGTCTCGGGCACATGCGTGCCGCGCAGCTCCTGCAGCCAGCCGGGCGCCTGCGCCGCCTGCTCGAAGTCGAACAGGCCGGTGTCCAGCACCTGCGCCAGCGGCACCCGGCCGAACTGGCTCAGCACGATGCGGGCGCGCGGGTTGAGGCCACGCAGGATGGCCAGCAGCCGCTCGCGCTCCCCGGCGCTCACCAGGTCGGTCTTGTTGACGACCAGCACGTCGCAGAACTCCACCTGCTCGACCAGCAGGTCGACCACCGTGCGCGCGTCTTCCTCGCCCATCGATTCGCCGCGCGCGGCCAGGCTGTCGCGCGAGCCGTAGTCGCGCAGGAAGTTGCAGGCATCGACCACGGTGACCAGCGTGTCCAGCCGGGCGACGTCGTCCAGCCGGCGGCCGTCCTCGCCGGCGAAGGTGAAGGTCTCGGCCACGGGCAGCGGCTCGGAGATGCCGGTGGACTCGATGACGAGCTGGTCGAAGCGGCCTTCGCGCGCCAGGCGTTCGACCTCGATCAGCAGATCCTCGCGCAGCGTGCAGCAGATGCAGCCGTTGCTCATCTCGACCAACTTCTCCTCGGTGCGGGCGAGGCTGGCGCCGCCCTGGCGCACCAGCTGGGCGTCGATGTTCACCTCGGACATGTCGTTGACGATGACGGCCACGCGACGGCCCTCGCGGTTGTGGAGGATGTGGTTGAGCAGCGTGGTCTTGCCCGCGCCCAGGAAGCCGGACAGGACGGTGACGGGCAGGCGCGGCGGGGTGGTCGCCAGGGAGTCGGACATGTGAGGGCTCCAGGTCGGTCGGCCTCCTTAGGAATGGAGGCCTTTAATGCAACGGAATTGCATTTTATGGAGATGCAACGCGATTGCATCAAGGACCCGATTGCCGAAGTGTGCGGCGCCGCTGCCGCCGTGCGGGCAAAAAGAAACCCGCCGAAGCGGGTGAAGGCAGCCCTCGAGGGGGGAATCAAGAGTCAGGAAGTCGGGCTGCGGACGCAGTGTGCGGCCCGATCTGGGAGGAATCTGGTGGGCCCGCCGCCCACCGGGCGAAATCCAGGTGATGCATCAGCTCGCGCAGCACCAGGATGGCGGCGGTGGAGGCCGCATCCTGCGGCAGGCCGGCGCCGGGCCGGCCGAGGGAGACCGCGGCGAACTGCTGGAAGAGCGCCTCCACGTCCTCGCGGGTGGCGCCCCCGACGAGCGGCAGCACACATCCGAAGGCACCGGCCGGCCACAGCACGCGGCCGGCCGGCAGGGGCGGGTGCGGGCGCATCAGGGCGTCCTCGACGGTGTCGATGGCGGCTTCGAGTTCCACGGGCCGCGCAGGCCGGTGGCGGAAATGCGCGTCGCCCAGCGTGTGCAGGCCGAGCGGCAGGGCATGGGCCTGCAGCGCGCCGTCGTGCACCCAGGCCAGCAGGAGCCGGGTGTCGTCCAGCGTGGCCAGCACGGGCGTGCCGGGATGCGGCCAGCGTGCCAGCCGGGCGGCCGTCTCGGCGGTATCGGACGCAGCGAGGGACGTCACGGTGGGGGACTCATTCATCCGCATTGCGCCAGGCCAGGGCCTGGGCATAGAGGGCGTTGCGCGGCGCGCCCGTGATGTCCGCGGCCAGGCGCGCCGCGCTCTTGAGCGGCAGCTCGGCCAGCAGCAGGCGCAGCACACGCTCGGCCTCGGCGCCGATGCCGTCGCCGTCGACCTGGGCGGGCTGCGGATGCAGCAGCAGCGCGAACTCGCCGCGCGTGCGCTGCGCGCCGGCGGCCAGCCAGTCCGCCAGGGCCTGGGCGGGCACAGTGGCGATCTCCTCGAACTGCTTGGTCAGCTCGCGGCCCACGGTCACCGGCCGCGTGCCCAGCACGGCCAGCGCGCGCGCCAGCGCCTCGATGCGGTGCGGGGCCTCCAGCAGCACCACGGCGCGCGTCTCGCCGGCCAGGGCCTGCACCGCGGCATCGCGCTCGCCGGCCTTGGCCGGCAGGAAGCCCGCGAAGACGAAGGCGCCGCCGCGTGCGTCGTCATGCGCGCCGGCGGCGCTGAGCAGCGTGGTCACGCTGGACGGTCCGGGAAGGGGCAGCACGCGCTGGCCCGCGGCCTGCACGGCGGCGGCCAGCCGCGCGCCCGGGTCGCTCACGCCCGGCGTGCCGGCGTCGCTGACGTAGGCGATGCGCTGGCCCTCGGCCAGGCGCGCGATCACGGCCTGCGCCGCCTCGGCCTCGTTGTGCTGGTGCACCGCCAGCAGCTGGCTGCCGGGCCGGTCGATGCCGCAGGCGCGCAACAGCTGGTGGGTGTGGCGCGTGTCCTCGCAGGCGATGGCATCGACCAGTTGCAGCACATGCAGCGCCCGCAGCGACAGGTCGGCCAGGTTGCCGATGGGCGTGGCCACGACGTAGAGGGTGCCCTGCGGATAATGCTGGCCGCCGGCCGCGTCGCGGGCGGCCTGGACAGCGGCGCCGAAAGAAGCAGCCGTGGGGAGGGTGTTCAAGATGGGTCTTCTTCCGTTCAAGCGGGGGCCGGTGGCGCCCCCGACCACCAAGCGCCTGGGCGATGCCGCCGAGGACGCCGCACTGGCCCACCTGCGCAAGGCCGGGCTGGGGCTGGTGGCGCGCAATTATCGAACCCCGGGCCGCGGCGGCGGCGAGGTGGACCTGATCATGCGCGAGCCCGGCGGCACGCTGGTCTTCGTCGAGGTGCGCAGCCGCTCCCGCGCCAGCCATGGCGGCGCAGGCGCCAGCATCACCTTCGCCAAGCAGCGGCGCATCATCTTCGCGGCGCGGCACTACCTGATGCGCCTGCCTTCGCCGCCGCCCTGCCGCTTCGACGCGGTGCTGGTGGAGGACGAGATCCGGTGGTTGCGGGGCGCGTTCACCGTGGAATAACCGCCCAGGCGGCGCGCTTCGCGTTCCGCCGCCTGCTTTTGCAAGGGGCCAGGAGGCGCGTCTTGCGAAATGGCCCGCTCCGGCATTGGGTGCATCGGTCGTGGAAGTCTTGCGGGTGTTGCCGCGACGCCTTGTTGCCAACTGGCGGGAACCTGACACGGCCGCGGCAGTCGCAGGCTGGGCCCCTTGGCCCGAAAAGCGCACGTCTATGATTCCGGACAGCATGGTTGAACAACGTCTACAACAACATTTCATCGACAGCGCCGATCTCAAATACCAGGCCGGGCCCGTGCTCAGCAAGCCGCTCGGGCTGGCCGTCCAGGCCCTGCTGGCGGGCGTGACCAGCGGCCGCAAGGTGCTGGCCTGCGGCGCCGGCGTCTCCGGTCTCCTGGCCGCCCAGTTCGCGGCCCAGTTTGTCGGCCGCTTCGAACGCGAGCGGCCTTCCCTCGCGGCCCTGGCGCTGCCCTGCATCCCCGACGATCCGCTGGCCGACACGCGCCAGTGCGCCGATGCGGCCGGCTTGGCCCGGCAGGTGCGGGCGCTGGGCGAGGCCGGCGACGTGCTGCTGGCCATCAGTCCGCGCGGCGAGTCGGCCGCCGTGCTGGCCGCCGTGGGGGCGGCGCACGAGCGCGACATGTGCGTCATCGCCCTGACCGGCGGCGTCGGCAGCGGCGCGGGCGGTGCGCTGGGCCGGGCCCTGAGAGAAACCGATGTGCAGGTCTGCGTGCCGCATGACCGCCTTTCCCGCATCCACGAAGTCCACCTGGTGCTGCTGCACTGCCTGTGCGATGCCGTGGATGCCCAACTACTTGGTGAACAGGAGCTTTCCGCATGACCACCTCCCCGACGACGATCTTCCGGCGTGGCCAGCGCCTGGCCTGCGCCTGCCTGGCCGTTGCCGCACTGGGCGGCAGCCTGGCGGGTTGCGTTCCGCTGGTGGTGGGCGGTGCCGCGGCCGCGGGCATCGGCACCCTGGCGCTGGACCGTCGCAGCTCCGGGGCGCAGCTCGACGACCAGGCCATCGAGTTGCGCGCCGCCGCCCGCATCCGCGAGATCGCCAACGACGACATGAACGTCACGGTGATCAGCTTCAACCGCACGGCCCTGCTGACCGGCACCGTGGGCAGCGAGGCCGACAAGCAGCGCGCCGGCGAGGTGGTGCGCACCGCGCCCAATGTGCGCGCAGTCGTCAACGAGGTGGTGGTGGGGCCGGCCCTCAACATCGCCCGCCGTTCCAACGACACCTACCTGACTACCAAGGTCAAGGCCTCGCTGCTGGACGCGTCCGACGTGCCCGCCAACTCGATCAAGGTGGTGACCGAGGGCGGGGTGGTCTACCTGATGGGCCTGGTCACCCGCCGCGAGGCCGACCGCGCGACCGACATCACGCGCGGCATCTCCGGCGTCGAGAAGGTGGTGCGGGTCTTCGAATTCGTCGGCGACGACGGCCAGTCCCTGCCCGGCGGCGTCGGCCCCTCGCAGACCGTGCCCGGCACCGACGGCTCGCGGGTGCCGCTGCCGCCCATGGCGCCGCTGCCAGCGCCCGCTGCCCCAGCGGCCGCACCCGCACCAGTGCCGGGCGTGGTCACTTCGCCCGTGCGCTGATCGGTTCCTGCAAACCGACTGTCCGCGCAGACCACTTGAGCGCGTGCGCACTGTCGGGCCGGCAACAGGCGGATGCGCCAAGGCGTTCGCAACGCCAGCCGCGCTGGTGCTCGACTGACTCGAGAGGCCGCGGAGCAGGCCACGCCAGTGCATCCCAGGAACTGGCTTTGCCAGGCCTGCGGGTGCGCCCCCCTCCAAGCCGAAGGCGTCAGAGAGGGGGGAGCCGCGAAGCGGCATGGGGGGTGCTCTCTATTTCAGTCGCGTGATGAGGCTGGAGGTGTCCCACCGGGCGCCGCCGGCCTGCTGCACGTCGGCATAGAACTGGTCCACCAGCGCCGTCACCGGCAGGCGCGCGCCGTTGCGCTTGGCCTCGTCCAGCACCAGGCCCAGGTCCTTGCGCATCCAGTCCACGGCAAAGCCGAAGTCGAAGCGGCCGGCCACCATGGTCTTGCCGCGGTTGTCCATCTGCCAGCTCTGGGCGGCGCCCTTGCCGATCACCTCCAGCACCTTCTCCATGTCCAGGCCGGCACGCTGGCCGAAGGCGATGGCCTCGGACAGGCCCTGCACCAGCCCGGCGATGCAGATCTGGTTGACCATCTTGGCGAGCTGGCCGGCGCCGCTGTCGCCCAGCAGCGTGACGGCGCGGGCGAAGGCACCGATCGCGGGCTCCACCTGCGCGAACACCGTCGCGTCGCCGCCGCACATCACCGTGAGCATGCCGTTCTGCGCGCCGGCCTGGCCACCGGAGACCGGGGCGTCGATGAAATGCAGGCCCTGGGCGCTCGCGGCGGCGGAAAGCTCGCGCGCCACCTCGGCCGAGGCCGTGGTGTGGTCCACGAAGACCGCGCCGGGCTTCATGCCGGCGAAGGCGCCCGTCTCGCCCAGCACCACGGAGCGCAGATCGTCGTCGTTGCCCACGCAGCAGAACACGATGTCGGCGCCGGCCGCCGCCTCGCGCGGGGAGGGCGCCGAGGCGTGCGCGGCGCCGAATTCCTGCACCCAGGCGGCCGACTTGGCGGCATTGCGGTTGTAGACGGTGACGCGGTGGCCCGCGGCGGCGAGGTGGGCCGCCATGGGATAGCCCATCACGCCGAGGCCGAGGAAGGCGACGGAGCGGGCCGGGACGGCGGCGTAGGACTTGGGGTGGAAGGAGGGGGAGGGTGTGCTCATCCCCCCGAGCTTAGCGGCGCTGCGCGGCCTGCGGTGCCGCCGGCCTCGTCAGACCACCGACAGGTGCTCGGTGCCCGAACTCAGGTCCCGGCTGCGCGCGCGCTGGCTGTGCAGCTTGATCTGCAGGCGCAGGTCGTTGGTGGAGTCGGCGTTGCGCACGGCATCCTCGTACGAGATGGCGTACTGCTCGAACAGGTCGAACAGCGCCTGGTCGAAGGTCTGCATGCCCAGGTTGCGGCTCTTGCGCATCACTTCCTTCATCTCGCCGACCTGGCCCTTGAAGATCATGTCGGCGATCAGCGGCGTGTTGAGCATGATCTCCACCGCCGCCACGCGGCCGCGGCCGTCTTCGGTGGGCACCAGCCGCTGGGAGATCATCGAGCGCAGGTTGAGCGACAGGTCCATGAGCAGCTGCTCGCGCCGGTCGTCGGGGAAGAAGTTGATGATGCGGTCCAGCGCCTGGTTGGCGTTGTTGGCGTGCAGCGTGGCCAGGCACAGGTGGCCGGTCTCGGAGAAGATGATCGCGTTCTCCATGGCCGTGCGGTCGCGGATCTCGCCCATCAGGATCACGTCGGGCGCCTGGCGCAGGGCGTTCTTGAGCGCCGTCTCCCAGCTGTCGGTGTCGATGCCGATCTCGCGCTGCGTGACCACGCAGTTCTTGTGCGCATGCACGAACTCGATCGGGTCTTCGACGGTGACGATGTGGCCCTGGGTGTTCTCGTTGCGCCAGTCCAGCATGCCGGCCAGCGTGGTCGACTTGCCGGAGCCGGTGGCGCCCACCACGATCACCAGGCCGCGCTTGGTCATGGTGACTTCCTTGAGCACCTGCGGCAGGTTCAGCCCGTCGATGGTGGGTGGCGTGGTCGGGATGGTCCGCAGCACCATGCCCACGCGGCCCTGCTGCACGAAGGCGTTGACGCGGAAGCGGCCGTAGCCGGCGGGCGAGATGGCGAAGTTGCATTCGCGCGTGCGCTCGAACTCCGAGGTCTGCCGGTCGTTCATCAGCGCCCGCGTCAGGGCCAGCGTGTGCTGCGGCGACAGCGGCTGCTGCGAGATCTTGACCACCTTGCCGTCGATCTTCACGGCCGGCGGGAAGTCGGCCGTGATGAACAGATCGCTGCCCCCGCGGCTGACCATGAGTTTCAACAGGTCGGTGATGAACTGGCTGGCCTGATCGCGTTCCATGGTGGCTCCAGAAAGGTGGGAATGGGGGACGGGCGGGACGGCAGAGGGGGCGCCCCAGGGAATGGAGGAAGGGCGCCGCCCCGGGTCAGCCTGGGAAATTCTCGGGCGTCTTGGCCTTGCCGCGGGCCTCGGCCGCGCTGATGACCCCGCGCCGCACGAGGTCGACCAGGCACTGGTCCAGCGTCTGCATGCCCATGCTCTGGCCGGTCTGGATGCTCGAGTACATCTGCGCCACCTTGGCCTCGCGGATCAGGTTGCGGATGGCCGGCGTGCCCAGCATGATCTCGTGCGCCGCCACGCGGCCGGCGCCGTCCTTGGTCTTGCACAGCGTCTGCGAGATCACCGCCTGCAGCGATTCGGACAGCATCGCCCGCACCATCTCCTTCTCCTCGCCTGGGAAGACGTCGATGATCCGGTCGATGGTCTTGGCGGCGCTGGAGGTGTGCAGCGTGCCGAACACCAGGTGGCCCGTCTCGGCCGCCGTGAGCGCCAGGCGGATGGTCTCCAGGTCGCGCAGCTCGCCCACCAGGATCGCGTCCGGGTCCTCGCGCAGCGCCGAGCGCAGGGCGTTGGCGAAGCTCAGGGTCATCGGCCCGACCTCGCGCTGGTTGATCAGGCACTTCTTGGACTCGTGCACGAACTCGATCGGGTCCTCCACCGTCAGGATGTGGCCGTACTCGGTCTCGTTGAGGTGGTTGACCATCGCCGCCAGCGTGGTCGACTTGCCCGAGCCGGTCGGCCCCGTTACCAGCACCAGCCCGCGCGGCTTGAGCGCCAGCTCGCCGAAAATCCGCGGCGCATTCAGCTGCTCCAGCGTCAGTACCTTCGACGGAATCGTCCGGAACACCGCCGCGCAGCCGCGCTGCTGGTTGAAGGCATTGACCCGGAAGCGCGCCAGGCCCTCGATCTCGAACGAGAAGTCGATCTCCAGGAACTCCTCGTAATGCTTGCGCTGCGCGTCGTTCATGATGTCGTACACCATGGCATGCACCTCCTTGTGCTCCATGGGGTCGAGGTTGATGCGGCGCACATCGCCATGCACGCGGATCAGCGGCGGCAGGCCGGCCGAGAGGTGCAGGTCCGAGGCCTTGTTCTTGACGCTGAATGCCAGCAACTGGGTGATGTCCACGCGCGACCTCTCTAGACTTCGTGACGTTTTGAAACGGTTTCAGCAATTATGACTACGACGAGTGAGCAGCTCCAGCAGGTTCATGCACGGATCGTGCGCGCCTGCGAGGCGACCGGCCGCGATCCGGCCGGCGTGCGGCTGCTGGCCGTCTCCAAGACCTTCGGCCCCGAGGCGGTGCGCGACGCCTTTGCCGCCGGACAGCGGGCCTTCGGCGAGAACTACGTGCAGGAAGGCCTGGACAAGATCGCCGCCCTCGGCGACCTGCGCCCGCAGCTCGAATGGCACTGCATCGGCCCGCTGCAGAGCAACAAGACGCGGCCGGTGGCCGAGCAGTTCGACTGGGTGCACAGCGTGGACCGGCTCAAGATCGCCCAGCGGCTGTCGCAGCAGCGGCCGGCCGGTCTGCCGCCGCTGCAGGTGTGCCTGCAGGTCAACATCGACGGCGGGGCCAACAAGTCGGGCGTGGCGCCCGAGGAGGCGGTGGCGCTGGCACGCGAGGTGGCGGCGCTGCCGCAGCTGGCGCTGCGGGGGCTGATGGCCATTCCCGAGCCGCAGCCCGATGCCGCGGCCGAGCGGGCGGTCTTCGCCGAGGTGGCCGATCTGGCCGTCCGGCTGCGCGACGCGCTCGGCCTGCCGCTGGACACCCTGTCGATGGGCATGAGTGCCGACCTGGAATCGGCCATCGCCGCCGGCAGCACGATGGTGCGGGTGGGCACGGCCATCTTCGGCGGCCGGCCGCGCGCCGGGGCCGCCGCCGCGCCGGCCGCCTGATGCAGGGCCCGGCGGCGAGGCGGCCGGACTGATCGAGCGCCCGGGCGCCCCGCCTTGCCGCTCGCGCATAAGGTCCGCCGCCGGCTGCATGGCCACTGGCGCGGCGCGGGCGGCCGGCCTATCGTCGCGGCCATCCGCACCACCGAGGCCTCCTCACCATGCAGCAGTCCAGCGAACTCTCGTACGTCCACCCGTCCTCCACCAGCCCCTGGGGCACCTACCTGTCGCAGGTCGACCGGGTGGTGCCCTACCTCGGCCACCTGGGCCGCTGGGCCGAGACCCTCAAGCGTCCGAAGCGTGCGCTGATCGTGGACGTGCCGATCGAGATGGACGACGGCACCATCGCCCACTTCGAGGGCTTCCGCGTGCAGCACAACCTGTCGCGCGGCCCGGGCAAGGGCGGCGTGCGCTTCCACCCCGACGTCACGCTGGAAGAGGTGATGGCCCTGTCGGCCTGGATGACCGTCAAGTGCGCGGCCGTCAACCTGCCCTACGGCGGCGCCAAGGGCGGGATCCGCGTCGATCCCAAGAAGCTGTCGCAGAACGAGCTGGAGAAGATGACCCGCCGCTACACCAGCGAGATCGGCCTCATCATCGGCCCGCATTCGGACATTCCGGCGCCGGACGTCAACACCAACGGCCAGATCATGGCCTGGATGATGGACACCTACTCGATGAACACCGGCTCGACCGCCACGGGCGTGGTCACCGGCAAGCCGATCCACCTGGGCGGCTCGCTGGGCCGGGTCAAGGCCACCGGCCGGGGCGTGTACGTGACCGGCCGCGAAGCGGCGCGCCGCCTGGGCCTGCCGCTGCAGGGCGCGCGCGTGGCCGTTCAGGGCTTCGGCAACGTGGGTTCGGTGGCGGCCGAACTGTTCGCCGAGGCGGGCGCCAGGGTGGTGGCCGTGCAGGACCACACCGGCACCCTGGTGAACGAAGGCGGCTTCGACATGCCGGCGCTGATGGCCCATTCGCGCCGCACCGGCGGCATCGCGGGATTCGGTGCTGGCGAGCAGGTGGACAACGAGGCCTTCTGGGACGTGCCCACCGACATCCTGATCCCGGCCGCGCTGGAAGGCCAGATCAGCGCCGAGCGCGCCCGTCGCATCACGGCCCGCCTGGTGCTCGAAGGCGCGAACGGCCCGACGGTGCCGCAGGCCGACGACATCCTGGCCGAGCGTGGCGTGCTCGTGGTGCCCGACGTCATCTGCAATGCCGGCGGCGTGACGGTCTCGTACTTCGAATGGGTGCAGGACTTCTCCAGCTTCTTCTGGACCGAGGACGAGATCAACCAGCGGCTGGACCGGATCATGGTCGGCGCGCTGGAGCACATCTGGAACAAGGCCGACGAGCACCACATCGCACTGCGCACTGCGACCTTCGCGGTGGCGTGCGAGCGCATCCTGGCCGCGCGCCAGGAACGCGGGCTGTATCCATGACCCACCCCGTTTGGTTTTCTCACTGCGTGTAGAAAACCCATCCCCCTCAAGGGGCGCACCCGCGGGCCCGGCAAAGCCGGTTCCCAGGGTGCACTGGCGTGGCCTGCTCCGAGGCCCTCCCGGCACGAGGGAGCGCGGGCCAGACCGGCGGTGGAAGTCGCGCGGTGCGGTGTGGCGCGCTTGGGTCCAGCACGGCAGCGGGACGGGGCTGCTACGGGGAACCGGGCCCATCTCGCGGCATCCAAGCCACGCCCCGGCCGTCGGCCGGGCGACACTTGCGGGATGACGACGATGCGAACTAAAGCGGGGCGCGGCTGGAGCGCCGTGGGGATGGTGGTGCTGGCCGCCTTGCTGACCGGTTGCGGCAGCGCGCCGAAGGGCAAAGGTGCCAAGGACCTGGCGACCGAGGACTTCGAGGCGACCAACACCCACACCCGCATCTACGATGCCACGGTGGGCCAGACCTGCGAGGCGGCGCGGCGGGCATTGCTGAGCCAGGGCTACATGATCACCGCGGCGGCCGCCGAGCAGGTGACGGGGCGCAAGAGCTTCCAGCCCGAGGGCGAGGTGCATGTGGAGGTCGAGTTCCGCGTGGTCTGCGCCCAGGAGCAGGGCGACAACGGCCAGCCTGCCGCCATCGCCTTCGCCACCGCGGTGCAGGACCGCTACGGGCTCAAGAAGGTCAACAACTCGGCGAGCGTGGGCGTCGGGGCCTTCGGGTCGCTGTCGCTGCCCTTCACCTCCAGCAACGACGCCATGGTCAAGGTGGCCAGCCAGACGCTCACCGACGACCGCTTCTACGAAGGCTTCTATGCGCTGCTGGAGCGCTACCTGGCCCGCACCGAACCGGCGGTGGCCACGCCCGTCACCGAGGGGGCGGCGAAGCCGACGCCATCCCCCCGCTAGCCGGCGTGGCCAGGGCATCGGCCAGCGCATCGATGCCGAAGGGCTTGCGCAGCCATTGCGTGTTGGCCGGCAGCTCGCGTGGAGACGGCCGGCCGGTGGCAAAGATGATGCGCACCGGATCGCGCACGCCCAGCGCCTCGGCCAGCTCCAGCCCCGACAGCGCCGGCAGCCCCACATCGATCATCACCACATCGAAGGCGCCGTCGAGGTAGCGGTCGCGCGCGGTCTCGGCGCTGCTCACCCCGGTCGCCCAATGGCCCAGAAGCTTCAGCATCTCCAGCGTGGTCTGCAGCACGTCGGGATCGTCTTCGACAACCAGGACGCGCAGGGCAGAACCAGGGGGAGAGGCGGATTCGGGCATGGGTGAGAGCGGGCGCAGCAGGGGTGATACGACTATGGGCTACCCGCGACATTCACTGTCGCCCGAGCGGTCGACGAAGCGTGTAGGAACAACGCCCTTTGTCAGCAGACGTGACGCAGACGCCCGAGCGCCCAATCGCCCAGTGGCTCAGCCGCGCGCCAAAGTGGACTTGCCCAGCAGGCTTTCGATGAGTTCCACCGCGATCTCCGCACTGCGGTTGCGCACGTCCAGCGCAGGGTTGAGCTCCACCACATCCAGCGAGCCCAGGCGGCCCGTGTCCGCGATCATCTCCATGCACAGCTGCATCTCGCGATAGCCGGGGCCGCCGCGCACGCCGGTGCCCACGCCGGGCGCGACGTCCGGGTCCAGGCAGTCGATGTCGAAGCTCACGTGGAGGTGGGTGTCCTCGTCCATGCCGTGCAGGGCCTCGGTCATGGTGGTGCGCATGCCGTGCTCGTCGATGTGGCGCATGTCGAAGACCGTCAGGCCCAGGGCCCGGATGGCGTCGCGCTCGGGCGCATCCACGCTGCGGATGCCGATGAAGCGCAGGGCATCGGCCTGCAATGCGCTCGGCAAGCCGCTCCAGCCGGTGAGGGCGGACGGGCCATGGCCCAGCAGGCAGGCGACCGGCATGCCGTGCAGATTGCCGCTGGGCGAGGTGGCCTCGGTGTTGACGTCGGTGTGGGCGTCGAGCCACAGCACGCGCAGCGTCTTGCCACGGCGGCGCGCATGCCAGGCGACGGCGCTGATGGAGCCGATGGCCAGGCAATGGTCGCCCCCCATCAGCAGAGGCAGATGGCCCGCGCCCAGCGCTGCGTCGACCGCGTCGTACACGCTGCGGTTCCACGCCACCGCCTCCTTGAGGTGGCGCAGCCCGCCTTCGGGCGCGCGCCAGGGCGTGGCGGGGCCAGCCAGATTGCCCCGGTCGACCACCGTCAGGCCCATGCGGGCCACGCACTCGGCCAGGCCTGCGACGCGCAGGGCATCCGGTCCCATGCCGCAGCCGCGCACGCTGGCACCCACGTCGGTGGGTGCGCCGATCAGGGCCACGCTGGTGGCTGCGGGGCTGGCACTGGGGTCGAAGGTGGCTTGCATCGGCCCAGTCTAGGCACGGACAGTGAAGACCGCATGCCAGCCAATGCCGACAACGGTGGCACAGGCCGCCGGGACACGCCGGGCTCAGCCGCCCGGCCGCACCATCTTGCAGTCGGTGCCCTGCGCCAGCTCGTTGCCGGTGTAGACCGCCTCGGTGCGGAAGCCGTAGTTCGTGCCCTCCCAGCCCGTCTTGACCGTCTTGCCGTCCACCGGCGCGATGGTGTTGACCACCTGTGGCAGCAGCAGCTGATGGTCTTCGCCGCGCATGCGCACCGGGCCGACCACCGAGTCGAAGCTCAGGTCTTCCAGCGCGCGGGCCACGGCCACCGTCTCGGTGCTGCCGGCCTTGTCGATGGCGGCGGCGAGCAGGCGCGGCGTCATGTCGATGCGCGGCGCCAGGAAGTCCTTGCCCATCCTGGCCTTGTAGGCCTTGGCCAGCGCATCCACGCGCGGGCTGTCGGCCTGGCCCGGGTGCCATTCGGCCACCCACGTGAGCTGCCCCAGCTTGGCCTGCGACACGGCCAGCACCGTACCCGGCACCGAGCCGGCGCTGTGGTTGAAGTAGCGGAGGTTGTAGCCGGCATCGCCCGCGGCCTTGAGCAGCAGCGTCATGTCCTGGCCCCAGTTGCCAGTGATGACCGAGTCGGCGCCCGAGGCCTTGATGTTGGCCACGTAGGGCGCGAAGTCCTTCACCCGGCCGATGGGATGCAGCGCCTCGCCCACGAACTGCACGTCGGGCCGGGCCAGCCCCACCAGCTGCTTGCCGTAGCTGGCCCATTGCTTGCCGTGGGCATAGTCCTGGTTGAGCAGGTAGACCTTCTTCACGTCGGGCGTCTTCTTGATGAAGTTGGCCAGGGCCTTCATCTTCATCGCCGTGTTGGCCTCGGTCTGGAAGTGCCAGAAGCTGCAGGCCTTTCCTGTGAGCTCGGGGTCGATGGAGGAATGGTTGAGGACCAGGATCTCCTTGCCCGGGTTGCGCTGGTTCCAGCGGTTGACGGCCTGCACCAGCGCCGTCACCACCGAGGAGCCCGAGCCGCCGGTGACGATGGCGCGTGCGCCCTGGTCGATGGCGGCCTGAAGGGCGCTCTGGCTCTCCTGCGCGGAGAGCTTGCTGTCGAACTGCAGCAGCTGCAGCTTGGCCTGGCCCTTGAGCACGCCGCCCTTGGCATTGATGTCGTCCACGGCGTACTGCACATGGGCCAGCATCAGCTCGCCGACGTTGGCGAAGGGCCCGGAGAGTGGGTCGATGTAGGCGATCTTGTAGACCTTGCCGTCCTGCGCCGAGGCAGTCCCGGCGGCAAGAAGAAGGGCAGTGGCCAGCGGCGCAAGCCGGGCGCGGAATGTCATGGTGTGTCTCCGTTCGTTGTCGTTGGCATGGAAGGATCAGGCGGCGCGCGTGCGCAAGCCGATCACGCGCGTGGCAAGCACGGTCAGCTCGTCCACGATCTGCTCGGGGCCGAGCCGGCCGCCCGGCTGGTACCAGCTGTACAGAAAGCCCGGCAGGCTGCAGGCCGCCAGCGCGGTGATGCGCGTCTCGTTGAAGTCGAGGTCGCCGTCGCGCCGGCCCTGCTCCAGCAGCGGCGTGAGCTTGTCGTAGAAGTGATGGGCCAGCTTCTTCATCGCGGCGTTGTATTCGGGCCGGTAGACCTGCGGCTCGCGGTAGGGAAAGAAGGCCGCCGGGTAGTGCATGACGGTGGCGCGGATCAGCCGCCGCAGGCCTTCCTGCACCTTCTGCGCCGCCGGGCGCGGGTCGTCGTCGGCGAAGTCCAGCGCGGTGAAGCAGTCCACCGTGGGCCGCCACGACAGCACCTCGAACAGCTCCTGCTTGTCGCGGAAGTAGTAGTAGATGAAGGGCTTGGTCACCTGCAGCGCCTGCGCCACCTGCGCCAGCGTGGTGTTGGCGTAGCCCTGGGTCGCGAAGAGCCGCGTGGCGGCCTGCAGGATGCGCTCGCGCTGCACGTCGGTGCCGGCCGTCGCCGAACGCTGCCGCCCATTGCCGTGCGTGCGCGTCGCCCCTTCCGCGGGCAGGCGGCCGGCCGGCCCGCGCGGCGCTGCGGCTTTGGGTTTGTGCGGTGTCTCCGATGTTCTACCCATCGGTAGGATTGTTCGTGCACCATGCATCGCAAGACAAGGGCCGACAGGGTTCGATGCGCTATCGCTAACCCTGATCGGCAGACGCCACGGAGACACCCATGAGCCTCGATACCCACCCCGGCACTGCGGCCGACGCACTGCCCGAACGCCCCCGCCAGCCCCTGCACGAGTACCTGCGCACCCATGCGCGCGAGCGCGGCGACCATGTCGCCTGCCACTGGTACGGCCACCGCATGCGCTATGCCGAGCTCGACCGCGCGAGCGACGCCTTCGCCGCCCGGCTGCAGGCGCTGGGCGTGGCCAAGGGCGAGCCGGTGGTGCTCTTCCTCAACAACTGTCCGCAGTACCTGGTGGCCCACTATGGCATCCAGAAGATCGGCGCCATCGTCTGCCCCAGCGGTCCGCTCAACAAGGCCCATGAGTTGGCCTACCAGGTGGGCGACCTCAAGGCGCGCGTCATCGTGGCCGCCGCGCCGCTGCTGCCCGTGGTGCAGCAGGTGCAGGCCGAGGCGCCACACCTGGCCCATGTCTTCGTCGTGCACTATGCCGACCTGCTGCCCACCGAGCCGGTGCTGGACCTGCCCGCCGAACTGCAGGCCGCGATGAAGGAGTCGCGCACCGTGCCTGCCGGCTGCGAGGACTTCCGAGAGGCCAGCGCTGGCGATGCGAAGCCTGCCCCGGTCGCGCTGTCGCTGGACGATGTGGCCCTCATGACCTACACCTCGGGCACCACCGGCCTGCCCAAGGGCGCGATGCTGAGCTACGGCAACGCCCTGTTCAAGACGCGCATCGCGGCCGACTGCAACGGCGTGCAGGCCGACGACGTGCTGTTGTCGGTGGCGCCGCTGTACCACATCGCCGGCATGCTGATGGCCGTGAACGTGCCGGTGCTGGTGGGCGCCACGCAGGTGCTGCTGCACCGTTTCGACCCGCATGCGGTGCTGCAGGCCATCGACCGCCACAAGGTCACCTGGTGGTACAGCATCGCGCCCATGAACGTGGCCTGCATGCAGCTGCCGGATGCGCGCGATTTCGACCTGTCCAGCCTCAAGGTCAACCCGGTCACCAGCTTCGGCATCGCCTTCACCGAGCCGCTGGCGAAGCAGTGGCAGGGCTTCGCCCCCCACTGCACCTCGCACGAAGCCGCCTACGGCCTGTCGGAGACCCACACCTGCGACACCTACACGCCGCGCCATGCGCCGCGCTGGGGCACGCAGGGCGTGCCGGCGCCGGGCGTGACCATCCGCATCCTCGATCCCGAGACCGGCCGCGACCTGCCTGCGGGCGAGGTGGGCGAGATCGTGCTGACCAGCGAAGGCACCTTCAAGGGCTACTGGAACAAGCCCGAGGCCACCGCCGCCACACTGCGCAACGGCTGGGTGCACACGGGCGACATGGGCAAGCTGGATGCCGATGGCTACCTCTGCTTCATCGGCCGCTTCAAGGAGATGATCAAGGTCTCGGGCTACAGCGTCTTCCCCGAGGAGGTCGAGACCATCCTCATCAAGCATCCGGCCGTGGCCCAGGCCGCGGTCATCGCCCAGCCCGATGCCGAGAAGGGCGAGGTGGTCAAGGCCTTCATCGTGCGCAAGCCGGGCGCCGAGGCCACGCCCGAGGCCATCGTGGCCTGGGCGCGCGACAACATGGCGCCTTACAAGGTGCCGCGGCAGGTGCGCTTCATCGACGCATTGCCGGCCACCGGCGCGGGCAAGGTGCTGCGGCGCCTGCTGAAAGACATCGACTGAGTCACTCACCCCTTCTGAGGTCCTCCCCGTGTTCAAGAAAGTTCTGATCGCCAACCGCGGCGAGATCGCCGTGCGTCTGGTGCGCGCCCTGCAGGACCTGGGCATCGCCAGCGTGGCCGTGCATGCGCAGGACGATGCACAGGCCCTGCATGCGCAGCTGGCCGATGTCGCCGTGCCACTGGCGGCCACCGGGCCATCCGCCTATCTCGACATCGACGCGCTTCTGGCCATCGCCCACGCGCAGGGCTGCGATGCGGTGCATCCCGGCTATGGCTTCCTGAGCGAGCGGGCCGACTTCGCGCAGGCCTGTGCGAAGGCCGGGCTGGTCTTCATCGGGCCGACGCCGGAGCAGCTGGCGCTGTTCGGCGACAAGGCGCGCGCCCGCGCCCTGGCCCAGCAATGCGATGTGCCGGTCATGCCGGGCAGTGCCGGCGCGGTCACACTGCAGGAAGCCCAGACCTTCTTCGCCGAGCAGGCGAAGGACGGCGCGGGCGTGATGATCAAGGCCATCGGCGGTGGCGGCGGCCGGGGCATGCGCGCCGTGCTGCGTGCGGAGGACGTGGCCGACGCCCATGCCCGTTGCGTCTCCGAGGCCCGCGCGGCCTTCGGTGTGGACGGCGTGTACGTCGAGCGCCTGATGCCACGCGCACGCCACATCGAGATCCAGGTGCTGGGCGACGGTGAATCGGTCGCCAGCCTGGGCGAGCGCGAATGCACCCTGCAGCGCCGCTTCCAGAAGCTGGTGGAGATCGCGCCCAGCCCGACCTTGTCCGAGCCCCTGCGTGCCGCCCTCACACAGGCGGCGCTGCGCATGGCGCAGGCCGTGGGCTACCTGGGCCTGGGCACCTTCGAGTTTCTGGTGGACGAGGGCTCGGCCATGCTGCCCTGGGTCTTCATCGAGGCCAACCCGCGTCTGCAGGTGGAGCACACGGTGACCGAGGCCGTCACCGGGCTCGACCTGGTGCAACTGCAACTGGCCGTGCTGGCCGGTCAGCGGCTGGGCACGCTCGGCATCGACACCGGGCGCACCGCCGCGCAGCAGGGCTACGCCATCCAGTGGCGCATCAATGCCGAGACGCTGGATGCCCAGGGCAACGCCCGCCCGTCGGCTGGGCGGCTGGCGCGCTTCGACCTGCCCTCGGGCCCCGGCGTGCGGGTGGACACCCACGGCTATGCCGGTCTGGCGCCCTCGCCGCACTACGACACGCTGCTGGCCAAGCTGATCGTCGCCAGCCGCAGCCGCGACTTTGCCGACGTGCGGCGGCGCAGCCTGCGCGCGCTGGCCGAATGCCGCATCGAGGGCATGGCCACCAACCTGCCGCTGTTGCGCGCCATCGGCGATCGGCCGGAGTTCGGACAGCAGGACGTGCACACGCGCTTCGTCGAGGCGCACCTGGGCGAGCTGCTGACGGCGGCCGAGGCGATGGCGGTCGCGCCTGTGCCGTCCGCTGAGAAGACCGTCGCCGGGACCCAGGACGAGCCGGACGATGGCTTCGTCCACATCCGCGCCCCCATGCCCGCCCGACTGGTGCAGTTCGACGTGGCCATCGGCGACGTGGTGCCGGCCGGCGCGCAGCTTGGCGTGCTGGAGGCCATGAAGATGGAGCACCTGCTGCACGCCGCCGAGCCCGGCCGCGTGGTCGCACTGCTGGCCGCTGCCGGCGACTATCTGGCGGAGGGACAGCCGCTGGTGCGGCTGGAGCCCGTCGACGCCCAGCAGGCCGGCGAGCAGCAGGGCGCTGCCGTCGACCCTGGCCACATCCGCCCCGACCTGCAGCGTGTGATCGACCGCCATGCGCCCACGCTGGACGCCAACCGCCCGCAGGCCGTCGCCAAGCGCCATGCGCAGGGTGGGCGCACTGCGCGCGAGAACATCGCCGACCTGTGCGCGCTGGACGCGGATCCGGGCAATTTCATCGAATACGGCCAGCTCGCCATCGCCGCGCAGACCCGCCGCCGCAGCCTGGAGGACCTGGTCGCCAACACGCCGGCCGATGGCATGGTGACGGGCATCGGCAGCGTCAATGCCGAGCTCTTCGGCGCCGAGGCCTCGCGCTGCGTGGTCATGGCCTACGACTACACCGTGCTGGCCGGCACCCAGGGCATGCGCAACCACCACAAGAAGGACCGCATGCTGGCGCTGGCGCACCAGCTCAAGCTGCCGGTGGTGCTGTTCGCCGAAGGCGGCGGCGGCCGGCCGGGCGACGTGGACATGCCCATCGTCGCCGGCCTCAACAACCACACCTTCAGCCAGTACGCCGCGCTCTCGGGCGTGGTGCCGGTGGTGGGCATCGCCCACGGCCGCTGCTTTGCGGGCAATGCGGCGCTGCTGGGCTGCAGCGACGTGATCATCGCCACCAAGAACAGCAACATCGGCATGAGCGGCCCCGCCATGATCGAAGGCGGCGGCCTGGGTCGCTTCGCGCCCGAGCAGATCGGGCCCAGCGCGGTGCAGTCGCGCAACGGCGTGATCGACATCCTGGTGGAGGACGAAGCCGAGGCCACGGCCGCGGCGCGGCAGTACCTGTCGTACTTCCAGGGCCGCACGGCGACATGGGAAGCCGGCGACGCGCGCCTGCTGCGCCAGGCCGTGCCCGAGAACCGGCTGCGCGTGTACGACGTGCGTGCCGTCATGCGCGGCCTGGTGGACACCGGCTCGCTGCTGGAACTGCGCGCCGGCTTCGGCGCCGGCATGGTGACGGCGCTGGCCCGCATCGAGGGGCGCCCTGTGGGCGTGCTGGCCAACAACCCGCGCCACCTGGGCGGCGCCATCGACGTCGAAGCGGCCGACAAGGCCGCGCGCTTCATGCAGCTGTGCAATGCCCATGGCCTGCCGCTGGTGGCGCTGTGCGACACGCCGGGCTTCATGGTGGGGCCGGACGTCGAGGCCCAGGCCCAGGTGCGGCATGTGTCCCGGATGTTCATGGTGGCCTCGCACCTGCGCGTGCCCTACTTCACCGTGGTGCTGCGCAAGGGCTACGGCCTGGGGGCGCAGGCCATGGCGGCGGGCGGCTTCGATGCGCCGGTGTTCACCGTCGCGTGGCCCACGGGCGAGTTCGGCGCCATGGGCCTGGAAGGCGCCGTGCGCCTGGGCTTTCGCAAGGAGCTGGAAGCGGTGCCCGAAGGCGCCGAACGCGATGCGCTCTTCAAGCAACTGGTCGACCGGCAGTACGCCGACGGCCAGGCCGTCAACATGGCGCAGACGCTGGAGATCGACGCCGTGATCGATCCGGCGGACACCCGCGCCTGGCTGGTGCGCGGCCTGGCCTCGGCCGGTCGGGTGCAGGAGTCGCCCAAGCCCTACGTCGACACGTGGTGAGCCCTGGCAGGCGCGACGCCGCGCCTGCGCCTATCGTGCGGGGCTCTTCACTGCGGCTTGCACGATGTTCCTCTTCCGTTGTCGGGGCCTTGCTGCCGCGCTCGTCCTTGGTCTGGCCGCAATGGGTGCGCATGCCGCGCCGGGCTGGACCGCCGCCTGGGCGGCCGCGCCCCAGAATTTCGACGCCCTGCCGCAGTTGCCCGGCGTACCGGCTGCACCCAAGTGGATGGTGCAGGGCACCGTGCGCCAGCAACTCACCGTGGCGCTGGACGGCAAGCAGGTGCGGGTACGCTTCTCCAACCGCTTCGGCCAAAGGCCACTGCGCATCGCGGCTGCCACCGTCGCCCTGGGCACCGGGGGCGGCAACCTGTCGCCCGGCACGCGGCAGCCCCTCGCGATTGGCGGCCGCGCCGCATTCGAGGTGCCAGCCGGGCAGGAGCGCTGGACGGACGGCGCGGACCTGGCGGTGCGCGCTGGACAAATCCTGGTGGTGAGCTTTGCGCTGGCCGAGTCCGTGCCCGCCACCGTGGTGCATCGCCTGCCGCCGGATGGGGCCTGGCTGGCGTCCGGCAACCAGACCGACGCGGCGCAACTGAAGGACGTCCAGCGCAAGCCGTGGAACCTGTTCGTCACCGGCCTCGACGTCACGCCGCCCACGCCGGCGAATGTCCTTGTGGCTTTCGGCGACTCGATCACCGAGGGCTCCGGCGCGGAAAGTGGTGCCGACGCGGCCCGCTATCCGCAGCGCCTGGGTGTGCGGTTGCAGGGTGTCGCCGGGCACACGCCCGTCGCCGTGATCAACGCCGGCATCGGTGGCAACCGCCTGCTGGCGGATTTCACCGGGCCCAGCGGCATTTCGCGATTCGACGCCGACGTCCTGCGGCAGAGCGGGGCGACGCATGTCCTGGTGCTCATCGGCATCAACGACATCGGTTTCGGCACCTTCCAGGGCAAGCTGCTGCCGGGCTTCAACCCGCCCACCGCGCAGGCGCTCACAGACGGGCTCCAGCAATTGGTCGACCGTGCCCGCGGGCGCGGCCTGAAGGTGCTGCTGGGCACACTGCTGCCTTTCGAGGGCTCGGGCTACTGGAGCGAGGCGAACGAGGCGAAGCGCGAGGCGGTCAACCGCTGGATCCGCGGCCGGCAGGACGTGGCCGTCGTCGACTTCGACGCCGCATTGCGCGACCCGGCCGATGGGCGCCGGCTTGCCGCGCGCTACGACAGCGGCGATCACCTGCATCCCAACGCGGCAGGCACGGCGGCCATGGCGCAGGTGGCCGACGTGCCGCTGCTGCGGGAATGAGGGGCCGAGCCGTGCGGCCTTCGCGCTGCCTTTCGCGCGGGATACAGCTTCACACAAGCATTTGCCTTGCGCTGACGCGCCGTTGACACCCGCGGCGCACCATCGAGGCTCCAACACTTCATGAGGAAGCAACCCATGAAAAAGAGCATCACCGCCGTCGCCCTCTCCCTGGGCACCGCCACCCTTCTTTCGCTGGGCGCCATCGCCGTCCCGGCTTCCGCCCAGGCCCAGCCGGTCATCAATGTGCAGATCGGCCAGCCCCCCCCGCCGCCCCGCGCCGAGCGCATGCCCCCGCCGCGTCGCGGCTTCGTGTGGGCGCCTGGGCACTGGGAAGCCCGTCGCGGCCAGTACGTCTGGGCGCCGGGCCACTGGGTCAAGGCGCGTCCGGGCTACGCCTATCGCGCGCCGGAGTGGCGTGAGCGCGGTGGCCGCTGGGAATACAACCGGGGCCGTTGGGACCGCGACGGCGACGGCGTGCCGAATCGCCACGACCGCCGGCCGAACAACCCGAATCGGTATTGACGACACCCCCATGCCGCTTCGCGGCTCCCCCTCCCTGGCGCCTTCGGCTCGGAGGGGGCGCACCCGGAGGCCTGGCGAAGCCAGTTCCTCGGGTGCACTTGCGTCGCCTGCTCCGCGGCGCTTCGATCTGTGGGTAGTGCGTCAACCCAAGAGCCGGAAGATCAGCGGCATGAGCAGGGCAGCCAGCACCACCTGCAGGCCCAGCGCCAGCCCGGCATAGGCACCCGCGTCGGCGTTCACCTGCAGGGCCCGCGCGGCGCCGATGCCGTGCGCGGCGGTGCCCAGCGCAAAGCCGCGGGCGGTCCAGCCCGAGCCGGCTGCAGGCACGCGCAGAAGATCAAACAGGTACTTGCCGGTCAGCGCGCCCACCATGCCCGTCAGCACGGCAAAGACCGCGGAGAGCGCCGGCACGCCGCCGATTTTCTCGGCGATGCCCATGGCCACGGGCGCCGTCACCGACTTGGGCGCCATCGACAGCACCACATCCTTGGGCAGGCCGAAGAGCCACGCCAGCAGCACGGCCGATGCGCCCGCGGCGCCGCCGCCCAGCAGCGCGGCCAGCAGCAGGCGAGGACCGCGCGCGCGCAGTTCGGCCCGGCGTTCCCACAAGGGCCAGGCCAACGCCACCACGGCGGGGCCGAGCAGGAAGTGGATGAACTGCGCCCCCGAAAAATAGGTCGGGTACTTCACCCCGGTCGCCGTCAGCAGCAGCGCCAGCACCACCACCGACCACAGCACCGGATTGGCCCAGGGCGCACCCTGCATGCGGCCATAGAAGGCCTGCGCCAGCAGGTAGACGACCAGCGTGGCCGTCAGGCCGAACAGCGGCGTGGCCGAGAGGTAGACCCAGAGTTCGACGAAGTGGGGCATCAGCGCTTCTCCTGTTCTTCCTTCGGGCGGCCGGCATGCAGCACCAGTGCGGTGACCGCCAAGCCGATCCAGGTGGAAAGGGCGACGACCAGCAGGATGCGCAGCCCATAGTCCGCGAACAGGCCCAGGTGCGTCATCACGCCCACGCCCACCGGCACGAAGAGCAGCGACAGGTGCGACAGCAAAAACTGCGCGCACACGGCCACTGCCTCGCGGATGGCGGCCACGCGCAGCGCCGGCAGCAGCATCAAGAGGCCCAGCACGGGGCCGGGCAGCGGCAGATGAAGGCCGCGAGAGATCAGCTCGCCCAGCGACTGGAAGACCAGCAGCCAGGCCAGGCCGCGCAAGCCCTGCATCAGAACCGCGGCAGCTCGGGATGCGGCAGCCGCCCGCCGCGCACCACCTGCTTGCCGTATTCGGCGCAGCGCGCCAGCGTCGGGATAACCTTGCCGGGGTTGAGCAGGCCGGCAGGGTCGAAGGCGGCCTTCACCGCGAACATCTGCGCGTTCTCCTCGGCGGTGAACTGCACGCACATGCTGCTGAGCTTTTCCACGCCCACGCCATGCTCGCCCGAGACGGTGCCGCCCATGGCGACGCTGGTCTCCAGGATGTCGGCGCCGAACAGCTCGCAGCGGTGCAGCTCGTCGGGGTCGTTGGCATCGAACAGCACCAGCGGATGCAGGTTGCCGTCGCCGGCGTGGAAGACGTTGCAGCAGCGCAGGCCGTACTTCTTCTCCATCTCCGCGATGGCGAGCAGGATGTCGGCCAGGCGCTTGCGCGGGATGGTCGAGTCCAGGCACATGTAGTCCGGGCTGATGCGGCCCGAGGCGGGGAAGGCGTTCTTGCGGCCGCTCCAGAAGCGCAGCCGCTCTTCCTCGCTCTGGCTCACGGCGATGGCCGTGGCGCCGCAGCCGCGCAGCACTTCGCTCATGCGGCCGATCTCCTCATCGACCTCCTCGGGCGTGCCGTCGGATTCGCACAGCAGGATGGCCGCGGCCGTGAGGTCGTAGCCGGCATGCACGAAGTCCTCGACGGCGGCCGTCATGGGCTTGTCCATCATCTCCAGACCTGCCGGGATGATGCCGGCGGCGATCACCGCCGCCACGGCGTCACCGGCCTTCTGCACATCGTCGAAGCTGGCCATGATGCAGCGTGCGAGCTGCGGCTTGGGCACGAGCTTGACGGTGACTTCAAGGGTGACAGCCAGCATGCCTTCGCTGCCCACGACCAGCGGCAGCAGGTCCAGGCCCGGCGCGTCCAGCGCCTCGCCGCCGAACTCCACCTGCTCGCCATCGGCCAGGAAGCCGCGCACCCGCAGCACGTTGTGCAGCGTCAGGCCGTACTTGAGGCAGTGCACGCCGCCGGAGTTCTCGGCCACGTTGCCGCCGATGGTGCAGGCGATCTGGCTGGAGGGGTCGGGCGCGTAATACAGGCCGTAGGGCGCGGCGGCCTCGCTGATGGCCAGGTTGCGCACGCCGCACTGCACGGTGGCTGTGCGGGCGACAGGGTCGACCTTCAGGATCTGGTTGAAGCGGGCGAGCGACAGCGTCACGCCCTCGCCGTGCGGCATCGCGCCGCCCGAGAGGCCCGTGCCCGCGCCGCGCGCCACCACCGGCACGCCCAGGCCATGGCAGGTGCGCAGCACCGCCTGCACCTGGGCCTCGGTCTCGGGCAGGGCCACCACCAGCGGGCGCTGGCGGTAGGCGGTGAGGCCATCGCATTCGTAGGGCGTGGTGTCCTCGTCCTGCCACAGCAGGGCATGCGCGGGCAGCAGGGCGCCCAGGGCCCGCACCACCTGGGCCTGTCGTTCCGCGCGCTGGAAGTTCGATTGCCGGGCGGAGGTGGTGGGAGCGTTCATGGCGGGGTCGCGAGGAGGAGGGCTAACGGAAGATCACCGTGCGGTGGCCGTTGAGCAGCACGCGGTGCTCGCTGTGCCACTTGACGGCGCGGGCCAGCACCAGGCTTTCGGTGTCGCGGCCGCGGGCCGTGAGGTCCTCGACGGTGTCGGTGTGGTCGGCGCGGGCCACGTCCTGCTCGATGATGGGGCCTTCGTCCAGGTCGGCCGTCACGTAGTGGGCGGTGGCGCCGATCAGCTTCACGCCGCGGTCGTGCGCCTGGTAGTAGGGCTTGGCGCCCTTGAAGCTGGGCAGGAAGCTGTGGTGGATGTTGATGGCCCGGCCGGCCAGCCGGCCGCACATCTCGTTCGACAGGATCTGCATGTAGCGCGCCAGCACCACCAGGTCCGCGCCCTCGGCCTCGATGATCTCCAGCTGCTTCGCCTCGGCCTGGGCCTTGGTGGCGGCGGTCACCGGGATGTGGTGGAAGGGCACGTTGTAGCTGGCGGCCAGCTGGTAGAAGTCGCGGTGGTTGCTGATGATGGCGCGGATGTCCACCGGCAGCAGGCCGCTCTTCCAGCGGAACAGCAGGTCGTTGAGGCAGTGGCCTTCCTTGCTGACCAGCAGCACGGTCTTCATCGGCTGCTGGGCCGGGTGCAGCTTCCAGGCCATGCCGAAGCCGTCGGCCAGCGAGGCCAGCTGACTGCGCAGCTCGGCCTCCGGCACGCCCTCGCAGGCGAAGCGCACGCGCATGAAGAACAGGCCCGTGCCATGGTCGTTGTACTGGGCGGCCTCTTCGATGTTGCCGCCCCGCTCCATCAGGAAGCCCGAGACGGCATGCACGATGCCGCGGCGGTCCGGGCAGGAAAGGGTCAGGATGTACGCGCTCATGAGGGGGCGGATTGTCGCAGCGCCGGCAGCGGGGCGTCGGCGGGCGCAGCGGCGCGGTCGGCGGGGCTCAGAGCTCGCCCGGCGAGAGCGCCGCCAGCGCGGCCCGGCAGTTGCGGGCGATGAGTTCCTGCCGCTGGCGCGGCATGCGCTCCAGCGTGGAGGCGACGCTGATGCCCGCCACCGCCTCGCCGCGCGCGTTGCGCACCGCCATGCCCACGGCCAGCACGTTGCGCGTGGCATGGTTGCCGATGACCGACCAGCCGCGCTCGCGCGTGGCCCGCACAAGGATCCGCAGACGTTCGGGCGTCATGCCGCCGTAGCGCGGCAGCTGCGCGGCGTTGGCGGCGATCACCTCGTCCACCTGCGCATCGGGCAGGGCGGCCAGCAGCGCCAGCCCGGCCGCGCCCACGCCCAGCGGCTGGCGCGTGCCCACCTGGATCACCAGCACCTGCACCGGGTGCGTGCCCACCTGCCGCGCGATGCAGTGCGAGGCCGCACCCTCGCGCACGATGGCGAAGGCCGCATCGCCGCAGGCGCGGCTCACGCGTTCGAGCACCGGCTGCAACTGCACCGCCATGTTGGGCTGCCGGGCCGCAGGCTGCATCGCGCCCCAGCGCGGGCCCGGCACGTAGAGGAAGCGGCCGCGTTGCGCCACATGGCCGCCTTCCTTGAGCGTGGCGAGCAGCCGGTAGACCGGCGCCCGCTCCAGGCCGGTGGCGCGGCACAGGTCGACCACGCGCAGGCCCTCGGGCCGGGCCATCACGGCGTCCAGGATCTGCAGGCCGCGGCGCAGGGTGCGGCTGCCGGGGTCTTCCGTGGCCTCGGCGGGATCGTCCGGCTGCCGGACGTTTTCGTTCGTGTTTCGGGAGGCCATCTCCAAGAATCCGCCCATCCAAAAGCCTGCAGTGTGCCGCGCATCGCGCGCTGCGCCGACGGGCTCCGGCATTCGAACATCACGGAGACACCGACCATGCCTGCATCCTCGCCCCGTCCCTCGCCCTGGCCCGCCCTGCGCCCGCAACGCGCCGGCCGCCGCCTGTTCACCTTGGCCGCCCTGGCCGCTGCCGTGGTGCTCGGCAGCGCGACGGCGCCAGCCGCCGCCCAGCCGGAGGCCTGGCCCACCAAGCCGATCCGGCTCGTCGTCGGCTATGCCGCCGGTGGCGCCACCGACGTCGTTGCGCGCCTGGTGGCCGTGAAGATGAGCGAGCAGCTGGGCCAGCCCATGCTGGTGGACAACCGCGCGGGGGCCAACAGCAACCTCGGCGCCGAGATCGTGGCCCGCGCCGCGCCCGACGGCTACACGCTCTACGTCTACACCATCGCCAACACCATCAATGCCTCGCTCTATCCCAGGCTGGGCTACGACCCGGTGAAGGACTTCGAGCTGGCGGGCCTGATGGCCAAGATCCCCAACATCCTGGTGGTCAATCCCAAGCTGCCGATCCGCTCGGTGGCCGACTATGTGCGTCACGCCAAGGCGTCGAAGGAGGGCCTCACCTTCGCCTCGTCTGGCGCCGGCTCGTCCATCCACCTGTCGGGCGAGATGTTCAAGATGCAGTCGGGCCTCAACATGCTGCATGTGCCCTACAAGGGCAGCGCGCCCGCCATCACCGACCTGATGGGCGGCCAGGTCGACTCGATGTTCGACAACGCGCCCTCGTCGCTGCCGCATGTGCAGGCCGGCAAGTTGCGCGCCATTGCGGTCACCAGCGCCCAGCGCCTGCCGCAGCTGCCCGACGTGCCCACGCTGGCGGAGTCGGGCTACGCCGGCTTCGACGTGCAGTCCTGGTTCGCCCTGGCCGCGCCGGCCGGCACGCCGCGGCCGGTGATCGACCGCCTCAACGCCGCCCTGGCCAAGGTGCTGGCCGCGCCCGATGTGCGCCAGCGGCTGCAGGACCTGGCGGCCACGCCCGCCGGCGGCACGCCGGAGCAGGCGCGCGCCTTCGCCGCGGCCGAGATCCAGCGCTGGCGCGAGGTCGTCAAGGCCTCGGGCGCCAGCGCCCAGTAAGCGCAGGCGTGGCGCGCGCATCCCGCCGCCGCGCCCTGCATCACGCCCGAGCGGGCCGTTTTCCTTCCTGACCATGTACCCCATCGACTTCTTCTGGCGGGCCGCCCAGCGCTGGCCTGCGCGCACCGCCATCGACGCGCCCGAGGGCCTCGTGCGCTACGACGCGCTGGCCGCCCGCGTCGCCGCCCTGGCGGCCGGCCTGATGGCGCTGGATCCGGCGCCCCAGAGCCGCGTGGGCCTCTGCGCCGCCAACAGCACGGATCACATCGCCGCGCTGCTGGCCGTGCTGGCCTGCGGCAAGGTGTGGGTGCCGCTCAACCCAAAGAGCACGCGGCCGGAGATCCGCCGCATCGTCGATGCCACCAAGCCCTCCATCCTGGTGCTGGACGAGGCCCATGCCGACCTGCTGGACGGCGCGCCGGGTGCCCGCGTGCTGACGGGCGATGCGGTGCCACCCGCCCGCGCCACCACGCTGCAGGCGCTGGAACAGGCCCATGCGGGCGCGCTGCCGCCGCGCCTGGCGCTGCCCGGCGACGCCACGCAGGCCATCAAGTTCACCGGCGGCACCACCGGTCTGCCCAAGGGCGTGATGCAGCCCTACCGCGCGTGGATGGCCACCATCGCCAACCAGATCCATGCCTGGGGCTTCGACGAGCACGAGCGGTACGTGGTGGCGGCGCCCATCACCCATGGCACCTCGACCTACCTGCTGCCCATCCTGGCGCAGGGCGGCTGCCATGTGCTGCTGGCGGGCGCCGGCGCCGAGGCCGTGCGCACCGCCTTCCGCGAGCGCGGCGGCACCGCCTGCTTCATGCCGCCCACGCTGGTCTACATGCTGATGGCGCTGCCGGAGGCGAGCCGCGACGACTTTCCCCAGCTGCGCCGTCTGATCTACGGCGGCGCCCCGATGCCGCCCGAGAAGATCCGCCAGGTGCGCGACTTCTTCGGCCCGGTGCTGGGCACCACCTACGGCCAGACCGAGGCGCCGCAGATCCTCACCGTGATGCGGCCCGAGGACTTCGACGACCCGCGCAACTGGCCCGCCGTCGGTCGCACCACCTGGTTCAGCGACGTGGCCATCATGGCGCCCGACGGCCGCCTGCTGCCGCCCGGCGAGGTGGGCGAGGTGGTGGCCCGCGGCGACCTGCTGATGACCGGCTACTGGCGCCTGCCCGACAAGACCGACGAGACGCTGGTGGACGGCTGGCTGCACACCGGTGACCGCGGCCTGATCGACGAGCGCGGCTACCTCTTCCTGAAGGACCGGCTCAAGGACATGGTCATCACCGGCGGCTTCAACGTCTACCCGGTGGACGTGGAGAACGCCCTGGGCCAGCACCCGGCGGTGCACGAATGCGCCGTGTTCGGCCTGCCCGACGACAAGTGGGGCGAGACGGTGCAGGCCGCGGTCCAGCTGCGCCCCGGCGCCGATGTGGGCGAGGCCGAGCTGATCGCCTTCGTGCGCGAGCGCCTGGGGCCGGTGCAGACGCCCAAGCGCATCCACTTCCATGCCAGCCTGCCGCGCTCGCCGGTGGGCAAGGTGCTCAAGACCGCCGTGCGCGACGCCGCCCTGGCCGCCAACTGACCCCTCCACGGAGACACCGATGACCGACAAGAACGCCACCCCCGTCACCCGCCTGTGCACCCACACCCTCACCAGCCTGCACTACCGCGACGCGGACCTGGTGCAGGACCTGATGGGCCAGAAGACCTTCACCGAGGTGATGCTGATGCAGATCCTCGGCCGCACGCCGCGCCCGGTGGACATGCGCATCACCGACGTGGTGCTGATCGTGCTGATGGAGCACGGCCTCACGCCCAGCGCCATCGCCACGCGGCTGATCTACATGAGCGCGCCCGAGAACCTGCAGGGCGCCGTCAGCGCCGGCCTGCTGGCTGTGGGCAGCTCCTTCGTGGGCACCATGGAGAACTGCTCGCGCCTGCTCGACCGCATCATGGCGGCCGAGGATCCGCAGGCCGAAGCCGACGCGATCGCCCAGCACCACAGGGCGCAGAAGAGCGCCGTACCCGGCTTCGGCCACCACCTGCACAAGCCGGTGGACCCGCGCGCCTACAAGCTGCTGGAACTCGGCCGTGCCGAGCCCGAGCTGGCCGGCCGCCACATCCGCGCGCTGGAGATGCTCTCGGCCGCCGTCGACGCCGCCGCGGGCCGGCCCATCACCATCAACGCCACGGGCGCAGTGGCTGCACTGCTGGGCGAGATCGGCGTGCCCACGGGCGTGATGCGCGGCTTCGCCGTCATCTCCCGCGCGGCCGGGCTGGTGGCGCACATCGTCGAGGAGCAGCAGAGCCCCTCGGGCCGCTTCATCTGGGACACGGTGGAGCACGCCATTCCCTATGTGGGCGAGGGCGGGCGCTGAGCGGCCCCGGCGCCGCCCTCAGGGTCTGGCCGGCGCGGCGGGCTTGCGCAGCTCGGCGCAATAGTCTTTGGGCGGCATGGCGGATGTGGCCCAGAGTGCGTCGAAGCGCTGGCGGTCGGCACCCGCGCCGCCTGCGGCCATGCGCACGCTGCGCACCTTCAGGTCGGTCGGCAGGTGCTGGGGCACGCCCAGCGCCGGGTCGGCATGGCCGGCGCCGGTGATCAGCAGCACCACCCGGCTGGGCGCCGCCGCCTGCGTGGCCTGCGCCACAGTGCGCGCCATCTCGCGGTCGCGGGCGACCTGGATCCGCGTCATGGGCTGCAGTTGGGATTCGGGCAGCAGGCCGCAGTGGCCCTCGCGCACCGCGGCCACCTGGGCCTGCCAGGCGGGCGGCGGCAGCTGGGCGTCGAGCGAGACGTCGGCCATGGCGTCCTTCATGCGGGCGCGGGGCAGGTTGGCGCCGAGCACCGGCACGCCGGCGCCCACGGCGGCCATCACCACCGGGCCGTAGGCAGACCAGGGCCAGGCGCGGTCGTTCCAGGCCAGGGCGGCGCGGGCTTGCGCCTCGGTGGCGGTCGTCGGAAGCGCGGCGGTGCTGCGGCCGCTGTCGGCCATCTCCAGCGCGACGGCCGCCAGACGCTGGCGGGCGGCGAGCTGCCGCACCGTCTCACGCTCCAGCGCATGGTGGGCGTCGGCATCGTGCTGCTCGCCAAGGATCAGCACCTGCGCGGGCAGCAGTGCGTCCAGGCGGCGGGAGAGCGGGGCGTCGGGGGCATCCGCCGCGGAACCGGCCAGGCCCGCGCAGCCCGTGGCGAGCAGGGCCGCCATCGACAGAGCCGCACAGCGGCAAAGCAGGGGCAGGGGAGACAGCATGCCGCGGATACTAGGTGCACCGTCGGCGGCCTGCCTGTCCGTGCGATTCGCTTTCTTTCCGCTTCATTCCAGTCCCTCGCCTCCCGTGCCGTCCTCCGCTGCCGCTGCTTGGCGCCCCCCTCCCTATGTGTTGCGCGTGCTGGGCACGCTGCTGCTGGCCCTGGCGGCCGCCGGTCTGTGCCTTCTTCTGCACACCCCGTTGCCCTGGATGATCGGGCCCATCCTGGCCGTGTCCTTTGCCTCGATGGCCGGCCTGCCCACCGCCAGCTGGGCGCCGCTGCGCAACGGCGGGCAGTGGACCATCGGCGCGGCTCTGGGCCTGTACTTCACGCCCGAGGTGACGGCGCTGGTGGCCAGCCTGTGGTGGGCCATCGTGCTGGCCATCGCCTGGGCGCTGGCGCTCGGCACCGTCTTCGGGCTCTGCCTGGACCGGGTTCACGCGCGCCACATGCCCCAGCTGCCGCCGCGCACGCTGAGAGCCACCACTTACTTTGCGGGTGCCATCGGTGGCGCGTCGGAGATGACGCTGCTGTCCGAACGGGCGGGTGCGCGCACCGATCTGGTGGCCGCCGCCCACAGCCTGCGGCTGGTGATCGTGACGGTCAGCATTCCCTTCGGCCTGCAATGGGCGGGTCTGCACGGGCTGGACAGCGTGCCTGCCGCCCTGCGCGAGGTGCGCTGGGGCGGCTTCGCGCTGATGGCGGGGGCCACGGCCGCGGGTGCCTGGCTGATGCGGCGGCTGGGGCGGGCCAATCCGTGGTTCCTGGGCCCGCTGCTGGTCACCGCGGGCATCTCGATGAACGGCGTGACACCCTCGGCCGTGCCGCAGTGGCTGTCGAATGCGGCGCAGCTGGTGATCGCCGTGAGCCTGGGTGTGCGCTTCTCGCGGGAGTTCGTGCACACCGCGCCGCGCTGGCTGGCCTCCGTAGCCGCCGGCACCCTGGCCATGATCGGCGCCTGTGCCCTCTTTGCCGAGGTGCTGGCCTGGGCCACCGGCCTGCGCTGGACCACGCTGCTGCTGGGCACTTCGCCGGGCGGCATCGCCGAGATGTCGATCACGGCCAAGGTGCTGCAGCTGGGGGTGCCGGTGGTGACGGCCTTCCAGGTCTGCCGGCTGGTGGCTGTGCTGCTGTTGACGGGGCCGCTGTTCGAGCGGATCTACGCACGGCGTTGAGGCCGGCGCTGCAAAAGCAAAAGGCCCGCGATGCGGGCCTTTGTCATGCTGGCGCTGCCGGCTTCGGCCGGCAGAACCTGGAGTTGCGCATCTCAGTGCATCAGCACCGGGTTCTGTGCCAGCTCGGCATAGCCTTCGAGCGTGTCTTCCACCTCTTCCTGGGTGGGGGTGTTTTCCTGCCAGGCGGCGATCTGCTGCTGGAACAGCTCGGCCCAGGAGCCGTCGAGGTAGACCTCCTTGCCGGAGCGCTTGTCCACGATCTCGAAGCCGTCGCGCGACAGCATCGGATGGCTGCCGGCGGGGCGGCTGCCTTCCTCCGGCTGCACGTGGACGACGACAAAGCTGTCGGAGTCGTAAAGCATGTGCATGGCTGGGTGCTTCAGAGAGTCGATGAGGGACATGGTCATGTATTTAGCAATCAATGCGCCAGATTCAAGAGCTGCCGATCTCGTGTGGGCCAATGCGCCGCCCTAATGTACGCGGCGCATCGCGGGGCCGTCCGCAAAGGGTCTCCCGCGGGGCGCCGCTGTTGCGGCGGCGCATCTCACTGGGCCTTGTCGGCGCTGCGCAACTGCAGGTCGGCGAAGTCGCCGTTGGCCTCGGTCTGGCGGATGCGCACCGGCAGCCAGCCGAGGTCGGCCGCGAGCCAGACCTCGATCTTCTGGTCGTACTCGCGCCGCGGCAGGCGAACCAGGCGGCGGGCCAGGTGCTCACCGGAGGGCGTGGCGACGGTCTCGTCGCCTTCGACGCGGAAGGTCCACACATCGGCATCGCGCGGCCCCGCCACCTGCAGGCTGATCGTGCGGCCGGACGTGTAGCACGCCGGGTCGCCGCCCACCAGCGCCGTCAGCTGCATCAGGATGCTCAGGCGGTCCTGCGCGCCCGGCTGCAGCGGCACGCGCGTGTTGGCGCTGCTGAAGACGATCTCGCCCGTGTCGCGCACGAAATGCGTGGCCACCTCGCTGCGGCGGCGGTCCGAGAAGCGCTCCGGCGCGATGCCTTGCGGGCCGATGCGGCCCTCGCTGGTCTGCGCCCGGATGGTGCGGAACAGCACCTTGAGCGAAAGCCGCGCGTTGTAGCGGTCACCGTCCTGCAGCCAGGTGAGTTCGCCGAACACGCCCGACATGGGCTGCATGCCCTGCTGGCCGGTGGCGTCGAAGTCGAGCTTCACCGAGCCCGGCAGCTGCAGCGGCACGGTGGCGCCGGCCGTGGGCGTGCCGGCTGTCGGGCCCGAGGGAGCGTCGCCACTGCCGCCGGTGCCATCGCCGCCGCCCGGCCCGAGCAGTCCGCCGCGTTGCGATCCGCCGCCGTTGTCGGTGTCGGCCGACACCACCTCGGCGGGCGCGGACGCCGCGGCCTGCGGGGCGGGCGCCGAGGGGGCCGGCTCCGGCGCGGTGGCCACCTCGACGGCGGGCAGGGTGGGCGCTGGCGGTTCAGGCTCGGCCAGCGGGCGCGGCGCCGCCACCGGCGCGGGCCGGTGAACGGGGTGCCGGGGCGCCGCATGCGGCGCGGCGCGTGCAGGCGCAGCCGCGGCCGCTGCCGGTGCGGGGGGAGCGATCACCACCTCGCGCGTGCTGAAGCTGTGGGCCAGCGGCAGGGGCGGCGGCTCGCTGCCCAGCGGCAGCAGGCCCAGCAGCAGCACGTGCGCGAGCGCCACCGCCGCGGCCAGCAGGGCCAGTGCGCGCCAAGGCCTGCGGCGGGGGGCGGGGAGGTCGGTGGAAGAGGCGCTCGGCGTCATCGGCGGCTTCGGCGGAACAGCGGCTGGCTACACTGCCCCGTCCTGGGGGATGGCCCTCGCCGATCGCGCAGCCCGTGGGCAGAAGGCACACGGCGCGGCGATGGGAAACGGCATCCCGATGAGTTTAGTCAGCGCGTGCGGCCCACCTCCGGCCGCGTGCCGCATCCCCTTCACGCCTCCATGAAACTCGCCACCCTCAAGGACGGCTCGCGCGACGGCCAGCTGGTCGTGGTCTCGCGCGACCTGACGCAGGCCCACTACGCCACCGGCATCGCCCACCGCCTGCAGCAGGTGCTGGACGACTGGGGCTTCATGAGCCCGCAGCTGCAGGACCTGTACGACCTGCTCAACAGCGGCCGGGCGCGGCATGCCTTTCCCTTCGATCCGGCCCAGTGCATGGCGCCGCTGCCACGCGCCTACCAGTGGGCCGATGGCTCGGCCTACGTGAACCATGTGGAACTCGTGCGCCGCGCCCGGGGGGCCGAGATGCCGGCCAGCCTGCGCAGCGACCCGTTGATGTACCAGGGCGCCAGCGACGACCTGCTGGGTCCCTGCGACGACATCGTGGTGCCCAGCGAGGCCATGGGCATCGACTTCGAGGGCGAGGTGGCGGTCATCACCGGAGATGTGCGCATGGGCGCCTCGCCCGAGCAGGCGCTGGATGGTGTGCGCCTGCTCATGCTGGCCAACGACGTCTCGCTGCGCAACCTGATCCCGGCCGAGCTGGCCAAGGGCTTCGGCTTCGTGCAGGGCAAGCCCGCCACCGCCTTCAGCCCCGTGGCCGTGACGCCCGACGAACTGGGCGAGGCCTGGCGCGAGGGCCGGGTTCACCTCACGCTGCAGGTGGCCTGGAACGGCCGCACCGTGGGCCTGTGCGAGGCCGGCCCGGACATGCATTTCCACTTCGGCCAGTTGATCTCGCATCTGGCGGCCACCCGCCGCGTGCGCGCCGGCAGCATCGTCGGCAGCGGCACGGTCAGCAACCCGGGCGTGGAAGACGCGGCGGGCCGGCTCGACTGGCCGCGCGGCTATGCCTGCATCGCCGAGAAGCGCTGCATGGAGACGCTGCAGGACGGCGCCCCGCGCACCGGCTTCATGCAGTTCGGCGATACGGTGCGCATCGAGATGAAGGGCCTGGACGGCCGCTCTGTCTTCGGCGCCATCGATCAGGAGGTCGTGCCGCCCGGCGGCCGGCCACGCGCCGAGGCGCAGCCCGCCGGGGGCGACGGCGGCGACTGATCCGGCGCGGCGGCGCTGGCGTAAGGAGAGGGCGGCGTCCCACCCGCCGGTGGCGGATGTCGCGCCAGCATTGCCCCGGAGGTCCTGCCCATGAATGCTCCTTCTCTTTCGATGAACCCGCCTGCCTCGTCCCGCGCCCGCCAGGTGCTGGGCCTGGTCGGCTGGCTGCTGCTGTGTTTTGCGGCGGCCGGTGTGGGCGGACTGGCCTCGGCCAACGCGGCCGGCTTCTACGGGGAACTCATACGGCCCGACTGGGCGCCGCCGGCCTGGCTCTTCGGCCCGGTGTGGAGCGCGCTCTACACGCTGATGGCGATCTCGGCCTGGCTGGTCTGGCGCCGCGGCGGCTGGGCGGCTGCGCCGGGCGCGCTCGGCTTGTTCGTGGTCCAACTCGCGGTCAATGCTTCGTGGAGCTGGTTCTTCTTCGTGTGGCACCTGGGCGCCGCATCGCTGGCGGTGCAGGTCGTGCTGGTGCTGCTGGTACTGGCGACGCTGGTCGCCTTCTGGCGGCGCTCGGCGCTGGCCGGTGCGCTGCTGCTGCCCTATGTCGCGTGGCTGGGCTTTGCCGGCGTGTTGATGACCGTGATCTGGCAGCTCAATCCGGCGCAGCTGGGTTGATCGCAGGCGCCCGATGGCGCACGCCGACGAGGGGCATGCGCGTCCCGTGAACGCCGGCCGTGCCAGGCGGGCCGTCGCGAGAAAGTGGCGCCGCGCACGGTGGGCCGATGGCCGACGCCGCGCACGTCGCCCGCTCGGGTAAGCTGGCACGCCGGCCGCCCGCCCCAGCGGCGAGCCCACGATGCCGCCGCCGTGCGCGCCCGATCCGCCTTCGAATGCCCGACAGGAGACGCCCCATGTCCGATGCCAGCCCGCCCCCCTTCAGCAGCTTTGCCCAGTTCGTGCCGGGCTTCGACTTCCTGCGCAACCTCGCGGCCGGCGGCGCCGCGACGGCCAGCGCCATGCCCGGACTGGGCGGCATGTCGAGCTGGGTCGCGCCGACGCTCAGCGTGGAGGAGATCGACAAGCGCATCCAGGAGCTCAAGGCCGTGCAGTACTGGCTGGAGCAGAACGGCCATGCGCTCAAGGCCACCATCCAGGCGCTCGAAGTGCAGCGCATGACGTTGTCGACCCTGCGCGGCATGAACGTGCGCATGGAGGACCTGGCCCAGGCCTTCGCCGATTCGACGACCCGCGCGGCCGAGGCCGTTCGCGAGGCCACAGCGGCGGCCACGGCGGCACCTGCGGCGCGCGATGCAGCGCCAGAGCCCGCGCCCGCCCCGGCGCCCTCGGCCGAGGCCCCGGCGGAAGATGAGGCCGACGCCCCTGCCGCCGCGCCCGGCGTCATCGACCCGCTGCAGTGGTGGGGCTCGCTCACCCAGCAGTTCCAGCAGATCGCCAGCCAGGCCCTCAAGGAGGCCTCGGCCATGCAGATGCCGATGGCCGCGGTCGGTGCGATGCCCGAGGCGCCGGCCGCTGCAGCCAAGTCGGCCGGCCGCAAGGCGCCGGCCAAGAAGGCCGCGTCCCGCAAGACGGCGGCGCGCAAGAAGCCGGCGGCCTCCAAATCCACCGCCGGCAAGAAGCCGGCCACCGCCTCCACCGCCGCCAGTGCCCGCCGCACCGGCGGCAACCGGAGCACCGGATGAAGCTCTTTCCCACTGGCCACGCCACCCATCCCGACTGGCGCATGGCCGCCGGCCTGGTGCTGGCGCAGTTGCGCGCCCAGATGGCGCTGCCCGACTACGAAGCCGCGCCTTCGCTGGGCCTGCTCTACGTCACCGACCACTACACGGCCGAGGCGGCCGACATCCTCGACCTGCTGGCGGCCGAGCTGCCCGAGGTGAGCGACTGGGCCGGCGCCGTGGCGGCCGGCATCGTGGCCAATGCCGCCGAGTACATCGACGAGCCCGCCATCGGCGTGATGCTGCTGGGTGTGCCGGCCGACCAGTACCGGGTGTTCTCGGGCGTTGCGCCGCTGGCCGCCTCCGGCCATGCGCCGGGCGACGGGCCCAACGCCGGCTTCAGCGCCCGCTGTGCGCTGGTGCATGCCGACCCCGAGACCCCCGAACTGCCCGAACTGATTGCCGAGGTCGCCGGACGCACCGACGACGGCCTGCTCTTCGGCGGGCTGGCGTCGGGACGTGCCGGCGCGCTGCAGTTCGCGCTGGGCGGCAACGGCACCATGGCGGGCCAGGGCGCCACGCGCGGTGTGTTCGAGGGCGGGCTGTCGGGCGTCGCCTTCGGCCCCGAGGTGGGCCTCGCCACGCAGGTCACGCAGGGCTGCCAGCCTGTCTCGCGGCAGCGCGAGATCACCGGGGCCGACGAGAACCTGCTGCTCACGCTCGACGGCCGACCCGCCCTGGACGTGCTGCTCGAAGACCTGGGCATTTCGCTGGAGAAAGACCCGCAGCAGGCCATCGACACCGTGCGGGCCACGCTGGTGGGCCTGTCGGCCGCCGGCACCGACGGCGTGCGCATCACCGGCGACCTGGGCCCGCAGGCGCGGGTGCGCCACATCATCGGCCTGGACCCCAAGCGCCGCGCCGTCGCCATCGCCGACCGGGCCGAGGCCGGCATGCGCATGAGCTTCTGCCGCCGCAACGCCCAGGCCGCGCGGGCCGACCTGATGCGCATCTGCGCCGAGATCCGCGAAAGCCTGGAGCCGCAGGAGCAGAGCCTGGTCACCGCGCAGGCGCTGGCGCTGTCGGAGACCGATGCCTCGCCGCACCCGGCGCGGCGCATCGCCGGCGCGGTCTACATCAGCTGCGTGGGCCGCGGCGGGCCGCATTTTGGTGCGCCCAATGCCGAGCTGCAGATCCTGCGGCATGCGCTGGGTGATGTGCCGCTGACCGGCTTCTTCGCCGGCGGCGAGATCGCCGGGCACCACCTGTACGGCTACACCGGCGTGCTCACGGTGTTCACCGCGGAGTGACGCGCTCGGACGGGGCCGAACGGCGGCCTCAGGCTTCCGCCAGCTCGGCCAGGTAGGCCGTCACTTCCTCGGCGAGCCAGTGGCCGAAGGCCGTTGGCGGCCCTCGCCGCCCGCCCGTGGTCGGCCACACCAGCCAGTACGGATAGGGATAGGGCACGCGCACATCGGTCAGCGCCACCAGCTCGCCGCGCTGCAGCAGGCCGTGCACGATGCTCCGCCGCTCCAGCGCCACGCCCTGGCCCAGGCGCACGGCCTCGATCGTGAGGTTGGAGTCGTTGATCCACAGGCCCGCGAGCGGCGGCGGTTCGGGCAGGCCCACGGACTCGCACCAGCTCGACCAGGATTCGGCCGAGCGCACCGGCGGGCAGGCCAGCACCTCGGCCGGCGTGGCCGGCAGCCGGCCGCCGCGGAAATGCGGCGCCGCCACCATCAGCAGCTCGTCCTCGAACAGGGGCTGCTGGCTCAGGCCTTCCCAGGGGCCATGGCCCATGCGGATGGCGACATCCGCCGCGCCCTGGCACAGGTCCTGCACGTCCAGGCCGGCCTGCAGGCGGATGCGCTCATGCGGATGGCGCTCGGCAAAGCGCGGCAGCCGGGGAAGCAGCCAGTGCAGGCCGAAAGAGGGAATCACCGACACCACGAGCTCGCCTTCGCGCGGGCGCACGCGCAGGCTGCGGGTGGCATCGCCGATGTCCGAGAGGGCGGCGCGCACCTGCAGCGCATAGAGCCGGCCGTTCTCGGACAGCCGCAGGCCGCGGCCCTCGCGCTCGAACAGCGCCAGGCCCAGCAGCGATTCGAGGTGCCGCAGTTGCTGGCTCACGGCCGAATGGGTGACGTGCAGCGTCTCGGCCGCGCGGGTGACGCTGCCCAGCCGGGCCACGGCTTCGAAGCATCGCAGGGCTTGCAGGGGCGGCAGGTCGCTCATGGAAGGCGGGGGTCGTTGAAGAAGAACTAACGGATTGGCGCAGAACAAGTCGATGGTGCCTGCCTCTGCCGCAGGGTAGATTGAAAGGGGCGGCACTGATGCCCGCCTGACTTGCTGAAGTGGAACTGAAATGATGCAACTGATCGGCATGCTGGACTCGCCCTACGTCCGGCGCACCGCCATTGCCCTGGACTTGCTGGGCCTGCCCTTCGAATCGAAGCCCCTCTCGGTCTTCCGGCAGATGGAGGAATTCCGCCGCCACAACCCGGTGGTGAAGGCGCCCACGCTGGTGCTGGACGACGGCCAGGCGCTGATGGATTCGACCCTGATCCTGATGCATGCGGAGCAACTGGCCGGCCCGGGCCGCAGCCTGTGGCCGACCGATGCCGCCGACCGTGTGCGGGCCCTGCGCCTGACCGGCCTGGCCCTGGCCGCCTGCGAGAAGGCGGTGCAGGCCGTCTATGAGCGCGAACTGCGCCCGGCCGAGCGGCAACATGCGCCCTGGTCGGAGCGCGTGACGGGCCAGATGCGCACGGCCTGGCAGTTGCTGGAGGCCGAGATGCGCCGCGCGACCGTGCCCGGCGGCGCCCGCGCCGGGGCCATCGGTCATGCCGGCATCGCCATTGCCGTCAGCTGGCATTTCACGCAGCAGTCGCTGCCGGGCGTGCTGGCGCCCGCGGACTTTCCGATGCAGACGGCTTTCTCGGCCGAGGCCGAGGCGCTGCCGGCCTTCACCCGCTGGCCGCACGCCTGAAAGAGCCGGCCCGCGCCGACCCGGCGGCGTCGGCGGGCCGTGCGATCATCCCGCGATGCACTCCCGCTCCGCCCGCGCCATCCGGCTGGTCGCCCTCATCGAAGCCTTCAAGGGCGTGCTCGCCGTCGCTGCGGCGTCAGGGCTGCTCCTGCTGCTGCACAAGGACCTGCGCACGGTGGCCGAGCACCTGGTGCACCACCTGCACCTGAACCCGGCCTCGCACGAGCCGCAGGTCTTCATCGACTTCGCGGCCCATCTGCAGAACGGCCGGCTGGCGCTGCTGTCGGCGGGGGCTGCGGCCTATGCGCTGGTGCGCTTCACCGAAGCCTATGGCCTGTTCCGCGAACGGGCCTGGGCCGAGTGGCTGGGCGCCCTCAGCGGGGGCATCTACCTGCCCTTCGAGGTGCTGGCGCTGGTGCGGCACATGCACTGGCTGGATGTGGTCACGCTGACGGCCAACCTGACGGTGGTGGGCGTCATGGTGCGGGCGCTCTGGTTACGGCGGCGTGCGGCTGCGCCGGGCCTCCCGATGCGGGTCAACTGACCCGACACCGTTCGGGTTGAGCAGGTCGACGGCTGGGCACTCTCCCTTCGACCCTTCGACAAAACCCGGACAGGCCAGGCACAGGGCCGCCAGGCTGTCTCAGCCCACCACGCCCAGCAGCCGCGCCAGGTCGCCGGCTGTCTCCGGCCGCGAATCGAAGGCCAGCTGCGACTCCAGCCGCGTCAGGTGCTCGTGCATGCGCCTGGCCGCCTCCGGCGCATCGCGCAGGCGGATGGCGTCGATCAGCGCCCGGTGCTCGCGGCAGCCGCAGGCCGTGGCCTCCTCGCGCTCGTCGGCATGGGCCGAGCTGTAGGTCATCAGGATCAGCGAGGTGCGCGAGATCAGCTCGCGCAGGATGCGGCCCAGCGTCTGGTTGCCCGAGCGCTCGGCGATGGCGAGGTGGAAGTCGCCCGCCAGCCGGATCGCGCGGCGCATGTCGCCGCTGGTGCGGGCGGTCTCCTCGGCTTCGGCCGAGGCGCGCAGGCGCTGCACGTCGGCATCGCTGGCGCGGGCCACGAACAGCTCGACCAGCGTCGGCTCGATCAGCCGCCGCGCGCCGAAGACCTCGCGCGCTTCTTCCTGAGTGGGCTCGGCGATGGTGGCGCCGCGGTTGGGCGTCAGCGTGACCACCTGCTCGTTGGCCAGGCGCACCAGCACCGGCCGGATGCGGGTGCGCGAGACGCCGAAGGCGCTGGCCAGCTTGTCCTCCACCAGCTTGGTGCCGGGCGGCAGCTTGTGGTCGAGGATGGCCGAGACGATGCGCTCGTACATCTGCGCCTCGGTCAGCGCCGTGGTGGCGGCGGCGGGGCCGCTGTCCCCCGACGTCATCGGCGGCCCGGCGTCTGGCGGCGGCGCAGCAGCAGCGCCAGGCCCACGGTGAGGCCCATCACGCCCAGCGACACCACGGTGGTGACCGTGCCCAGCGCATAGATGGCCGGCGTGGTGACGGTGGAGGTCAGGCCCTGCAACTCCAGCGGCAGGGTGTTGACGTCGCCGATGGCCTGCGAGGTGCGGGCGATCTCGTCCCAGCTCAGCGTGAAGCCGAACATGCCGATGCCGACGATGGAGGGGCCGATCAGCGGCAGCACCACATGGCGGAAGCTCTGCCATGGCGTGGCGCCCAGGTCGCGGGCGGCCTCCTCGTAGGCGGGATTGAAGCGGTTGAACACGGCGAACATGATGAGCAGGCCGAAAGGCAGCGTCCAGGTGAGGTGGGCGCCCAGGGCCGAGGTGAACAGGCCGAGCGCAGTGCCGTAATTTTCGAGCATGCCGTCCGCGCCCAGCGCGGCCAGGGCCGACTTGAGGCCGGTGTCGATCAGCCGGAACTGCAGGCCGATGCCCAGCGACACGATGATGGACGGCATGATCAGGCTGGCGATGCTCACGTAGAACAGCGCCCCGCCGCCCGCCAGCCGCTTGCGGAAGGCCAGCCCCGCCAGCACCGACAGCCCCACCGTGAGGGCCATCACCGCCGTGCCCAGCGCCAGCGAGCGCCGGAAGGCTGCACCGATATCCACCGTGCCCAGCCCTTCCGCGAGCTGCCGGAACCAGTGCAGCGACACCCCCCGCATCGGAAAGGTCAGCCCACCCTCCGGCCCTTGGAAGGACAGCACGAAGATGGTGAACATCGGCCCGTACAGAAACAGCACGAACAGCACGAACACCGCCGCCAGCGGCCAGAACCCCGGCGCACGCGCCTCAGAAACCCGAGCCTGCATGAAAGTCACTCCTGTCGTTGCTATCGTTGCTGTCGCCGCCGGTCTTCGCGGGTGGCACCGCGGAACCGGCTCCGCCGGGCCGCTGGTGCCGCCCCCTTGAGGGGGAGGCGCCGAAGGCGCCACGGGGGTGGGCCCAAGTGCTGGCTACAACTCTTTCCGGATGTCGACCACCCGCGTCAAGGCCCAGATGATCATCAGCACCACCGCCAGCAGGATCACCGCATTGGCCGCCGCCAGCGGGAACTGCAGGTAGCTGGTCTGCACCTGGATGATCTTGCCCACCGAAGCGATCTGCTGGCCGCCCATCACGCCGATGGTCACGAAGTCGCCCATCACGATGGTGATGACGAAGATGGAGCCGATCAGGATGCCGGTGCGCGACAGCGGCACGATCACGTTCCACAGCGTCTGCCAGCCCGAGGCGCCGCAGTCGTCGGCCGCTTCGAGCAGGCTGCGGTCGATGCGCATCATGCTGTTGAAGATCGGCACGATCATGAACATGGTGTAGAGGTGCACGAAGGCCAGCACCACCGAGAAGTCGGAGAACAGCAGCCACTCCACCGGCTCGTGCACCAGCCCCAGGCCCATCAGCGTCTGGTTGACCAGGCCGTTGCGGCCCAGCAGCGGCACCCACGAGATCATGCGGATCACGTTGCTGGTCCAGAAGGGCACCGTGCACAGCACGAACAGCAGCGTCTGCATGCCCGGCGAGCGCACGTGGAAGGCCAGGAAGTACGCCACCGCGAAGCCCAGCACCAGCGTGATCGCCCACACCAGCAGGCAGAACTTGAAGGTCGACAGATACGTCGACAGCGTCACGCACAGATCGCCGTTGTCCGTGAGGTGCGAGCAGCCCTCGAAGATCGCGAGGTAGTTGCGCAGCGAGACCGCGGGAATCAGCTCGTACTCGTTGAAGTCCCACAGGCTGACCATGCCGATCAGCACCAGAGGCACCACGAAGAACAGCAGGAACACCAGCGCGAACGGCGCCGCCTGCCACCACGGCTTGACCCCGCCCTCCATCGGCGCAGAAGCATGGACGCTGGATGCGGGAGCACTCATGGCAGTCGAGGATGTGAAGGAAGCACCGAAGCGCGGAAAGATAAAGCGGGAGCAATGCAACGAGGCGGAAGAAGCCGCGCAGGCATGAACCTCAACCCCGACGCGCTCGCTTCAATCGACCAGAACGATCAACCCGGCAAGCGCAGCGAGCCGCCGCGGGAGCACCCGCGGAACCGGCTTTGCCGGGCCGCTGGGTGCGCCCCCTTGTAGGGGGTGGGCGGAGCGAAGCGCAGCCTGGGGGTCGAATTCGCGGCCGCCGTCAGGCGGCCACGAATTCGTTCCACTTCCTCACCATGTATTCGTTCTCATCCATCACCGCGTTCCAGCACGCGATGCCGCCCATGCGCTGCTCGTAGCTGCCGCCGTCGCGCACGCTGCCCGCCTTGGCGATCACCACGCCCTGCGGGCTCTTGATGTCCTGCGTGGCCGGCTTGCCTTCCATCCAGTAGGCCCACTCGTAGGGTTCCATCTTGGCCTTGGCCGTCTCCAGCACGGCGCTGTAGTAGCCCTGGCGGTTGAGGTACGCGCCGGCCCAGCCGTCGAGGAACCAGTTGATGAACTCGTAGGCGGCGTCCAGCTTCTTGCCCGACAGCGTGGCCGGCAGGCCGAAGCCGGATGCCCAGGCGCGATAGCCTTCCTTCAGCGGCTGGAACACGCAGTCGATGCCCTTGCTGCGCACCGCGGTCACGGCGGGGCTCCACATCGACTGGATCACCACCTCGCCCGAAGCCATCAGGTTCACCGACTCGTTGAAGTCCTTCCACAGTGCGCGGAACTGCCCGGCCTTCTTGGCTTCGATGAGCGTCTTGATCGTCAGGTCGATCTCGGCCTTGCTCATGTTGCCCTTGTCCTTGTACTTGTGGATGCCCTTGGCCTCCACCACCATCGCCGCGTCCATGATGCCGATGGAAGGGATGTTCAGGATCGCGGCCTTGCCTTTGAACTCGGGGTTGAGCAGCTCGGCCCAGCTCTCGATCGGGCGCTTGATCAGGTCGGGACGGATGCCCAGCGTGTCGGCGTTGTAGGTGGTGGGGATCAGCGTCATCCACTGCGTGGGCGCCTTGGCGAAGACCTTGCTCTTCTCGCCTTCGAGGAAGATCACTTTCTTGGGCGCCGTGCCCTGGTCACCCACGGCCTTGCCGGCGACTTCGCCCTTGGTGAAGAGCGAGGTGATCTTGTCGGCGTTCTTCACGCGCTTGACGTCGATGCCCTTCAGGTTGCCGGTGGGCACGATCTTCTTGAGCGAGAAGAACTCGGTGTCGATCAGGTCGAAGCTGTTGGGCGCGGTGACGGCGCGCTTGGTCACGTCGTCGGTGGTCACGGCCACGTACTGGATCTCGATGCCGGTGTCGGCCTTGAACTTCTCGGCGATGGCCTTGTCCTGGTTCACCGCGGTGCCCAGGTAGCGCAGCACCATCTTCTCCTGCGCATGGACGAAGGGCGCCGCCCCCGTGGCCAGGATGCCGGCCATGCCGGCGCCGCCTTGCAGCAGGCTGCGGCGCGAAAGGCCGGGGGTGCGGGGATCGAGCGTGTCGGACATCGAGGACTCCTTGTTGGGGGATGAGGAAGCGCGAGCGCGGTTGGAAAAAAGAAAGGGCAGAGGCGACGGCTTGGGCGTGCGGCTCAGGCCGGCAGTGCATGTGCCTGGTGCGGCGCCCAGAACAGGTGCACGTCTTCGCCCAGGGCATAGGGCCGTTCGGCGAAGCGGGCTTCGGGCAGCATCACCGACACGCCGTTGGCGCCAGCCGCGTCCTGCGCCTGCAGGCCGAGCAGCACGTAGGTGCCCTGGTATTCGACGTCGGTGACGGTGGCGCCCATGCCAGGCACTGCCACGACGGCGGCGTCGCCCGCGGCCGGCCGGATCTGCAGGTGGTCGTTGCGCACGGCCACCTTGCCCGTGCCGGTCTGGATCACGTTGTGGCCGCCCATGAAGCGCGCCACGAACTCGGTGGCCGGGGCGTTGTAGACCGCATGCGGCGAGCCGACCTGCTCGATGCGGCCGTGGTTCATCACCACCATGGTGTCGGCCAGCGCCATCGCCTCTTCCTGCGAATGCGTGACGTGAATGAAGGTCAGGCCCAGCTCCTTCTGCCAGCGGCGCAGCTCGGCGCGCATCTGCACGCGCAGGAAGGGGTCGAGGGCGGAGAGCGGCTCGTCCAGCAGCAGCACGCGCGGCTGGGTGATGAGGGCCCGGGCCAGCGCCACGCGCTGCTGCTGGCCGCCGGACAGCTCACCCGGCTTGCGCTGCGCCAGGTGGCCGAGCGAGACGCGCTCCAGCAGGTCCTGCGCGCGGGCCTGGCGCTCGGCCCTGGCCACGCCTTTCATCTTGAGGCTGAAGGCGACGTTGTCCAGCGCCGACAGGTGCGGGAAGAGGGCGAAGCTCTGGAACATCATGGCCGTGCCGCGCGCGGCGGCGGGCAGGTCGGTGATGTTGCGGTTCTCCAGCAGGATGTCGCCGCTGGTCACCGACTCGTGCCCCGCGATCATGCGCAGCGTGGTGCTCTTGCCGCAGCCCGAGGGGCCGAGCAGGCAGCAGTAGCTGCCGCTGGCAATGCGCAGGTCGATGGCGTCCACGGCTGGCGCGCCCTGCGCATAGCGCTTGGTCAGCGCGACGAGCTCGATGGCGGCGGGCGATGGCGTGGCGATGGCGTCCATGCCGATGGCCTACGCAAGGCGTGTGCCAGCGTGCGCTCATTGTTTGCACGCAATCGCCGCCAAAAATTGCGTACAAAAAGCACCGCCGCAGTGCGCGGCGGGCCGGTTCAGCGCCGAAGCGGTGCCAGCGGCTGCGCGTCCGCCGCGTCGCCGTCGATCAGGAAGTGCCCGCCCGCCACGTGGTGCAGGGTGCGCAGCGCGTCGTGGCCGTCGAAATGCCAGCGGCCGTCCGAGAAGACGCGCGCATCGGCCTGGGCGGCCACCACCTCGCCCAGGAACAGGTCGTAGCGCTGCTGGATCGGCGGCTCGGGCAGCAGCCGGCATTCCAGCCAGGCGGCGCAGCCGTCCAGCAGCGGCGCGTCCGTCGCGCTGCCGGCAAAGGTGGCCAGGCCATAGGCCGCGAACTTGTCGAGGCCGCCCAACGCATCGGCATCCCGGCCCGAGACGCTGCCCAGGGCGTTGCACAGGTCCAGTTGCGCCCGCACCGGCACCTGCAGCGCGAATTCGCCGCTGGCTTCCAGCAGTTCGCGGGTGAAGGTGCTCTTGTCCAGCACCACGGCCACCTTGGGCGGGTCGAAGTCCAGGGGCATCGCCCAGGCGGCCGCCATGATGTTGCGGCGTCCGCCCGCCGCCGCGCTCACCAGCACGGTGGGGCCGTGGTTGAGCAGGCGGTAGGCCTTGGCCAGGTCGACGGGGCGGCGGTGGTGGGCGGTGGTCATGCGGCCGACGATAGCGCGCCCGTGTGTCGGAGCCGATCAGGCAGCGCTAGCGAGCGGTCCGGGCACGTTGCCCACGCGGGTCGCGGCGGTGAAGGCGAATTCCACCTCCGGCGCCAGTCCGCTCACAATGCGCGCGATGGACTGGCCCGAGCCGCAGGCATGCGTCCAGCCCAGCGTGCCGTGGCCGGTGTTGAGGAACAGCCGGCCGATGCGGCTGGCGCCGATGATCGGCACGTTGCTCGGCGTGGCCGGACGCAGGCCGCTCCAGAACTGGGCCCGCGCCGTGTCGCCCGCACCGGGAAAGAGCTGCTCCACGCGGCGCACGATGGCCTCGCAGCGCACGGTGTTCAGGTCGCGGTCGTAGCCATTGAGCTCGGCCGTGCCCGCGATGCGCAGGCGGTCGCCCTGCGGCCCGGTCAGGCGCGAGAACACCAGCTTGAATTCGTCGTCCGTCAGCGAGACCTGGTGCGCGCGGCTGGCGTCCTTGACCGGCATGGTCACGGAATAGCCCTTGGCCGGGTAGATCGGCAGCCGGATGCCCAGCGGCGCCGCCAGCAGCGGGCTGAACGAACCCATGGCCAGCACGTAGGCGTCGGCGCGCAGGCGCTGGTAGCGGCCTTCGGCGTCGGTGGCTTCCACGTGGTCGATCTCGCCGGCCACCTCGCGCAGCGCGGTGATGGTGTGGCCCATCAGGAAGCGCACGCCGGCGGCCTCGGCCTTCCTGGCCAGTTCGCGGGTGAAGCGGTTGGCGTCGCCCGACTCGTCCTCGGCCGTGTAGGTGGCGCCGGCGAGTTGCGGACGGATGTGGGCGAGGGCGGGTTCCAGGCGCACGGCATGGTCGGCGTCGATCACCTGCCGCTCGCAGCCGAGCTGGCGCATCTGCTCGGCCGGTGCCTGGGCGGCGTCGAATTCCTTCTGCGAGGTATAGAAGTGCAGGATGCCCTGCGTGCGCTGGTCGTAGGCGATGCCGGTGTCGCGGCGCAGCTGCTGCAGCACGTCGCGGCTGTAGGTGCCCAGGCGCACGATCTGTTCGATGTTGTGGCGGGTGCGCGCGGGCGTGCATTCGCGCAGGAAGGCGAGGCCCCAGAGCCACTGCCGCAGGTCGGGCCGCAGGCGGAAGAGCAGCGGCGCGTCCTCGCGGCCCAGCCACTTCAGTAGCTTGAGCGGCGCGCCGGGGTTGGCCCAGGGTTCGGCATGGCTGACGGAGATCTGCCCGCCGTTGGCGAAGCTGGTCTCGGCGCCGGGCGTGGCCTGGCGGTCGACGACGGTCACGTCGTGGCCGAGCTGGGAGAGGAAGTAGGCGGAGGTGGTGCCGAGCAGGCCGGCGCCGAGGACGATCACGCGCATGGAAGAACCCCTTTCAGGTTGCAGCGCATGAACGCGGCAGCGGGGACTCGTCCTTGGAACACAAAGGAGCAACCGCCGCATGACGCGTTCAGGTTGCCGCTCCCCCTGTCCTTGGTACCTGAGAGTTTCACCCGCAGCGCGCGCGGCGGGTTTGCTCCTTCGGTGCGCCACATCGCGTGGCGGCTCTCCAGACGGCGTGATGGATGTTGCAGTACGGGCCCGTTGCCGGACCGACCTGAGCGTTTATGGGAGTTTGCGCCTTCGGTAGCGCCGCCCGGCCGGTGCCGGTGGGCGGTGCGTTCTCCTGCGGGGCGCGATTCTAGGGGCGGATGCGCTGGCGCCAAAGCCCTTCATCGCCGCAGCTGGGTGAACTGGGCGAACTCCCACTCCCGCATGGCCAACAGAAGGGTGTAGCCCTCCAGCTCGCCAGCGGGCAGCTTCTGGTCGGTCTGGTGCTGCTGGGCGAAGTCCTGCGCCACGCGCTGCAGCCGCTCCAGGAAGGCCGGCGCCAGTGCCCGCGAGATGGAGCCGTGCACCAGCAGCAGTCCCTCGGCCGGGCCGTCGAAGCCGCCGGCATAGTAGTCGAGCACCACCTCCTCACGGAAGAACTGCATCACCGGCCCATGCGGCCGCCAGCGGAAGGTCTTGGCCACCTTGAGGCGGTAGCGGTTGAGCGGCCGCAGCTCGATGATGCCGATGCGGTCCAGCTGCGCCAGGTAGCCGATGCATTCGGCCTCGGTGATCCGGTAGGTGCCGACGATCTGCTCCAGCGTCCACTGGCTCAGCACGTTGATGGCGACCAGCAGCAGCTTGCGGTCGCGCACCACGGCCTGCTCCTGCTCCTGCGTCAGCTCGCGCAGCAGCGGCTGGCTGTCGGCCACGCGCCGCGCCAGGTCGGCGAAGTCGATGCGCAGGGCGCGGCAGATGGCGTCGATGCGCGCCAGCGGCATGTCGCCCCGGGCCAGCATGCGCTTGACGCTGGATTCGGCCAGGCCAAGCGCCGCGGCCAGATCGGCGTAGGTCATCTGCGCCGCCTTGAGTTCGCGCTTGATGGCGCTGACGAGGTCCTGGGTGGTGCTCACGGGGCGAGGCGGTATCGGCAGGCGATACCTGGAGTGGTTTTGTCTGCCACTGTATTGGAATATGAGCCTCGGCGGCGAGGGTGGGCCGGGAGACTGCGCCACCTTCTTCAAGTCCTCCTGCTGGCCATGTCTTCATCCACCGCCTCCGCTGCCGACCCCGCTTCTACCAACACCGAGGCTGCCCTTCTGCCACGCGGCCTCGGGCTGTCGTTGGCCGGCCTGCTGCTGCTCTGGCTCGCCGTTTGGCTGGCCGGGCCGGCCTTGCTGGCGGCGCTCGGCCTGCCCCTGGATGCGCACGGCCACTTGCAGGCAAATGCGCCGGCCGTGGCCGCACCCTTCGCCGACGTGCGACCACGCTGGGGCATCCCCAATGCCTTCGACGTGCTGAGCAACCTGCCTTTCGCCCTGGCCGGCCTGTGGGGCCTGGCGCGACTGCGGGCGCGAACTTTGCCGGCGGCCACGCGCCGTGCGGCGCAGGTGTTCTTCGCCGGCCTGCTGCTGACGTCGCTCGGCTCTGCGTGGTACCACTGGGCGCCCGATGCCGGCCGGCTGGCGGGCGACCGGCTGGGCATGGCGGTCGCCTTCGCGGGGGTCTGGGCGTTGGTCGTGGCCGAGCGGTTGACGCTGGCGGCGGTGCGGCCCGTGCTGTGGGGTGTGCTGTTGCTGGGAGCGGTGTCGGCGGCGTGGCCCCAGGTGGACGGCAACGTGCTGCCCTGGGCCGTGGTGCAGTACGGCGGCATCGGTTTCATCGTCGGGGCCTGGCGTCGCCCCATGGCGGCCGGTGCACTGGGCCTGCGCATCGGGGCCGTGCTGGCGGCCTACCTGTTCGCCAAGCTGCTGGAGATGAATGACTTTGCCCTCTTCGAGGCGACCGGGCAGGCGGTGTCGGGCCACAGCCTCAAGCACCTGGCGGCGGCGCTGGCGGCGCTGCCCGTGCTGGCCGCCGTGGGGCGGGCCCCGCTGCGGCAGAATGCGGCGGGCGCCGGCACCCCGCGTGCCCATCGGCCATGGGCGCGGGCCGGACTTCAGGACCAGACCATGCGCACCGACGCCCCACCGGCCGCCGCTTCTCCGGCGCACGCCAACCAGTTCGCCCTGCTGCGCCAGCGCCGCTTCGCACCCTTCTTCTGGACGCAGTTCGCCGGGGCCGCCAACGACAACCTGTTCAAGTTCGCCTTCACGGTGATGGTGACCTACCAGCTGCAGGTGGCGTGGCTGCCGCCCTCGCTGGCGGGGCTGGCGATCGGGGCGCTGTTCATCCTGCCCTTCCTGCTGTTCTCGGCCACGGCGGGGCAGCTCACCGACAAGTACGACAAGGCCCGCATCATCCGGCTGGTCAAGACGCTGGAGATCGCGATCATGGCGCTGGCCGGCTGGGGCTTCGTGGCTGCCAACGTGCCGGTGCTGCTGGGCTGCGTCTTCCTGATGGGGCTGCATTCCACGCTGTTCGGCCCGGTCAAGTTCGCCTACCTGCCGCAGGCGCTCGACGCGCATGAGCTGACGGGTGGCAACGGCATGGTGGAGATGGGCACCTTCGTCGCCATCCTGCTGGGTCAGGTGGCGGGCGGCCTGCTGGTGGCGCTGCCTGGCATCGGCCACGGCACCGTGGCGGCGGCCTGCGTGGCGGTGGCCGGCATCGGCCGGCTGACGGCGCAGGCCGTGCCCGCGGCGCCGGCTACCGACCCGGGCCTGGCCGTCAACTGGAACCCGGTGACCGAGACCTGGCGCAACCTCAAGCTCGCGCATGGCAACACGGTGGTGTTCCGCTCGCTGCTGGGCATTTCGTGGATGTGGTTCTTCGGCGCCATCTTCCTGTCGCAGTTCCCGAGCTTCGCCAAGGAGGTGCTGCACGGCGACGCACAGGTCGCCTCGCTGCTGCTGGTGGTGTTCTCGGTGGGCATCGGCGCGGGCTCGCTGCTGTGCGAGACGCTGTCGCGCCGCCAGGTCGAAATCGGCCTGGTGCCGCTGGGTGCCATCGGCATGAGCGTGTTCGCCATCGACCTGTACTTCGGCTCGCGCGGGCTGCCGCCCTCGGCCGAGATGGGCCTCGCCGCCTTCCTGGCCCAGCCGGCGCACTGGCGGGTGATGGCCGACCTGGCGCTGCTGTCGCTGTTCGCGGGCCTCTACAGCGTGCCGATGTATGCGCTGATCCAACTGCGCAGCCAGCCCACGCACCGGGCGCGGATCATCGCGGCCAACAACATCCTCAATGCGCTGTTCATGATCGCCAGCGCCGTGATCGCCGGGGCGCTGATCGGCGCCGGCTTCAGCATCCCGCAGGTCTTCCTCTTCACCGGCATTGCCAATGCGCTGGTGGCGGGCTACATCTTCCTGCTGGTGCCGGAGTACCTGCTGCGCTTCATCGCCTGGGTGGCGTCGCGCTTGGTCTACCGCTTCAAGGTGCGTGGCGACGAGCAGATCCCCGACCAGGGCCCGGCCGTGCTGGTGTGCAACCACGTGAGCTTCGTCGACGCCGTGCTGCTGATGGCGGCCAGCCCGCGGCCGATCCGCTTCCTGATGGACCACCGCATCTTCCGCGTGCCGGTGCTCGGCTGGCTGTTCCGGCTGGCCAAGGCGATCCCGATCGCGCCACAGAAGGAAGACCCGGCCGCCTACGAGCGCGCCTTCGACGAGGCGGCCCAGGTGCTGCGCGAGGGCGACCTGCTGGGCATCTTTCCCGAAGGCGGCATCACGCGCGACGGCACGCTGCAACCCTTCAAGGGCGGCGTGATGAAGATCCTGGCCCGCGCGCAGGAGGACGGCCTGGCCGTGCCGGTGGTGCCGATGGCGCTGACGAATCTGTGGGGCTCGTACTTCAGCCGCATCGAGCTGCGCGGCGGCGAGCCGGTGGCCATGGTGCGGCCCTTCCGCCGCGGCTTCTGGAGCCGCGTGGGCCTGAACGTGGGCGCGCCCCTGCCGGCTTCGGCGGTGCAGCCCGAACTGTTGCAGGAGCGGGTCGCCGGCCTGCTCGCCCAGCCCTGACGCCTTGTCGATGAACGCTTTCCTGAACTGGCATGCCCTGACCTGGCTGGGCGACAGCAGCCTGATGATGCCGATGGCGCTGGCCATCACCGCCTGGCTGGGCTGGGCGCGGCGGACGCGGCCCGTGATGTGGCTGTGGCTGCTGTGCGTGGGCGCGGCGGGCGCGACGGTGGTGGCGGGCAAGCTGGCGTTCATGGGCTGGGGGCTTGGCGTCGCCGCCATCGACTTCACGGGATTCAGCGGCCACACGACGCTGTCGACCACCCTCTGGCCGGTGGCGCTATGGCTGGCGGTTTCCAGCTTCGCGCATCGCTGGCGTGTGGCGGCCGCCTTCGCGGGCTGGGCCCTGGGCATGGCCATCGGCTATTCGCGTCTGGCCCTGGACGCGCATTCGGTGTCGGAGGTGGTGTCGGGCTTCCTGCTGGGGCTGTCGGCCAGCGGCTTCTTTCTGTGGCGCCAGCGGAGCAAGCCGCATCCCAGGCTGCGCCTGCTGCCGGTGCTGCTCACGCTGGTACTGCCCGCGCTGGTGATTCAGCCCGGCACGCGCGCGCCGACGCACGAACTGATCGGTCGCACTGCGGCCTGGATGGCTGGCAACGAGCGCCCCTTCGTACGGGCCGACCTGCATGCCGGCACGCGACCGTCGCGGCGGGCGGCCGGCTGAACGGGCGCTGCGCGGTGGTATCGCCTGGCGATACCTGAAGCCGCAAATTCCGAGCGAGGTACAGCCCGACACTTCCGTGAGATCAAAGCCCGGGCACGATGCGATTCATCTCGGGCGGCGGGCGAGCGGCTGGATCCCCCAAGCGCTGTCCAACGGCCGAGCCTGAAAGGAAATCGCCCATGAAGACCTCCCTGCGCCTGTCCGAAGCCTGGTTCCGTCGTGGCCTGTGGCTGTTGTCCCTGGTGTTCGCCAGCTTCCTGATCGGCCTGGGCGGCACGGTGGTGGGCGACCTGCCGCGGGTGGAGCGCCAGTTGCAGCTGGACGACTTCATCGACCGGCCGGCCGCTCAGGCCCAGCGCGACGCCCTGGCCCGCGCGCAACAGGCCCAGACCGAGGCCGACGAGGCCCTGGCGCAGGCGCAACTGCGCGCCCGGACGGCCCAGGCCAACACCCGTTCGGCCCAGGCCAGCCTCGGCGACTGGCTGGCCACGCGCAGCGCCACCGCCCGGCCCGAGCAGGACCCGGCCCTGATCGAGCGCACGCGCGCCCTCGACGAACTGCGTGCCGCCCAGCGGCAGGCCCAGGCGGCGGCCGAGCGCCAGGAGCAGCGGGCACTCGACGCCCGCCAGGCCGCTGCACGCAGCCAGCGCCAGCTGGATGAACTGGAAGCCGCCGCCGCCGCGCGCCTGCAGGCGGCCGAGCGGCGGCAGGAGCTGCGCGTCTTCGGCTACCGCCTCGCCCTCACGCTGCCGCTGCTGGCCGTCGCCGGCTGGCTCTTCGTGCGGCACCGCAAGGGCAACGGGTGGCCCTTCGTCTGGGGCTTCGTCTTCTTCGCCCTCTTCACCTTCTTCGTGGAGTTGGTGCCCTACCTGCCCAGCTATGGCGGCTATGTGCGCTACGGCGTGGGCGTGCTGCTGACGCTGCTGGCGGGCCGCTGGGCCATCGCTGCGCTTCAGCGCTACCTGGCGCGGCAGCAGGCGGCCGAGGCCCGGCCCGAGCCGGCACGGCGCCAGGCCCTGGACTACGACGTGGCGCTGGCGCGCCTGGCCAAGGGCGTCTGCCCGGGCTGCGAGCGGCCGGTGGACCTGAAGAACGCGGCCATCGACTTCTGCCCGCACTGCGGCATCGGCCTGTTCGACCGCTGCGGGGGCTGCGGCAGCCGCAAGAGCGCCTTCGCGCGCTTCTGCCACGGCTGTGGCAAGGCGGCGGAGACCCGGCCGACCGTCACTCCCGGTCCAGATACAGAGTTAAGCAACATTTCTTCGCAGAAGCCGGCAGAAGATCACGAACACGGCCGCCGCTGACGCAGGGCCACCCCGCACGGGTGCTAGAACCGGACACCCGCCGCCGAGCGGTGACGGTTCCTCCCCATCCGACCCAGGAGTCATGCCCGTGAGCATCTTCAGCAGCATCCTTTCCAAGATCTTCCCCGGCGCCCAGGCTGCGCCCGCCCCGGCCCCCGCGCCCGCCGCACCGTCGGCGACCGCTGCGCCGGCTCCGGCGGCGGCGCCAGCCGTGCCCGCGCCACCGCCGTCCATCCCGCTGGGCGAGGTGGCGCCCATCCTCGACGCCAAGCCGGGCGCGGCCCAGCTCAACTGGCGCACCTCCATCGTGGACCTGCTCAAGCTGCTCGGCCTCGACAGCAGCCTGGCCGCCCGCAAGGAACTGGCCAACGAGTTCATCTACACGGGCAATGCCGAGCCGGGCTCCGCCGAATGGAACATCTGGCTGCACAAGCAGGTGATGACCCGCATCGCGGCCAACGGCGGCACGCTGCCGCCAGAGATGCGCTGAGCGCGTCGCGCCCCAAAAAAAGAAAAGCGGCCTGCGGGCCGCTTTGTCGTTGTGGCAGAGGACCTTCTCAAACGCCCCGCGCCCGGTCGCTCGCGAACTGCCGCCGGAATTCGCCGAAGCGCCCCGCATCCAGCGCCTCGCGGATCTCCCGCATCAGGTTCAGGTAATAGTGCAGGTTGTGGATGGTGGTGAGCATCGGCCCCAGCATCTCGCCGCAGCGGTCCAGGTGGTGCAGGTAGGCGCGCGAGAAGCCGCCGCGGCCACCGTCGGCCCAGCTCACGCCGGTGGTGCCGGCGCAGGCATGGCAGGTGCAGCTCGGGTCAAGCGGCTGCGGGTCGTTGCGATGGCGGGCGTTGCGCAGCTTCAGGTCGCCGTAGCGGGTGAAGATGGTGCCGTTGCGCGCATTGCGCGTGGGCATCACGCAGTCGAACATGTCCACGCCCTGGGCCACGCCCTCGACCAGGTCCTCCGGCGTGCCCACGCCCATCAGGTAGCGCGGCTTGTGGGCCGGCAGACGGTGCGGCGTGTGGGCGGTGATGCGGCGCATGTCCTCCTTGGGCTCGCCCACACTCACGCCGCCGACGGCGTAGCCGGGGAAGTCCATCTCCACCAGCGCAGCCAGCGATTCCTCGCGCAGGTGCTCGAACATGCCGCCCTGCACGATGCCGAACAGCGCGTTGGGGTTCTGCAGCCGCGCGAACTCGGCCTGGCAGCGCTTGGCCCAGCGCAGGCTCAGCTCCATCGACCGCCGCGCCTCGGCCTCGGTGGTGATGCGGCCCTGGGTCTCGTAGGGCGTGCATTCGTCGAACTGCATGACGATGTCGCTGTTCAGCACCGTCTGGATCTGCATCGACACCTCGGGCGTGAGCAGCAGCTTGTCGCCGTTGACCGGCGAGGCGAACTTGACGCCTTCCTCGCTGATCTTGCGCATGGCGCCCAGGCTCCAGACCTGGAAGCCGCCCGAGTCGGTGAGGATGGGCTTGTTCCACTGCTCGAAGGCATGCAGGCCGCCGAAGGCGCCCATCACGTCCAGGCCGGGGCGCATCCAGAGGTGGAAGGTGTTGCCCAGGATGATCTGCGCGCCCATCTCCTCCAGGCTCCGCGGCATGACGCCCTTGACGGTGCCGTAGGTGCCCACGGGCATGAAGATCGGCGTCTGCACCACGCCGTGGTTGAGGGTCAGCGTGCCCCGGCGCGCATGGCTGTCGGGGTCGGTGGCCAGCAGGTCGAACTGGAGGGCGGTCATGGTTTGGCGGACGAAGAAGAAGGGGCGGCGGAGGGCTGCAGGGGCAGCAGCATCAGCACGGTGCGGTTGAAGTCTTCCACCACCAGCAGGCGGCCGGCGCGGTCGATGGTGAGGCCGGTGGGGCGGCCCATGGGCCGCACGCCGTCCCTGGCCTGCCAGCCGGCGAGCCAGTCGATGGCGGGGCCGGCGGGCAGGCCGGTCTTGGCATCGAGCTTGAAGCCGACCACGCGGTGGCCGCTGGCCTGCGGGCCGCGCCAGGCGACGAGCAGCTGGCCGGCGAAGGGCGTGCCGGCGGGGCCGAGCGTCATCTGCAGCGGCGCGGCATGCGCTGGCCACAGGGCCAGCGGCGCCTCGCTCTTGCTGCAGTCGTAGCGGCCTTCATAGCCCTGGGCGTTCTTGCGCGGGCCGACGCAGTAGGGCCAGCCGTAGAAGCGGCCGCGCTGCAGCAGGTTCAGCTCCTCGGGCGGGCTCTGCGCGTCGCGGTAGTCGATGCTGTTCTCGCCCTGCAGCACGCGGCCTTCGGGCGCCGCCGGCGTGGCGGGCAGCACGGCCAGCGCCATGCTGTTGCGCAGGCCGGTGGCGAAGGGCGCGAAGCGCTGCACGGTGCGCTGCGGGCCGCCGAGTTGCGCCTCGTACACGGCGGCGCGGGGCTTGCCCCCTTCGCCATCGGGGCAGGGCAGGGCGGGCGCGTCCTTGCCGCTGCGGCAGTTGTCGCTGCTGGAGCCGACGTTGACGTAGAGCCGGTCGCCGGGGCCGAAGGCGATCTCCTTGAGCGGATGGGTGCCGTCATCGGGCAGCTGGTCGATCACGGTCTCGCGTTGCGGCTCGGCGCCGGCGGCGCCGACGGGCGTTCGCCAGATCCGGCCGGCCTCGCCGACGTAGACCTTGCCGTCGGGGCCCAGCGCCAGGCCGGACGGCCGGTCGAGGCCGCTGGCCAGCACGGCAATGCGCGCTCGGCGCGGGGCGAGGCCATCGGCGGGCAGCGTCATCTCTAGCAGGCGGCCGCGCTTCGGCTCCCACGAGCCCATGTCGGCGATCCAGTAGCGGCCGGGCGCCACCTCCAGGATGCGGCGCGGCGCACGCAGGCCTTCGGCCTCGTCGGCCAGCAGCGCGACGCAGGTGCCGGCGGGGCTGGCGATGTCCAGCCGCGCGAAGTCGCCGCAGCGGCCGGCGGGCGTGTAGCCGCGCGCGGCGGCGAGCAGCGGCAACCCCAGCGCACACAGGAGGGCCGTGTGCAGCAGTCGCCTCGCCGGGCAAGCTGCGGCTTCGCCGAGGTTGCGTGCGCCCCGCGGCGCAGACGGGCGGGCGTTCATGCCGCGCGCTCCAGCAGCATCGCGTCCCCGTAGCTGAAGAAACGGTAGCGCTCGCGGATGGCGTGGGCATAGAGCGCCATCACGCGCTCGTAGCCCGCCAGGGCGCTGACCAGCATCATCAGCGTGCTCTTGGGCAGGTGGAAGTTGGTGACGAGCAGGTCCACGTGTTGGAAGCGGAAGCCCGGTGTGATGAAGATCTGCGTGTCGCCCTGCGCCTGCCCGCTGGCGGCCCAGGATTCGAGTGTGCGCACGGTGGTGGTGCCCACCGCCACCACGCGGCCGCCGCGGGCGCGGCAGTCGGCAATCGCCTGCTGCGTGGCGGGTGGCACGTCGTAGCGCTCGGCATGCATCACATGCTCGGCGATGTTCTCGGTCTTGACGGGCTGGAAGGTGCCGGCGCCCACGTGCAGCGTGACGTTGGCGCGGCGCACCCCTCGCGCCTCCAGCTTCGCAAGCAGGGCCTCGTCGAAATGCAGCGCCGCGGTGGGCGCGGCCACGGCGCCGGGCACGCGCGCGAAGACGGTCTGGTAGCGGCGGGCGTCCTCGGCGGCTTCGCTGACGCTTTCGTGTGCCTGCTGGCGCTCGATGTAGGGCGGCAGGGGCACGTGGCCGTGGCGCTCCATCAGCGTGTAGGGGTCGGCGCCGTCGTCGCTCTCCAGCGCGAAGCGGAACAGCGGGCCGCCTTCCTCGGGCCAGCGGCCCAGCAGTGTGGCGCGGAAGGCCGGCTGGCCGGGGCCGGCGTCCATGCGCAGCACGGTGCCGACAGCGGGCTTCTTGCTGACCTTCATGTGGGCCGCCACGACTTGGCCTTCGAGCACGCGTTCGATCAGCAGCTCCAGCCGGCCGCCGGTGGGCTTTTCGCCGAAGAGACGGGCCTTGACCACCTGCGTGTCGTTGAAGACGAGCAGGTCGCCGTCGCGCAGCAGCGTGGGCAGGTCGCGGAAGATGCGGTCGGCGGGTTCGGGGCCGGTCCCGTCGAGCAGGCGCGAGGAGCTGCGTTCGGGGGCGGGCTGCTGCGCGATCAGTTCGGGCGGCAGCGCGAAGTCGAAATCCGAGAGCGTGAAGTCGGTGCGGGACATGCTTGAGGGCCGGACGGGCCCGTTCCAAGAAAGAAGCGGAAGCCCTCCGTGCAGGCCATCGCGGGGCGGCAGCGTTCCGCACGGGGCGGAGGAGGGCGGGGAGGCAGAATTGTCCCATGTCCGCGCGCCCCCTCGCTTCGCCTGCCCCTGCGCCCAGCGCCGCCCGCGCGCCCGGCAGCGGCGAAAGCCAGGTGCAGCGCGCGCTGAAAAAACTGGGCCTGTTGCGCGACATCGACTTCGCGCTCTACCTGCCGCTGCGCTACGAGGACGAGACCCGCATCGTGCAGCTGGCCCACGTGCGCGATGGCGAGCATGCGCAGGTCGAGGGCACGATCGTGGACAGCGAAGTCGTGTTCCGCCCCCGCCGCCAGCTCATCGCCACGCTGGACGACGGCACCGACACCTGCCAGCTGCGCTTCTTCAACTTCTACCCCTCGCAGCAGAAGCAACTCGCGCCCGGCAGCCGGGTGCGGGCGCGTGGCGAGGTGCGCGGCGGATTCGTGGGCCGCACCATGCTGCACCCGGTCATCAAGGCGGCCGGCACGGCGCTGCCGCTGGCGCTGACGCCCGTCTATGCCACGACGGCTGGCCTCGCTCAGCCCGTGCTCCGCCGCGCCGTGCAGGCCGGTCTGGCGCGGGCGCCGTTGGAGGAGTTGATCCCCCCCGAGTTGCTGCCCCACAACGCCTGGACGCTGCGCGCCGCGCTCGAATTCCTGCACCACCCGACGCCCGACGTGGCCCTGGCCGCGCTGGAGGACCGCAGCCATCCCGCTTGGCAGCGGCTGAAGGCGGACGAGTTGCTGGCCCAGCAGCTCTCTCAGCTGGAGGCCCGCCGCGCCCGCGAGGCCCAGCGCGCGCCCGTGCTGCGCGCGGGCACCGGCGAAGGCAGTCTGCATGCCCGCCTGCTGGCGGCGCTGCCCTTCTCGCCCACCGGCGCCCAGGCGCGCGCCGACCGCGAGATCGCCGCCGACCTGGCCCACCGCCAGCCCATGCACCGGCTGCTGCAGGGCGACGTGGGCTCGGGCAAGACGCTGGTCGCCGCATTGGCCGCGGCCCGCTGCATCGACGCCGGCTTCCAGTGCGCCCTGATGGCGCCCACCGAGATCCTGGCCTCGCAGCATTTCGGCAAGCTGGTCGGCTGGCTCGATCCGCTGCTGGCCGCCCAGGGCCGCCGCGTGGCCTGGCTGACCGGCAGCCAGAAGAAGCGCGAGCGCGACGCCATGGCGGCGGCGGTCGAAAGCGGCGAGGCCGCGCTGGTGGTGGGCACGCATGCGGTCATCTCGGAGAAGGTGCGCTTCCAGCGGCTGGCGCTGGCCATCGTGGACGAGCAGCACCGCTTCGGCGTGGCCCAGCGCCTGGCGCTGCGCGGCAAGGCTTCGGAAGGCAACGACGGCATGCAGGCGCTGGAGCCCCACCTGCTGATGATGAGCGCCACGCCCATCCCGCGCACCCTGGCCATGAGCTACTACGCCGACCTGGACGTCTCCACGCTCGACGAGCTGCCGCCGGGCCGCACGCCGGTCGTCACCAAGCTGCTGGCCGAGCACCGGCGCGACGAGGTCATCGCCCGCATCCACGGCCAGATCCAGCAGGGCCGGCAGGTCTACTGGGTCTGCCCGCTGATCGAGGAAAGCGAGGCGGTGGACCTGCGCAACGCCACCGCCACCCGCGACGAACTGGCCGACGCCCTGGGCGAGACGGTGCGCGTCGGCCTGCTGCATTCGCGCATGCCCACCGCCGAGAAGCAGGCCGTGATGGCCGACTTCAGCGCCGGCACGCTGCAGGTGCTGGTCAGCACCACGGTCATCGAGGTGGGCGTGGACGTGCCCAACGCCTCGCTGATGGTGATCGAGCATTCCGAGCGCTTCGGGCTGTCGCAGCTGCACCAGCTGCGCGGCCGGGTGGGCCGCGGCGCGGCGGCCTCGGCCTGCGTGCTGCTCTATGCGCCGGGCGACAGCGGCCGCGTGGGGCAGGCGGCCAAGGCCCGGCTCACCGCCATGGTCGAGACGGCGGACGGCTTCGAGATCGCTCGGCGCGACCTGGAGATCCGCGGCCCCGGCGAATTCCTGGGTGCGCGCCAGTCCGGCGCGCCGCTGCTGCGCTTCGCCGACCTGGGCACGGACCAGCGCCTGCTCGAATGGGCGCGCGACCTGGCGCCCCAACTGCTGGACCGCCATCCGGACCAGGCCCACCGGCATGTGGACCGGTGGCTGGGGACGAGGGCGGAGTTCCTGAAGGCCTGAAGGGCTGCCTGTCGGCAGGGCTTCGCCCGCCCGGGACCGGCGCGCATAATTGACGCAAGCTATGACCCTGACCGAACTCAAATACATCGTCGCGGTGGCGCGCGAGCGGCATTTCGGCAAGGCGGCCGAGGCCTGTTACGTCTCCCAGCCCACCCTGTCGGTGGCGATCAAGAAGCTGGAGGACGAACTCGAAGTCAAGCTCTTCGAGCGCAGCGCCGGCGAGGTGACGGTCACGCCGCTGGGCGAGCAGATCGTGCAGCAGGCCCAGTCGGTGCTCGACCAGGCCGCCACCATCAAGGAAATCGCCAAGCGCGGCAAGGATCCGCTGGCCGGCCCACTGAACCTGGGCGTCATCTACACCATCGGCCCCTACCTGCTGCCCGACCTGGTGCGCCAGAACATCGCGCGCACGCCGCAGATGCCGCTGATGCTGCAGGAAAACTTCACCGCCAAGCTGCTGGAGATGCTGCGCGCCGGCGAGATCGACTGCGCCATCATGGCCGAGCCCTTTCCCGACTCCGGCCTGGCCATGGCCCAGCTCTACGACGAGCCTTTCCTGGCCGCCGTGCCGGCCCAGCACCCGCTGGCCAGCCGCGAATGGGTCAGCTCCGACGAGCTCAAGAACGAGACCATGCTGCTGCTGGGCACTGGCCACTGCTTCCGCGACCATGTGCTGGAGGTCTGCCCGGAGTTCGCCCGCTTCTCCAGCAACGCCGAGGGCATTCGCAAGAGCTTCGAAGGCTCCTCGCTGGAGACCATCAAGCACATGGTGGCCGCAGGCATGGGCGTCACATTGGTGCCGCGCCTGTCGGTGCCGCCCGAGGCGCTCAAGCCCCGCAGCAAGGCGCGCAAGGATCTGGAGCCCATTGTTCGCTATGTGCCCGTGCGCGATGGCGAAGGCGGTGCGCCGCCCTCGCGCCGGGTGGTGCTGGCGTGGCGGCGCAGCTTCACCCGCTACGAAGCGATCGCGGCGCTGCGCAACGCGATCTATGCCTGCGAGTTGCCGGGCGTCAAACGTTTGTCCTGACGCGGTGCCGGCCTGCATCGCGGCCGGCTATGTCTTCGATAGAGTGCGGGGTGTTGCCTCCGGCAGGCCCCGGCGCCTAAGGTAGAGGCCTCGCCGCCTCGCTCTCCGAGGTTCACCTCGTTCCCGACCTCCCTCCAAAGGAAACCAGCATGGCCAAGATCCCCAAGTCGCCCAAGAAGGACAAGAACCCCGTCGTGGCTGCTGCGCCCGCGGCATCTGCCGGTGCCGTGCCCGACAAGGGCGGTGACCGCGTGGCCCCCGAATCCGGTGGCCGCAACGCGCCCATCATCAACATCGGCATCGACCGCCAGGACCGCGCCGCCATCGCCGAAGGCCTTTCTCGCGTACTGGCCGACACGTACACGCTCTATCTCACGACCCACAACTTCCACTGGAACGTGACCGGGCCGCATTTCAACTCGCTGCATGCCATGTTCATGGCCCAGTACACCGAGTTGTGGAATGCCACCGACGTGATCGCCGAGCGCATCCGTGCCCTGGGCCACTATGCGCCGGGCTCGTATGCCGAGTTCAGCAAGATCGCCACCGTGCCGGATGTGCCGCTGCAGCCGCCGCGTGCCATGGAGATGGTGCGCATCCTGGTCAAGGGCCACGAGACGGTGTCGCGCATCGCGCGCGAGTTCATCCCAGTGGCCGAAGAGGCGGGCGACGATCCGACCGCCGACATGCTCACGGCGCGCTGCACCGTGCACGACCAGACCGCCTGGATGCTGCGTTCGCTCCTGGAAGAGTGAGCGCCAGTGCCACCCAGCCGCCCGCCCGCCGCGGGCGGCTTTCTCTTTATCTGGACCTGATCCGCTGGGACCGGCCCGCGGGCTGGCTGCTGCTGCTCTGGCCGACGCTGGGCGCGCTGTGGTTCGCCGCAGACGGTTTCCCGGGCTGGCACCTCCTGGCCGTCTTCGTGCTCGGCACGATCCTCATGCGCAGCGCCGGCTGCTGCGTCAATGACGTCGCCGATCGCGACTTCGACCGCCACGTCAAGCGCACCGCCCAACGTCCCGTCACCAGCGGCGCCGTGTCGGTCAAGGAGGCGCTGGCCCTTGGCGCTGCCCTGGCGCTGGTCGCCTTCGCCCTGGTGCTGACGACCAACGGGCCGACGGTCGCCTGGTCCTTTGGCGCGTTGGCCATCACGCTGGCCTATCCCTTCGCCAAGCGTTTCGTCTCGCTGCCGCAGGCGGTGCTCGGTGTGGCTTTCAGTGTCGGCATTCCGATGGCCTTCAGCGCGGTGCGCGACGGCGCCGTGTCGGCGACGGCCGCCTGGCTGCTCCTGGGCAACCTGGGCTGGGTCCTGGCCTACGACACCGAGTACGCAATGGTCGACCGTGACGACGATCTGCGCATCGGCATCAAGACTTCCGCGATCACCTTCGGCCGCTTCGATGTGGCGGCGGTGATGGCTTCGTATGCGCTGTTCCTGGCGATCTGGGGCGTGCTGGGCCTGCGTGCCGGGCTGGGCGGAGCATTCGCTCTGGGGATGGCAGCGGCGCTGGGCCAGGCGTTCTGGCATTGGCGACTGATCCGCGACCGCACCCGGGAGGGATGCTTCCGGGCCTTCCGCCACAACCACTGGCTGGGCTTCGCCGTCTTCGCCGGCATCGTCGCCGGCTATGCCCTTCGCCCGTGATCCCGCAACACGGGCGTAAGGACGGCGCCAAACCAGGCGCTTGACAGCAATCCGCCTGCAACGCACAATAGCCGGCTTCGCCCTAAAAAGCGAACTCTTTCCGCCCAGACGGACGCGTGCAATCAGCAGAAGCGCCTTACGGCTTTTTTGTGTGCGCCGACGACGGGCCCAAGACTGACCGAACAGGTTTTTCGCGCCGGTGCACTGCCGGACGTCTGGCCTCAACGGTACAAGTTGGGAACTACTAGCAATGATCCAGACTGAATCCCGGCTCGAAGTGGCCGACAACACGGGCGCGAAGTCCGTCCTGTGCATCAAGGTGCTCGGCGGCTCCAAGCGTCGCTACGCCAGCGTCGGCGACGTCATCAAGGTGAGCGTCAAGGAGGCTGCGCCGCGTGGTCGCGTCAAGAAGGGCGAGATCTACAACGCCGTCGTGGTGCGCACCGCCAAGGGCATCCGTCGTGGCGACGGTTCGCTCGTCAAGTTCGACGGCAACGCCGCCGTCCTGCTCAATGCCAAGCTGGAGCCGATCGGCACCCGCATCTTCGGACCCGTGACGCGCGAGCTGCGTACCGAGAAGTTCATGAAGATCGTCTCGCTGGCCCCCGAAGTTCTGTAAGAAGGACAACGCCATGAACAAGATTCGCAAGGGCGACAAGATCATCGTGATCGCCGGCCGCGACAAGGGCAAGCAAGGCACCGTCAGCCTGCGCGCCGGTGAAGAACACGTGGTCGTCGAGGGCGTGAACCTCGTCAAGAAGCACGCCAAGCCGAACCCCATGAAGGGCACGACCGGCGGCATCGTCGAGAAGGCCATGCCCATCCATCAATCCAACGTGGCCATCTTCAATGCCGCGACCGGCAAGGCCGACCGCGTCGGCATCAAGCTGGTGGACGGCAAGCGCGTGCGCGTCTTCAAGTCCAGCGGCGAAGAAATCAAGGCTGCCTGAGGTACACCATGGCCCGTCTGCAACAACACTACCGCGAAAAGATCGCGAAAGAACTGACCGAGAAGTTCGGCTACAAGTCGCCGATGCAGGTCCCCCGCCTGACCAAGATCACGCTGAACATGGGCGTGAGCGAAGCCGTGGCGGACAAGAAGGTCATGGACCACGCCGTTGCCGATCTGACCAAGATCGCCGGCCAGAAGCCCGTCGTGACCAAGGCCAAGAAGGCCATCGCCGGCTTCAAGATCCGCGAAGGCCAGGCCATCGGCTGCATGGTCACCCTGCGCGGCGTGAAGATGTACGAGTTCCTGGACCGTTTCGTCACCGTGGCCCTGCCCCGCGTGCGTGACTTCCGCGGTATCTCCGGCCGGGCCTTCGACGGCCGCGGCAACTACAACATCGGCGTCAAGGAACAGATCATCTTCCCCGAGATCGAGTACGACAAGGTGGATGCGCTGCGTGGTCTGAACATCAGCATCACGACGACCGCCAAGACCGACGAAGAAGCCAAGGCGCTGCTGCAGGGCTTCCGCTTCCCCTTCAAGAACTAAAGGTGACCCTGTGGCAAAAGTTGCTTTGATCCAGCGCGAACTGAAGCGCGACAAGCTGGCCGCCAAGTACGCCAAGAAGTACGATGAACTGAAGGCGACCGCCAACGACGCGAAGAAGAGCGACGAAGAGCGTGCCGCCGCCCGCCTGGCGCTGCAGAAGCTGCCGCGCAACGCGAACCCCACCCGCCAGCGCAACCGTTGCGAAATCACTGGCCGCCCCCGTGGCACCTTCCGCCAGTTCGGTCTGGCCCGTGCCAAGGTCCGCGAACTCGCCTTCGACGGCGAGATCCCCGGCGTCACCAAGGCCAGCTGGTAAGCCAGGCAGGAGCAAGAAACATGAGCATGAGTGATCCCATCGCCGACCTGCTGACGCGCATCCGCAATGCGCAGATGGTCGCGAAGCCCACCGTGTCGGTCCCGTCTTCCAAGGTGAAGATCGCGATCGCACAGGTGCTGAAGGACGAGGGCTATATCGACGGCTTCCAGGTCAAGACGGAAGACGGCAAGACGAACCTCGAGATTTCGCTGAAGTACTACGCCGGTCGTCCGGTGATCGAGCGCATCGAGCGTGTGAGCCGCCCCGGCCTGCGCGTCTATAAGGGTGCCGGCGCGATACCCAAGGTCCAGAATGGTCTGGGCGTGGCCATCGTCACTACCCCGCAAGGCGTGATGACCGACCGCAAGGCCCGTGCAAACGGCGTCGGCGGCGAAGTGCTGTGCTACGTGGCCTAAGACGGAGGAGCTGAACAATGTCCCGAGTCGGAAAAATGCCGATCACCGTCCCCGCAGGCGTGGACGTGCAGATCAAGGGCGACCAGATCAGCGTCAAGGGCGCTGGTGGCCAACTGTCCATCCCGGCCAACGCGCTGGTGAAGGTGTCGGCCAATGATGGCAAGCTGACCTTCGTGCCCGCCGACGAGTCGCGTGAATCGAACGCGATGAGCGGCACGGTGCGCCAGTTGGTCAACAACATGGTGCTGGGTGTGAGCAAGGGCTTCGAGAAGAAGCTGACGCTTGTGGGCGTGGGCTACAAGGCTGCTGCCCAAGGCACCAAGCTCAACTTGGCCGTGGGCTACTCGCACCCGGTCAACATCGAGATGCCTGCCGGCATCACCGTCGCCACCCCGACCCCCACGGAAATCGTGATCAAGGGTGCCGATCGCCAACGCGTCGGCCAGGTGGCTGCCGAGATCCGCGCGGTCCGCTCTCCCGAGCCCTACAAGGGCAAGGGCATCCGCTATGCGGACGAGAAGATCGTGATCAAGGAAACGAAGAAGAAGTAAGAGGCCGCATGATGTTGACCAAAAAGGAACAGCGCCTGCGCCGCGCCCGCCAGACCCGCATCCGCATTGCCACGCAGGGCGTCGCGCGTCTGATGGTGAACCGCACCAACCTGCACATCTACGCCACCGTCATCTCTGGCGACGGCGCCAAGGTGCTGGCCACGGCCTCCACGGCCGAAGCCGAAGTGCGCGCCTCGCTGGGTGGTGCTGGCAAGGGTGGCAATGCCGCCGCCGCCACCATCATTGGCAAGCGCATCGCCGAGAAGGCCAAGGCCGCCGGCGTCGAGAAGGTGGCCTTCGACCGTGCAGGCTTCGCCTACCACGGCCGTGTCAAGGCTCTCGCCGAAGCCGCCCGCGAGGCCGGCCTGCAGTTCTAAGCGCCCGCGCAGAACAGGAATTCAAGATGGCAAAGATTCAGGCAAGAACGCAGAACGAAGGTCCCGAGGACGGTCTGCGCGAGAAGATGATCGCGATCAACCGCGTCACCAAGGTGGTGAAGGGTGGTCGTATCCTGGGTTTCGCGGCACTCACCGTGGTGGGTGACGGCGACGGTCGCGTCGGCATGGGCAAGGGCAAGTCGAAGGAAGTGCCCGCCGCCGTGCAGAAGGCGATGGAAGAAGCCCGCCGCAACCTCATGAAGGTGTCGATCAAGAATGGCACCCTGCACCATGAAGTGACCGGCCACCATGGCGCCTCCACCGTGATGATGTCCCCGGCTCCCAAGGGTACCGGCATCATCGCCGGCGGCCCGATGCGTGCCGTGTTCGAAGTCATGGGCATCACCGACGTCGTGGCCAAGAGCCATGGCTCGTCGAACCCCTACAACATGGTTCGCGCCACGCTCGACGCGCTGAAGAACTCGACCACCGCCTCGGAAGTCGCTGCCAAGCGCGGCCTGACGGTCGAAGAGATCTTCGCCTGAGCAGGAGAGACGCAATGACGACGCAACAACAGACCGTGAAGGTCCAGCTGGTTCGCAGCCCCATCGGCACGAAGCAGTCGCACCGCGCCACCGTGCGCGGCCTGGGCCTGCGCAAGCTCAACAGCGTGAGCGAGCTGCAGGACACGCCCGCCGTGCGCGGCATGATCAACAAGATCGCCTACCTGGTGAAGGTGCTCTGACATGGAACTCAACAGCATCAAGCCCGCAGCGGGCGCGAAGCACGCCAAGCGCCGTGTGGGCCGTGGCATCGGCTCTGGCCTTGGCAAGACCGCAGGTCGTGGCCACAAGGGCCAGAAGTCGCGTGCCGGTGGCTTCCACAAGGTTGGTTTCGAAGGCGGCCAGATGCCGCTGCAGCGCCGCCTGCCCAAGCGTGGCTTCAAGTCGGCTTCGCTGAAGTTCAACGCCGAGGTCACCCTCGCCGCGCTGGAGCAGCTGGGCCTGGCCGAAGTCGATGTCCTGGCACTGAAGCAAGCCGGCCTGGTGGGTCAGCTGGCCAAGGTGGTGAAGGTCATCAAGGCTGGTGAACTGACGAAGGCCGTCAAGCTGACGGGTGTCGGTGCGACCGCGGGTGCCAAGGCCGCCATCGAGGCTGCCGGCGGCTCCGTCGCCTGATCCAGACGCGAAAGCAAGGCAGCACAGTGGCAACCAACGCGGCAACGCTCGCGAAGACCGGCAAGTTCGGCGACCTGCGTCGCCGGCTGGTCTTTCTGCTGCTCGCCCTCGTGGTGTACCGTATCGGCGCGCACATCCCCGTTCCCGGCATCAACCCGGACCAGCTGGCTCAGCTGTTCCAGGGTCAGCAGGGCGGCATCCTGAGCCTGTTCAACATGTTCTCGGGTGGTGCGCTGTCGCGCTTCACGGTCTTCGCGCTGGGGATCATGCCGTACATCTCGGCATCGATCATCATGCAGCTGATGACCTATGTCCTTCCCTCCTTCGAGCAATTGAAGAAGGAAGGCGAGGCCGGCCGCCGCAAGATCACGCAGTACACCCGTTATGGCGCGCTGGGTTTGGCTCTTTTCCAGTCTTTCAGCATCGCTGTGGCGCTGGAGGCGTCTCCCGGCCTGGTGGTGGCACCTGGTTTCGGCTTCCGGTTCACCGCGATGGTGAGCCTGACGGCCGGTTCCATGTTCCTCATGTGGCTGGGTGAGCAGATCACGGAGCGGGGCCTGGGCAACGGCATCTCGATCATCATCTTCGCCGGTATCGCTGCGGGCTTGCCCAATGCGATCGGCGGGTTGCTGGAGCTGGTGCGTACCGGCGCCATGAGCGTGATCGTGGCCCTGTTCATCGTGGCGTTGGTCGTGCTGGTCACCTACTTCGTGGTGTTCGTCGAACGCGGACAGCGCAAGATCCTGGTGAACTATGCGCGCCGTCAGGTGGGCAACAAGGTCTATGGTGGACAGGCTTCGCACCTGCCGCTGAAGCTGAATATGGCTGGCGTGATCCCCCCGATCTTCGCCTCGTCCATCATCCTGCTGCCCGCAACGGTGGTGGGTTGGTTCAGCACTGGCGACAGCATGCGCTGGCTCAAGGACATCGCTTCTGCGCTGGCCCCGGGACAGCCGATCTACACGCTGCTGTACGCAGCAGCGATCGTGTTCTTCTGCTTCTTCTACACGGCGCTCGTGTTCAACAGCCGCGAGACCGCCGACAACCTGAAGAAGAGCGGTGCGTTCATCCCCGGGATCCGTCCTGGTGACCAGACCGCCCGCTACATCGACAAGATCTTGCTGCGTCTGACGCTGGCTGGCGCGGTGTACATCACCTTCGTCTGCCTGCTGCCGGAGTTCCTGATCCTGAAGTACAACGTGCCGTTCTATTTCGGCGGTACCTCGTTGCTGATCCTGGTGGTCGTGACGATGGACTTCATGGCCCAGGTGCAGAACTACCTGATGTCGCAGCAGTACGAATCGCTGCTCAAGAAGGCCAACTTCAAGACGACGTTGGGTGGTTGAACGCAAGGTCGAGTGAACGCCCTGCCGCGACGAGCCGGGCACGCACATCGTGTTTCGGGCGTCCTAGGGTCGCCACAGTAAGAGTTAGGAGAAATGAAATGAGAGTTTCGGCATCGGTCAAGCCCATCTGCCGCAATTGCAAGGTCATCCGCCGCAAGGGTGTGGTGCGCGTGATCTGCACCGACCCGCGCCACAAGCAGCGCCAGGGTTGATTCGAGAGTTCTAGAGGACGCACATGGCACGTATTGCTGGCATCAACATCCCGCCGCACAAGCACGCCGAGATCGGCCTGACGGCAATCTTCGGCATCGGCCGTACCCGCGCTCGCAAGATCTGCGAAGCCTGCGGCATCGACTACGCCAAGAAGATCAAGGACCTGACGGACGCCGATCTCGAAAAGATCCGCGACCAGATCGCCCAATTCACGATCGAGGGTGACCTGCGTCGTGAAACCACGATGAACATCAAGCGCCTGATGGACATCGGCTGCTACCGCGGCTTCCGCCATCGTCGCGGTCTGCCGATGCGTGGTCAGCGCACGCGCACCAACGCCCGTACCCGCAAGGGTCCGCGCAAGGCTGCCCAGGCCCTGAAGAAGTAAAGAGAGAACAGCATGGCTAAAGCTCCTGCCAACAACGCCGCACAGCGTGTGCGCAAGAAGGTCCGCAAGAACGTTGCGGACGGCATTGCGCACGTGCATGCGTCGTTCAACAACACGATCATCACCATTACCGACCGCCAGGGCAACGCGCTGTCCTGGGCTTCCTCGGGTGGCCAAGGCTTCAAGGGTTCGCGCAAGTCGACGCCCTTCGCTGCCCAGGTGGCTTCCGAAGTGGCCGGCCGCGCCGCTGTCGAGCAAGGCATCAAGAACCTGGACGTCGAGATCAAGGGCCCCGGCCCGGGTCGCGAATCCTCGGTGCGCGCACTGGCTGCGTTGGGCATCCGCATCACGTCGATCTCCGACGTGACCCCGGTGCCCCACAACGGCTGCCGTCCCCAGAAGCGTCGTCGCATCTGAGGTGAGGCCGCCTGCGCAGTCCGCCTCCGGGCGGTCTGCGCGTTTTTGCGTTCTCGCTTTTCACAAGCCCACCGCCATCGACCGAAACGACTGATGGCTCCCGCGGCAGCAATGCTCGCGGCAGAAACCACAAGGAAAATACCGTGGCACGTTACCTCGGCCCCAAGGCCAAACTCTCCCGCCGTGAAGGCACCGACCTGTTCCTGAAGAGTGCCCGCCGCTCCATCGCGGACAAGGCCAAGTTCGACTCCAAGCCCGGCCAGCACGGCCGTACCTCGGGTCAGCGCACCTCCGACTTCGGTCTGCAACTGCGCGAGAAACAGAAGGTCAAGCGCATGTATGGCGTGCTGGAAAAGCAATTCCGCCGCTACTTCGCCGAAGCCGATCGCCGCAAGGGCAACACCGGCGCCAACTTGCTGTCGCTGCTCGAGTGCCGTCTGGACAACGTCGTCTATCGCATGGGCTTCGGTTCGACCCGTGCCGAAGCGCGCCAGCTGGTATCGCACAAGGCGATCACGGTGAACGGCCAGTCGGTCAACATCCCGTCCTACCTGGTGAAGGCCGGTGACGTCGTGGCCGTTCGCGAGAAGTCCAAGAAGCAGGCCCGCATCATCGAGGCGCTGCAACTGGCCCAGCAGGTCGGCATTCCGGGCTGGGTCGAAGTGAGCATCGACAAGGCCGAAGGCACCTTCAAGAAGGCCCCGGACCGTGACGAATTCGGCGCTGACATCAACGAATCGCTGATCGTCGAACTCTACTCGCGTTAAAGCGAGACCCAGAGGCGACCGGTGGCGCTGCCGCGCAGCGCCACCCTTGAATGTTTTTGTACCCCCTCGAAGGCATTCGAGGCGGGCACTTCACCAGCCTTACCGGTGTAACGAGCCGGGGGTATTGAGAGGAAGTCCGCATGCAAACCACCCTGCTGAAACCCAAGACCATCCAGGTCGAGCAACTGGCTGCCAACAAGGCGAAGGTCACGCTCGAGCCTTTCGAGCGCGGCTATGGCCACACGCTCGGCAACGCGCTGCGCCGCGTTCTGCTGTCGTCGATGGTGGGGTATGCAGCCACGGAAGTAACGATCGCCGGCGTGCTGCACGAGTACTCGTCGATCGACGGCGTCCAGGAAGACGTCGTGAACATCCTGCTCAACCTCAAGGGCGTGGTGTTCAAGCTGCACAACCGCGACGAGGTCACGCTGAGCCTGCGTAAGGAAGGCGAAGGTCCGGTCACGGCCGCCGACATCCAGACGCCGCACGACGTCGAGATCATCAATCCCGAGCATGTCATCGCCCACCTGTCGCAAGGCGGCAAGCTGGACATGCAGATCAAGGTCGAGAAGGGCCGCGGCTACGTGCCCGGCACCATGCGCCGTTATGCGGACGAGCCGACCAAGTCGATCGGCCGCATCGTGCTCGACGCGTCGTTCTCGCCCGTCAAGCGGGTGAGCTACACCGTCGAGAGCGCCCGCGTCGAGCAGCGCACCGACCTGGACAAGCTGCTGGTCGAGATCGAGACCAACGGTGCGATCACCGCCGAAGATGCCGTGCGCGCCTCGGCCAAGATCCTGGTCGAGCAACTGGCCGTCTTCGCGCAGCTGGAAGGCGGCGAGCTGACCGGCATGTTCGAGCAGCCTGCCCAGCGCAGTGCTCAGCAGTTCGACCCGATCCTGCTGCGCCCTGTCGATGAGCTGGAACTGACCGTGCGCTCGGCCAACTGCCTGAAGGCCGAGAACATCTACTACATCGGCGATCTGATCCAGCGCACCGAGAACGAGTTGCTCAAGACCCCGAACCTGGGTCGAAAGTCGCTCAACGAAATCAAGGAAGTCCTCGCTTCGCGCGGTCTGACCCTTGGCATGAAGCTCGAAAGCTGGCCACCGGCCGGCCTCGACAAGCGCTGAGAAGTCCTCGGGCTTCTCGCTCCACGGGGCAGTACCTGATCCGGCTGCCCCGATCAACTAAAGTCAAAAGGAAATCACCATGCGTCACGGCCTCGGTCTTCGCAAACTCAACCGCACCAGCTCGCACCGCCTCGCGATGCTGCGCAACATGTCCAACTCGCTGATCGAGCACGAAGCCATCAAGACGACCGTGCCCAAGGCGAAGGAACTGCGCCGCGTCGTGGAGCCGCTGATCACGCTGGCCAAGAACCCCACCGTCGCCAACAAGCGCCTGGCGTTCGACCGCCTGCGCAACCGCGACAACGTGGTCAAGCTCTTCAACGAACTGGGCCCGCGCTACCAGGCTCGCCCGGGTGGCTACACGCGCATCCTGAAGATGGGCTTCCGTGTTGGCGACAACGCACCCATGGCGCTGGTCGAGCTCGTCGATCGTCCGGAAATTTCTGACGAACAAGACGTGCAAACTTCGCAAGACTGACATATAATCTATTCTTCGACGCGCGATGGAGCAGTCTGGTAGCTCGTTGGGCTCATAACCCAAAGGTCGGAGGTTCAAATCCTCCTCGCGCAACCAAATTCAAGGGCCTTCTTCGGAAGGCCCTTTTTTTGTCCGTTTGCAGCCGAGAGCGCGCGGGGCGCGTGCGCGTCTGCACAATTCGGAAACTTTCTGCACAATGGCTCGCCATGCAGAGCCTGGTTCAGAAGATCGAGTCTCAACTCGTTTCTCTCCCGATTCCTGTATCGCTGCGCTTGCCCGACGGCCACCGCATCGACACCCCTGGCGCCAAGGTGCGGCTGGGTTTCTCGAGCTGGACCGGATTGGCCAAGCTCGCTGCGCGGCAGATCGGCAGTGTGGGCGAGGACTATGTCGAAGGCCGCGTGGAGATCGAAGGCTCCATGCGCGATCTGATGGCCGCTGCCGCCGCGCTCATGCCCGACAACCCGGTGGAAAGCGACACCGGCTGGTGGACGCGCCTGCTGCGCAACGCCAAGTCCCGTGGCTCGCACACGCTGCGACGCGACGCCGAGCAGATCCAGTTTCACTACGACGTTTCCGACGACTTCTACGCCCTCTGGCTCGATCCGCGCCGCGTGTATTCGTGCGCGTACTTCCGCGACGAGGCGATGACGCTGGCCCAGGCGCAGGAGGCCAAGCTCGACCACATCTGCCGCAAGCTGCGCCTGAAGCCGGGCGAGCGCTACCTCGACATCGGCTCGGGCTGGGGCGGACTGCTGCTGTGGGCGGCGGAGCACTACGGCGTGGATGCCACCGGCATCACCCTGTCGAAGAACCAGCATGCGCATGTGGAGAAGCTGATTGCGCTGCGGGGCCTGGAGAGCCGGGTGCGCGTCCGCCTCATGGACTATCGTGAACTCTCAGCCGAGCAGCCTTTCGACAAGATCTCGTCCGTGGGAATGTTCGAGCATGTGGGCAGTGCCAACATGGGAACCTATTTCCAGGATGTGCGTAAGCTGCTCGCGCCTGGAGGCCTGACGCTGCAGCATGGCATCACCTCGGGCCAGCTCGACTACCGTCAACTGGGCGCGGGCATGGGGGACTTCATCGAAAAGTACATCTTCCCGGGCGGAGAGTTGTTGCACGTGACGACCGTGCTGCGCGAGACGGCGCACGCAGGTCTGGAGATGGTCGATACCGAGAATCTGCGGCCGCATTACGCCCGCACGCTTTGGGCCTGGTCCGACGCCCTTGAGGCTCAACTCGACAAGGCGCGCGAAGTGCTTGAAGTCACCGCAGGTGCCGAGCGTGGCGGGCGCATCCTGCGGGCCTATCGCCTCTACCTTGCGGGTTGCGCGATGAGCTTCGAACAGGGATGGATCGCCTTGCATCAAATGCTGTCGGCCCGACCCGACGGCAAGATTTCGTCCCACGCCATGCGCGGCGCCCAGTCGCTATACCCTTTCTCGCGCGATTACATGTACGCGCCGCGGTAGGAACGGCGTAAATGCGTGGCCCGGGAACCGCGGCCATGGGCGCAGGTCACAACAACAAACAAGTGCGAAAAGGAGTACCCGCATGCTGTACCGCTTCAAGTCCCAGGCTTCGGCCGACGTGGTGATGCTCGAACCGAGCGCCCGCCATCTTCTCGAGATCATCGGCAAGACGCCCGGCGCGCCCGGCGTCATCACGGTGGACCAGATGCCCGCCGCCATCTCGGCGCTGGAGGCCGCGGTTGCCAATGAAGCCAAGATGGCCAGTCATGGCAACCACGACACCCATGCCGTCGAGGACCACGACGCACGTGCCGAGCAGGAACATGTGTCGCTGCATCAGCGGATCACGCCGCTGCTGCACATGCTCAAGGAGTCGCACGGCGAGGGCAAGGACATCGTCTGGGGCGCTTGAGCCCGTTCGATCCCTCACCCCGAGAAAATCAGGCCGCATGCATCGCATGCGGCCTTTTTCATGGCGGCGCGGTCAGTCGACCTTGGCGCCCGAGGCCTTCACCACCTGGGCCCACTTCACATGCTCGCGCTCGATGTGCTGCGCGAAGGCCGCAGGCGTGTTGCCGCCAGGGATGGCACCCTGGGCCAGCATCTTCTCCTTGACGGCAGCGGTGGCCAGCGACTTGGCCACTTCCTGCTGGATGCGCTGCACGATCTCAGGCGAAGTGCCAGCCGGCGCCAGCAGGCCGAACCAGGAGCTGGCTTCATAGCCCTTGAGCGAGGGTCCGCCAGCCTCCTCCACGGTCGGCACGTCGGGCAGGGCGGCCGAGCGCTGGCTGCTGGTCACGGCCAGCGCCTTGAGCTTGCCGGCCTTGATCTGCTGCATGGAAGAAGGCAGGTTGTCGAACATCACGTCGGCATTGCCGGCCACCATGTCGAGCAGCGCGGGCCCGGAGCCCTTGTACGGGATGTGCGTCATGAAGGTGCCGGTCATGCTCTTGAACAGTTCGCCTGCGAGGTGGATGGAGGTGCCGCTGCCGCTCGAGGCCATGTTGAGCTGGCCCGGATGCGAACGCACATAGCGGATGAAGTCCTGGACGTTCTGGATGCCGTACTGCCTGGCCTTGTCGGCGTTCATCTCCATCACATTGGGCACCGAGGCCACCAGCGTGATGGGCACGAAGTCCTTGATCGGGTCATAGGGCAGCTTGGGATACAGCGCACGGTTGATGCCGTGCGTGCCCACGGTGCCCATCAGCAGCGTGTAGCCATCGGGTGCGGAGCGCGCCACGATCTCGGCGCCGACGTTGCCGCCGGCCCCGGCGCGGTTGTCCACGATGAACTGCTGGCCGAAGGCCTTGGAGAGTTCCGGGGCCACGGCGCGGGCCAGGATGTCCGTGGTGCCGCCCGGCGCGAAGGGCACGACGATGCGCACCGTCTTGGTGGGCCATGTGTCCTGCGCCTGGGCGATGCCGCCGGCGCCAAGCAGCACGGCAGCGAGGGAGGCCACGGCCACGAGGCGGCGACGCGGGATGGAATGCATGAGGGAAGTCTCCTGACGAGGGGGAAGGCCCGGAGCCGCCTGCGCGAAGGGCCGCGGCGGCGCGCCTTCGTGCGAAGGCGCCATCCGGGGAAAAGGCCAAGGCCTGGTTTTACCTGGGCGAGACAGCGCCTCGATGGGTGAAAACCCCTCTCGTCCACGCCGTGAATACGCGGTGGCGCGTGGGGAGTCGGCACAATCTCTGCCTTTCGCATGCGCCTCCCTTCCGGCTGCCCGCACGCTGCCGCGAAATCGCTTTCGACCTCCCGCTCGATGACCGTCGCCTCCCGCCTTCGCGCAGCCGCCGCCTGCCTGCCGGCCGCCGCTTTTTGTCTGTTGGCGGCAGGGTGCATGGACGGTTATCCGACCGAGGATGTGATGGCCCTCGACGCCATGGGGCCTGCCGAACATGTGCAGGCCCTCAACCGGCGCCTGGGGGAGGGTGGCGGCCCTCCGATGCGTGTGGCGATGGGTGCCGACTGCCGGCTGCAATGGCAGGGCGCGTCGGAACCCGCCTCGTTGGCGCTGCCGGCGATCTCGGTACGCTTCGACACCGACCCCGACACCGGGCGCTATCTCGTGCTGGTGGCCGAACAGGCGGGTCAGCCGCCCCGCACGGCCTTCGAGGTCAGGGACTGGGTGGCGGCGGTCGCCTTCCGTTCGCATCTCCAGCAGTTGCAGCATCTGTGCATGGCACAGGCCGACGCCTGAGCGCGAGGGAGCGGCGAATGAGTCGGCGGCCCGCCGCGTCCAGGCGCGGCGCGCATCGTCGCTGCCGCCGCGCAGCCGGCCTGCCCGTGCCGCCGCGAGTCGGCATGCCGCCATCGATTCAGCCCACCAGCCGAAGCGCCGCCGCCTCGATCGCCTCCACCCCTACCCGGGACTGCGCCTCCAGCACCGGCGCATAGCCCACCGGAATGCGCGGTGCCCCGAGGCGCGCGATGCGGCAGCCCGTCGCCTCGGCCGCCGTGGCCGCGATTTCCGCCCCGAATCCGGCGGCCTGCACCGCCTCGTGCACGACCAGCAGCCGGCCGGTGCGGCCGCAACTGTCCAGCACCGTCTCCCGGTCCCAGGGCCAGAGCGTGCGCAGATCGATCAGGTCGACGGCGATGCCGGCGGCCGCCAGTCGCGCGCAGGCCGCTTCGCACACCTGGACCTGTCGGCTCCAGCTCACCATCGTGAGGGCATCCCCATGGCGCCGGTGCGCCGCGCGCCCCAGCGGAACGGCCAATTGCGGATCGACGGTGCCGCGCTGGCCCCACAGCGTCTTGTGCTCGATGTAGACCACCGGGTCGCCGCAGTCCAGCGCGGCCCGCAGCAATGCATGGTTGTCCTGCGGCGTGGAGGGGCTGACCACCACCACCCCCGGCAGATGCGCGAACCAGGCTTCCAGCGACTGCGAATGCTGCGCGGCCGAGGCGTCCCAGATGCCGCCCGGCATGCGCGCCACCATTGGCACGCGGCCCTGGCCGCCGAACATGAAGCGGTTCTTGGCCGCCTGGTTGACCAGCTCGTCCATGCCGCAGAGCGCGAAGTCGACCACCCGCATCTCGACCACCGGCTTCAAACCCGCCAGTGCCATGCCGACGCCGGCGCCCATGATGGCCGCCTCGCTGATCGGTGTGTCGATCACGCGCTGCGGGCCGAAGCGCTGCTGCAGCCCCTGGTACTGGCCGAAGATGCCGCCCCGGCCCACGTCCTCGCCGAGCACCACCACGCGTGCGTCCTCGGCCATCGCCTGGCCCAGTGCCTGCGCGGCGGCCTGGGCGTAGCTCCAGTCGTGCACCGCGTGGACCGTCGAATCGTCCGTCGTCATCGCCATTGGCCGGCTCCCGTGGTCTGCACATCGGTGAAGGCGGCGGCAACCTCGGGCCAGGGCGCGGCATCGGCGGCGTCAAGGGCCGCCTGCACCTCGTCCAGGGACTCGCGTTCGATCTGCACGAGCCGGGCCTCTTCGATGCCATCGGCCCGCAGGCGGGCGCGTGCACGGGCGATGGGATCGGTCTCCAGCGCGGCGGCCAGTTCGGCGGGGTCGCGGTAGGCGGCCACGTCCACCGACACGTGGCCCTTCACACGGTAGGTGAGGGCATGCAGCAGTCGTGGACCCTGGCCGGCGCGCACCTCTGCCACCAGCCGGCCGGCGGCCTCGTGCACGGCGAAGACGTCGTTGCCGTCCACCGGCGTGGCGGGAATGCCCAGCGCCACGGCGCGGGCCGAGGCGCCGTCGCCGGCCGTCATCGGCCCGCTGGCGGTCGTGGCGCTCCAGCGGTTGTCCTCGCAGACGAAGAGCACCGGCAGGCCGTACACCTGCGCCCAGTTGAGCGCTTCGAGGAAAGGTCCCCGGTTGATCGCGCCGTCACCGAAGAAGCACACGGTGATGTCGTCGCTGGCGCCGCCGCCGGGCAGCAGGCTGCGCAGCTTCTGCGCATGCGCCGCACCCACCGCGACGGGCAGGCCGGCCGCCACCACGCCGTTGGCGCCCAGCATGCCCACCGAGAAATCGGCGATGTGCATGGAGCCGCCTTTGCCGCCATTGAAGCCGGTGGCCTTGCCGAAGAGCTCGGCCATCATCCGCGCCAGATCGGCGCCTTTGGCCAGCGTGTGGCCGTGGCCGCGGTGGGTGGAGGTGAGGTAGTCGCTGGGCCGCAGATGGGCACAGACGCCGGCGGGCACGGCTTCCTGGCCGGTGGAGAGGTGCAGCGGGCCGCGCACGCGGGCGGCGCCGCCGGCCTGCTGGCCATAGGCGCTCACGCCGCCCTGGCTGGCCGTCTCGGCCGCGTTCTCGAAGGCACGGATGCGCTGCATGGTGCGGTACAGCGCCAGGGCCATGGGGCCGCTGGTCGTGGATGTCACGGGGCTTGTCTCCTCTTGCTTCTGCGGATCCGGCTCGAGCGGCCGGTCGGGTGATGCTAGCGCGCGTGCCCGGCGGGGCGAGGACGCTGCGGCGACAGCCTGGGTGAGACCCGCATGGGGGCGGCATGAGCCTGCCCGCTGGGTCGGCCGCTGCCGGGCTCCCTGTCAGCCGGGCTGGGGCCGCTGGCGCAGTCGGCGGTACAGCGTGCCACGCGACACCCCGAGCTGGCGCGCGGCGCGGGCGATGTTGCCGCCGCTTTCCTGCAGCGTGCGTTCGATCAGGTCCTGCTGCAGGCCGCGCAGCGTGGCAGGTGCAGGCTCTATGCCTCCCGCATCGGGCAGGGGCGCCGGAGGCGGCGTGCGTGTCGGGCTCGACAAGGCGACGCCATGACGCAGGTTGAGGCCATCGCTGCCGGGCAGACGCACCTGTGCCCACACACCCAGGCCGCTCGTCAGGCGCAGTGGCCTGGCCCCGTCGCCGCCCCCGAGCCGCAGCAACCCGTGCAGGTCGCGGCCGAAGAAGCGCACGGCCGAGCGCGCCAGAGGATCGCGCGGCAAGGGCCCGAGCAGGCGCGAGGCTGCCGTGTTCAGCCAAGCCACGCGCCCATCCTGCGACACGCCGGCCATGGCTTCCAGCGGCGTGCCCAGCAGCGCAGGGCTGGCCTGGAAGCGCAGCACGAGATGCTCGCCGGACTGGCGGGCAAGCAGCCGGTTCTCGATGACGGTGGCATACAGACCCACCATCGAGCCGGCATCGAAGCCGAAGCGGCGCGACTCCACCGACAGGTCCAGCACGCCCGCCAGGCGGCCGTCCACCCCGCGGATCGGCGCGGCGGCGCAGTGCACCTGGCGGAGCGTGTCGAAGTAGTGTTCGCCCCCTTCGACCGTGCTGGCCTGCCCGGTGCACAGCACGATACCCGGTGCCGTGGTGCCCACCACCGACTCGGCCAGGTTGACCCCCAGCCGGGCCGTACGGCCCAGCACCGGTTGCTGCGGTGCCATGGGATGGTGCGTGACATGCAGCAGCACGCCCTCGCGATCAGTGAGGATGACGCGACAGTCCGTGCCCGACAGGGCGCCCTCCATGGCGGCGATCTCGGTGGCCGCGGCGTCGAGCAACGCTCGGTTGCGCGACAGTGCGCCGTGCAGCCGGCTGGGCGTGACCGGATCGAAGGCGATGGTGCGGCCGGGGTTCTCGTGCCGACGGCGGCAACGCATCCAGGACTGCAGCACCTCCTCCGCCACCAGACCCGAGGGACGGTCACCTTCGTCGAAAAAGCGCGTGCGTGCCTGTGCAGTCCGCTCTTCGGGCGTGGTGGCGAACAGCTGGCGCGGCGTGTGGGCACCGGTGAGTGTGGCAGTCGGCAAGCGGAACCTCCTTCGGCTGCGGCCGACTGTGTTCCGCAATGGAACAGGCCAGCACCCGGGAATTCCCGAGGGTGAAAGGGCCCCCTGCGCGGCGGCATCCTCGAAGGCGTTCGCTTCAACCAAGAACCGAGAAGGAGACACACGATGAGGCTTCTTGCGCTCGCGGCGCTGGCTGCCTGGGCCTGCCTGGTCCAGGCCCAGAACACCGCTCCCAAGGCGGCACCGGCCGCCAAGGTCGACGGCAACTTCATCCGGGCCAATGCCCAGAAAACGCCCGAATGGCCCAGCGTGGGCCTGGACTACGCGGAGACCCGCTACAGCCGGCTCGACCAGCTCAACACCGGCAATGTGGGCCAACTGGGCCTGGTCTGGTCGTACAACCTCGAATCCACGCGCGGCGTCGAGGCCACGCCGCTGGTGGTCGACGGCGTGATGTATGTGACGGCCTCCTGGAGCGTGGTGCATGCCATCGACGTGCGCACCGGCCAGCGGCTGTGGAGCTTCGACCCGCAGGTCGACCGCGCCAAGGGCTACCGTGGCTGCTGCGACGTGGTCAACCGCGGCGTGGCGCTGTGGAAGGGCAAGGTCTACGTCGGTGCCTTCGATGGCAGGCTGATCGCGCTCGACGCCGCCACGGGCAACAAGCTGTGGGAGAAGGACACGCTCATCGACCATGCCCGCAGCTACACCATCACCGGCGCGCCGCGGGTGTTCAAGGGCAAGGTCATCATCGGCAACGGCGGCGCCGAATACGGCGTGCGCGGCTACATCACCGCCTACGACGCCGAGACGGGCGACCAGAAGTGGCGCTGGTTCACCGTGCCGGGCGACCCGTCCAAGCCCTTCGAGGACGAGGCCCAGGCCCGGGCCGCCAAGACCTGGGACCCGGCCGGCAAGTGGTGGGAAAGCGGCGGCGGCGGCACGGTGTGGGACACCATGGCCTTCGACCCCGAGCTCAACACCATGTACATCGGCACCGGCAACGGCTCGCCGTGGGCGCGCAGCAAGCGCAGCCCGGCCGGCGGCGACAACCTGTACCTGGCGTCCATCGTGGCGCTGGACCCGGACACCGGGAAGTACAAGTGGCACTACCAGGAGACGCCCGGCGACAACTGGGACTACACCTCCACCCAGCCGATGATCCTGGCCGACATCAAGCTGGACGGCAAGCCGCGCAAGGTGATCCTGCATGCGCCCAAGAACGGCTTCTTCTTCGTCATCGACCGCACCAACGGCAAATTCATCTCGGCCAAGAACTTCGTCGAGGTGAACTGGGCCACGGGCTACGACAAGAGCGGCCGGCCGATCGAGGTCGCCGCCGCCCGGGACGGCACCAAGCCCAACGATTCGATCCCCGGTCCCTTCGGTGCGCACAACTGGCATCCGATGTCCTTCAACCCCAAGACGGGACTGGTCTACCTGCCTGCGCAGCATGTGCCGATCACGCTCATGGACGACAAGGACTGGAAGTTCAACGAGAACGCGCCATTGCGTCCGCATTCGGACCTGGGCTGGAACCTCGCCAAGTTCGCCAATGCCGAGCCGCCCAAGAGCAAGCCCATGGGCCGCCTGGTGGCCTGGGACCCGGTCAAGCAGAAGGAGGCCTGGGGCGTCGAGCATGTCTCGCCCTGGAACGGCGGCACGCTGACCACCGCCGGCAACCTGGTCTTCCAGGGCACGGCCGACGGCCGGCTGGTGGCGTATGACGCCCGCGACGGCAAGAAGCTGTGGGAGACGCCCACCGGCACCGGCGTGGTGGCGGCGCCGTCCACCTACATGGTCGACGGCAAGCAGTATGTGTCGGTGGCCGTGGGTTGGGGCGGCGTGTACGGACTGGCCCAGCGCGCCAGCGAGCGGCAGGGCCCTGGCACCGTCTACACCTTCGCGGTGGGCGGCACCGCCAAGATGCCGGAGTTCGTGCAGTACCGCATGGACAAGCTGCTGCAGGGCGTGAAGTACGACCCCGCCAAGGTGCAGGCCGGCACGGGGCTGTACGTGAGCAACTGCGTCTTCTGCCATGGCGTGCCGGGCGTGGACCGCGGCGGCAACATTCCCAACCTGGGCTACCTCGGGGCGCCTTACATCGAGAACCTGGACAAGTTTGTCTTCAAGGGGCCGGCCATGTCGCGGGGCATGCCGGACTTCACGGGCAAGCTGAGCATGGAGGATGTGGAGGCGATCAAGGCGTTCATTCAAGGCACCGCCGACGCCATCCGACCGAAGTAAGGAGCCTCCCCCAGGCTGCGCGCTTCCACAAGAGGAGGCGTGTCTTGAACGACAAAGGCCCGCCATCGCTGGCGGGCCTTTGTCGTTGGTGCGGGCCTGTGATCAGTCGGCGTACACGCCGGCTTCCTTGATCACGGGGCCGAAACGGGCCACTTCGGACTGCACGAACTTCTTGTGCTCGGCCGGGTCGCTGCGCTTGTCGCTCACCACCACGGCGCCCAGGGCTTCCTCGCGGCGGATGAAGTCCGGGTCCTTCAGCGCGGTCTTGAGCGCGTCGTTGAGCTTCTTGAGCACCGGTGCCGGCGTGCCCTTGGGCGCGTACAGGCCGTGCCAGATCGTCACCTGGAAGTTCTTCAGGCCCTGCTCGTCCAGCGTCGGGATGTCCTTGAGCGCTGGGGTGTTCACCCGCTTGAGCGTGGTCACGCCATAGGCCTTGACCTTCTTGGCCTCGATCTGGCCGGTGGTGTTGGTGGTCTGGTCGCACAGCAGGTCGATCTGCCCGCCCATCAGGTCGGCGATGGCCGGCGCGGTGCCCTTGTAGGGCACGGTCGTCATCTCGGCCTTCAGCGCACTCTGGAACAGCAGGCCGCACAGGTGCGAGGCCGAGCCGATGCCGGCGTTGCCCAGGTTGACCTTGCCCTTGTGGGCGGCGATCCAGGTCTGCAGCTCCTTGAAGTTGTTGGCTTCGAGCTGCGGCTTGCCGATCAGCGTCATGGGCACGTCGTTGATCATGCCCAGGTACTCGAAGTCGGTCTCCCAGTTGTAGCTGAGCTTGCGGTAGAGCACCGGGGTGGTGGCCATGCCGACGTGGGTGACCAGCAGGGTGTAGCCGTCGTTCTTGGCGCGGGCCACCTTGGCATTGCCGATGGTGCTGCCGGCGCCGGCGGTGTTGTCCACCACGATGGTGGCGCCCAGGGCCTTCTGCATGGCCTCGGCCAGGTCGCGTGCCACCTTGTCGGTCGGGCCACCCGCCGCGAAGGGCACGACGAAGGTGATGGTCTTGCCATCGGGGAAGTCGGCAGCCTGCGCGCCGAAGGTGAGGGCGGCAAGGGCGGCCAGGGCGATGGTCTTCTTCATTCGAAACTGCTCCGACAGAGGGTGAAAAGGACCTGAATGGTAGGGACCGGCCTTGTCCGGGAAATTCCGGATTTCCCTAGTAGGACGGCTGCAGTGCGGTCCTCCTGATCCGGCGCAAGCCGGGGCGCGGTCAGGCGGCGGGGCAATAATGCCCGCCCATGCCTTCCCTCCTCGCACTCGACATCGGCAACACGCGGCTCAAGTGGGCGCTCTACGCCCAGGCCCAGCCAGGCAGCGTGCCGCTGGCCTCGGGGGCCGAGTTCCTGGACCACATCGACCGCCTGTCCGAAGGGCCCTGGGCCTCGCTGCCCGTGCGGCCCGATGCCATGATCGGCTGCGTGGTCGCGGGCGACGCGGTGCGCCGCCGCACCGAGGAGCAGGTGGAGGAGAGCTTCGATTTCGAGCCGCGCTGGGTGGTGTCGAGTGCGGCCGAGTGCGGCATGGTCAACGGCTACGACCATCCGACGCGTCTGGGTGCCGATCGCTGGGTGGCCATGATCGGCGCCCGCCATCGCATGCTGGCGCAGGTGGCCGGCGGCCGGCCGCGGCCGATGGTGGTGGTGATGGTGGGCACCGCGGTCACGGTCGAGGCCATCGATGCCGAAGGCAAGTTCCTCGGCGGCCTGATCCTGCCCGGCCACGGCATCATGCTGCGCGCGCTGGAGTCGGGCACCGCCGGCCTGCATGTGCCCACCGGCGAGGTGCGCGAGTTTCCGACCAACACCAGCGATGCCCTCACCAGCGGCGGCACCTATGCCATCGCCGGCGCCGTCGAGCGCATGGTGCAGCACGTCCGCCGTCACTGCGGGGCCGAGCCCGCCTGCTACATGACCGGCGGCGCGGGCTGGAAGATGGCGCCGTCGATGTCGGTGGAGTTCGAACTGGTGGAGTCGCTCATCATGGACGGCCTGCTGGTCATTGCCGGCGACCGCGCCGCGCGCATCGCCGGCTGAGCCACCGGCGTCCTGTCTCTCCCATCCCAACCCCTCGGCATTGCCGCGTGCAGGGCTGCACGCCCCGCGTTACCAACGCTCAGCCGCGCAGCCCTTCGGCTGCCTGGAACAGCGCCTCGCGCGCCTGGTCCACGATGCGCTGCTTCCACACATCCGTGTCGGTGTAGAAGGCCGCCCGCATGCGCTGGTGGATCGACTGGGCCAGCTCCGGCGCGACCTCGGGATGCAGATGCAGCCAGTGGTCGCCGCGCATGGCGGTGAGCACCTCCATCAGCGGCTCGGTGCCGTATTCCATGGCGATGCCGGTGAATTCGGCCTGCGGGCATTCTTCGTAGGCCGAGCTCCACATCAGCCCGGTGAGCAGGGCCGAGGCCGAACTGCCGTCATAGATGGAGGTGACCGGCGTCGTGCCACCGCCGCCCCACCAGGCGCTGGCGCGCGCGTAGGCGGCGGGGTCGTTGCGGCCCGCGAAGATGCGCTCGCCCAGGCCGCTGGGCCCCAGCCCGGTGTGCAGATCGATCCAGGCCAGGCGCCTTGCGCGGGCGGCATGCTGGCGCAGTACCTGCCGCAGCGTGCGTTGGCTCCAGGTTGGCGCCTGCCCGCCGAAGAACATGCCGCCGGCGAAGGCGTACTGGCCCTGCGTGACGGCGGCCTGGAACTCGCCCATGCCGTGCTTGGCGATCCAGTGCTCCAGCGCCTCCTGGTCGCGGGGCGCGGGCGGCCACTGCGGCGGCAGCAGCAGCGCGTGCAGCTTGGCATAGGGCTTGTTGACGGGCAGCGGCGCCGAGAAGTCCTGGAAGTTGCGGTTGAGGTCCACGTTCTCCTGCGTCACCCGCCGCCCGTGCGAGAAGCCGTGCGGATTGAGCGCATGGATGTAGACCACCGCCACGCCGGCATCGCGCGCCGCCGCGCGCCAGGCCACGTCGTGCAGCGCATGCACCTGCACCCCGCTGCCGCAGTGGCCCTCCACGCCATGGCAGGCGCTGGTCACGATCAGCACCCGCTCGGCATCGGCCGGCCCATCGCGCGCCACGTCCAGGGCCAACGCTTCGCCGTCGGCGCCGGGCAAGGGCAGGGGATGGGTCTCGACCGGGATGCCGGCCGACACGCAGGCCGCCAGGAATTTCTGCCGCGCCAGCGCGTAGCTGGGCGAGAAGGCCTGCGTGGCGTCCATCACTTCTTCGCGGCCGGGGGCTGGGCGAGGAATTCTTCCGCCAGCTTTACCCACACGCTGGCGCCCAGGGGGATCAGCTCGTCGTTGAAGTCGTAGCTGGCGTTGTGCAGCACGCAAGGCCCTTCGCCATGCAGATGCGGCCGGTGGCTGCCGTCGCCGTTGCCGATGAAGGCATAGGCGCCGGGCTTGGCCTGCAGCATGAAGGCGAAGTCCTCGGAGGTCATGGCCGGCTCCTGGCGCAGCACGTTGGCCTCGCCCACCACGCCGGCCATCACTTGTCGGGCGAAGTCGGCCTCGGGCGCGGTGTTGATGGTGGGCGGGTAGTAGCGCACGAACTCGAAGTCGCACTCGGCATCGTGCGCGGCGCAGATGTGCTCGGCGATCTTGCGCATGCGCGCCTCGATCATGTCCAGCACCTCCACCGAGAAGGTGCGCACCGTGCCGGTGAGCTCGCAGTCGTTCGGGATCACATTGTTGGTGTCGCCCGCATGCACCGTCGTGACCGAGATGACGGCCGAGTCCAGCGGCTTCATCTTGCGCGTCAGGATGGTCTGGAAGGCCTGCACCATCTCGCAAGCGATGGGCACTGGGTCCACCGTGGTGTGGGGCAGGGCAGCGTGCCCGCCCTTGCCGCGCACGGTGATGTAGAACTTGTTGCCCGAGGCCATGACCGGCCCGGGGCTGACGGCGAACTGGCCGGCCGCCATGCCGGGCCAGTTGTGCATGCCGAAGACCGCTTCCATCGGGAATTTCTCGAACAGGCCGTCGTCGATCATGCGCTTGGCGCCGCCGCCGCCTTCTTCCGCCGGCTGGAAGATCAGGTAGACCGTGCCGTCGAAGTTGCGGTTCTCCGCCAGATGCTGGGCCGCGGCCAGCAGCATGGCGGTGTGGCCGTCGTGACCGCAGGCGTGCATCTTGTTGGCATGCTTGCTGGCGTGGTCGAAGGTGTTCAGTTCGTTGATGGGCAGGGCGTCCATGTCGGCGCGCAGGCCCACGGCGCGATCGCTGCTGCCGTTCTTGACGATGCCGACCACGCCGGTGGTGCCCAGGCCGCGGTGGATGGGAATGCCCCATTCGGTCAGGCGGGCCGCGACGACATCGGCGGTGCGCACTTCCTCGTAGGCCAGTTCGGGATGGGCATGCAGGTCGCGGCGGATGGCGGCGATCCCGGCCGCCTGGGTGACGATCGAGTCGATGAGCTTCATGGAAGGCAGTCTAGTGGGGGCAGGCCGGCGCAGGCTGACACGCCCGGGATGCCGGTGCAAGCAATACGGATGCCCGCGGCAGGGGCAAGCCCGCCTTCCGGCCTTGCCGCAGGGCGGGATGGGGACAAGGCGGCGCGGCCACAATCCGGCCCCATGAGCCAACTCCCGCTTTCCGACCGCGCGCTGGCCTTCGCCCAGGCGCTGGTGCGCATGAACACCATCAGCGACCGCAGCAACCTCGAACTGATCGAGTTCGCGCGCGATCACCTGGCCAGCCTGGGCGTGAAGAGCCGGCTGACCTGGAATGCCGAGCGCACCAAGGCCAACCTGTTCGCCACGCTGGGCGAGGGCAAGCCGGCCGGCGTGATCGTCTCGGGCCACACCGACACCGTGCCGTGGGAGGGCCAGGCCTGGACGGTCGATCCGCTCTCCGCCGTCGTGCAAGACGGTCCCGAGGGGCTGTCGCTCTTCGGCCGCGGTTCGGCCGACATGAAGAGCTTCATCGCCATCGCATTGGCGAATGCCGAGCGCATCCTGGCCGGCAACGCTCCCTTCGCGGTGCACTTCGCCTTCAGCTACGAGGAGGAGATCGGCTGCTTTGGCGTGCGCGAACTCATCGCCGACATGCGCGACGCTGGCGTCAGGCCTCTTGCCTGCATCGTGGGCGAGCCCACGTCCATGGTGCCCGCCATCGCGCACAAGGGCGTGTGGCGCTACCGCTGCTGCGTGCGCGGCAAGGAGGCGCATTCCTCCCTCACGCCGCATTCTGTCAATGCCATCGAGATGGCGGCGCGGGTGGTAGGCAAGGTGCGCGACATGGCCGAGGCCTTCGAGCGCGAGGAGCCGCGCTACGACGGCTTCGACGTGCCCTTCTCCACCGCCAGCGTGGGCCAGTTCCACGGCGGCATCGCCGACAACGTGGTGCCGCGCGACGCCGAGTTCCGCTACGAATTCCGCGACCTGCCCACGGCCGATGCACGCGCCATGCAGCAGCAGGTGGTCGACTATGCGCGCGGCCTGGAGCCCGGCATGCAGCGCGTGGCGCCCGATGCGGGCTTCCGCTTCGAGACCATCTGCGAGATCCCGTCCTTCCTCGGCGGACGGGATGACCCGGTCACCCGTCTGGCGCAGCGTCTGGCCGGCGAAGCGGGCACCACGCTGGTCGCCTTCGGCACCGAGGCGGGTCTGTTCAAGAACGCGGGCATTCCCACCGTGGTGTGCGGCCCCGGCAGCATCCAGCAGGCGCACCAACCCGACGAGTACGTGACGCTCGCGCAGTTGGCGCGCTGCGAGGCCTTCATGCACGGCCTGGCCGACAGCGCCGAGATTGGCTGACACCCGGCCCATGGCGGCTGCGACGGGCCCCGGCCCGATGAAGCGGATGGCGCTGGCGCTGCTGGTCGGCGTCGCGCTGCTGTATGCCCTGGCCACCTGGCAGGAAGCGCGCGGCGGCCACGCCGGCTGGGGCTGGCTGGCCGCCTTCGCCGAGGCGGCCATGGTGGGCGCCATCGCCGACTGGTTCGCCGTGGTGGCGCTGTTCCGCCATCCGCTGGGCCTGCCGATTCCGCACACGGCCATCCTGCCGCGTAGCAAGGCGCGGCTGGGCGCCAACCTGGCGCGCTTCTTCTGCGACAACTTCCTGGGCACGGCGCAGGTGCTGGCCAAGCTGCGCGCCTTCGATGCGGCTGGGCGTCTCGCGGCGTGGCTGTCGCGCCCCGCGCAGGCCGAACGGCTGGGCCGCCTCGGCGTGGCAGCTGCCGGCCAGGTGATGGAGGCCGTCGACGACCAGCGGTTGCGCGACTTCCTCGGCCGCGCCGCGGCGGCGGGCCTGCGGCAGCTGGACTTCTCGCGCACCGCCGGCCAGGTGCTGGAGACACTGACGGCCGAAGGCCGCCACCAGGCCATGCTCGACGCGGTACTCGGCCACGCCGCGCAGTGGCTCGACGACGAGGCGCTGCAGGACCAGCTCACCGAATCCATCGCGCAGGAGGTCAAGGCCCTGCGCTACGTCGGCCTGGACCAGGTCGCGGCGCGCCTGGCCACGCGCAAGCTGGTGGCCAGCATTGCGCGGGCGCTGGGCGAGACGGCGGCCGACCCGGCCCATCCGCTGCGCCAGCGCTTCGACGCCACCATGCAAAGCTTCGTCCAGCGCCTGCAGCAGGACCCGGCCTTCGTCGCCCGCGGCGAACGGCTGCGCGACGAGTTGCTGGCCCACGATGGCCTGCGGAACTACCTCGACGGCCTGTGGCAGCAGCTGCGCGACTGGCTGCAGGCCGACCTGGCGCGGCCCGATTCGGCCATCGGCCAGCGCATCGCCCGACTGGCGGCTTCGCTGGGCGAGCGGCTGGCCTCGGACGCCGGCATGCGCGCCTGGCTCAATGAGCAGCTGGAGCAGGCGGCCCCTGCCGCCATCGAACGCTGGCGCGAGGACATCCGCCGCTACATCGAGCAACGCGTGGCCGACTGGGACACGGACGAGCTGGTGGCCGAGCTGGAGCAGCACGTGGGCCGCGACCTGCAGTTCATCCGCATCAACGGCACGGTGGTGGGCGGGCTGGTCGGCGTGGCCATTCATGCGCTGACCTTGATGCTGAGATGAACAAAACGCGATGGCGCGGTGCGCCACGCACTCCTAGACTCGCCCTTCCACGTGCCCCGCGCCACCGACGCCTCCGCGATGACCATGACTGCCGCCATGCCCACCCCCGACACGCACACCGTCCTCGGCGCCTGCCCGCACGACTGCCCCGACACCTGCGGCCTGGTCACAACGGTGCAGGACGGCGTCGCCATCAAGCTGCAGGGCAACCCGGCGCACCGCCACACCGGCGGCGTGCTGTGCACCAAGGTGTCGCGCTACCTGGAGCGCAATGCCCACCCCGAACGGCTCACGCAGCCGTTGCGCCGCGTGGGCCGCAAGGGCGAGGGCCGCTTCGAGCCGGTGAGCTGGGACGAGGCGCTGGACGACATCGCCGCCCGCCTGAAGGCCATCGCCGCCGATGAGCCGCAGGCCATCCTCCCGTACAGCTACGCCGGCACCATGGGCCTGGTGCAGGGCGAATCGATGGACCGGCGCTTCTTCCACAAGCTGGGCGCCTCGCTGCTGGACCGCACCATCTGCTCCACCGCCGGTGGCGAGGGCCTGGGCTACACGCTGGGCGGCAAAGTGGGCATGCGCATCGAGCATTTCGCGCAGGCGAAGCTGATCCTCATCTGGGGCAGCAACGCCATCGCCAGCAACCTGCATTTCTGGCGCCATGCGCAGGCCGCCAAGCGGGCGGGCGCGCGGCTGGTCTGCATCGACCCGCGGCGCACCGAGACGGCGGACAAGTGCGACGAGCACATCGCCCTGCTGCCGGGCACCGACGGTGCGCTGGCCCTGGCGCTGATGCACGAGTTGATCGTGCACGACTGGCTGGACCACGACTACATCGCCCGCCACACGCTGGGCTGGGAAGCGTTGCGCGAGCGCGCCCTGCAATGGCCACCGGCGCGCGCCGCCGCCGTGTGCGGTGTGCCGGTGGCGCAGATCGAGGCCCTGGCGCGCGATTACGGCACCACGAAGCCGGCGGCGATCCGCCTCAACTACGGCATGCAGCGCGTGCGCGGCGGGGGCAATGCAGCCCGTGCCGTGGCCTGCCTGCCGGCGCTGGTGGGCGCCTGGCGGCATCGGGCCGGCGGCTTGCTGCTCAGTGCCTCCGGCCAGTTCCCGGTGGACCGCGCCACGCTGCACCGGCCCGACCTGCTCGCGGGCCGTCAGCCCCGCACGCTCAACATGAGCAGCATCGGCGATGTGCTGACCGGCGACGCCACGGCCCTGGCCGGCGGGCCGGCGGTGAAGGCCGTGGTGGTCTACAACAGCAACCCGGTGGCGGTGGCGCCCGAGTCGGCCAAGGTGGCGGCGGGCTTTGCGCGCGAGGACCTGTTCACCGTGGTGCTGGAGCAGTTCCAGACCGACACGGCCGACCATGCCGACTACCTGCTGCCCGCCACCACGCAGCTGGAGCACTGGGACATCCACTTCAGCTACGGCCACACCGACGTCATGCTCAACCGCCCCGCCGTGGCGCCGCGCGGCCAGGCGCGCAGCAATGCCTGGGTGTTCCGCGAGCTGGCGCGCCGCATGGGCTTCGACGAGCCCTGCTTCACCGACGACGACGAAACGCTCTGCCGCCAGGCCTTCCGCCCCGAGGCCATCGACTGGGCGGCACTGGAGCGCGACGGCTTCGCCACCCTGCCGCTGCCGGAGGCGCCCTTCGCCGAGGGCGGCTTTCCCACGCCCTCGGGCAAGTGCGAATTCTTCAGCGCCCGGCTGGCGGCGCAGGGTCTGGACGGGCTGCCGGACCACCTGCCCAACTACGAGCCCGCAGGCAGCTCGGCCGACTATCCGCTGGCCATGATCTCGCCGCCGGCGCGCAACTTCCTCAACTCCACCTTCGTCAACGTGACCAGCCTGCGGTCCATGGAAGGCGAGCCGCTGGTGGAGATCCATGCCGACGACGCTGCGGCGCGCGGCATCGCCGACGGCGCCATGGTGCGGGTGTTCAACGCGCGCGGCGAGCACCGCTGCCGCGCCGAGGTCTCGCGCCGCGCCCGGCCCGGCGTGGTCAACGGCCTGGGCATCTGGTGGCGCAAGCTGGGTGTGGACGGCACCAACGTCAACGAGCTGACCAGCCAGCGCCTGACCGACTTGGGCCGCGGGCCCACCTTCTACGACTGCCTGGTGCAGGTGGAGGCCGTGGCGGCGTGAGCGGGCCCGCCGCCGGCCCGGATGGCGTGCGCACCCCGGGCGATGTTGCAGGGACACCGGCGCGGCCGAGGCGGCGGCGCCTGTTGTTGGCCACCGGCGGGGCCATGGCGGCGCTGCTGCTCGCCGGCTGCGGGCCGCTGGGCTACTACGCGCAATCGGTGGGGGGCCACCTGGCCATCCTGCATGCGGCGCGCCCCGTGCCCGAGGTATTGCAGGACGCCACACTGTCCGAAGGCCTGCGCCGCAAGCTCACGCTGGCCCAGCACATCCGACGCTACGCCAGCGAGCGGCTGGCGCTGCCCGACAACCGCAGCTACACGGCCTACGCCGACCTGCACCGCGCCGCCGCCGTCTGGAACGTGGTGGCGGCCCCCGCCTATTCGCTGCAGCTCAAGACCTGGTGCTACCCGGTGGCTGGCTGCGTGGGCTACCGCGGCTACTACGACGAGGCCGAGGCCCAGGCGGAGGCGGCGCGCCAGCGGGCCGAGGGCCTGGAGGCCGCCGTCTACCCGGTGCCCGCCTATTCGACGCTGGGCTGGCTCAACTGGCTGGGCGGCGATCCGCTGCTGTCGACCTTCATCGGCTATCCGGACGGCGAGCTGGCACGTATCGTCTTCCACGAATTGGCGCACCAGCGCTTCTATGTCTCGGGCGATACGGTGTTCAACGAGTCCTACGCCACGGCGGTCGAACGCCTGGGCAGCGCCCAGTGGCTGCGCGACGAGGCCGACGAGCCGGCGCGCGAGGCCTACGCCCGCTTCGACCAGCGCCGCCGGCAGATGCAGGCACTGATGCTGTCCACCCGCGAGGCGCTGGCGCGCGCCTATGGTTCGCCGGCAGCGAAGGCAGGGGACTGGGCCCAGGTCGAGGCGATGAAGCAGGCCGCGATGCGCGAGTTCCGCGAGCACTACGCGCAGCTGCGGGCCGGCTGGCCGGCCGACAGCCGCCAGGGCGCCTACGACGCCTGGGTGGCGCGCGCCAACAACGCAACCTTCGGCGCGCAGGCGGCCTACGATCAGCTGGTGCCGCAGTTCGAGCAGCTGTTCGCGCGCTGCAACGGGGACTGGTCGCGCTTCCATGCCGAGGTGGAGCGTATCGGGCGGCTGCCGACGCACGAGGCCAGGGTGACGGCGCTGGCGTCCGCACCGGCGCCCTGAACGGCCCGTCGACCGGGCAACAAAAAGCCGCTCCGGGGAGCGGCCTGGTCATGGGCTGGCCTGTTCAGCCGGCGTGCAGGGCGTCGATCAGGTCGATGTACTTCTGCTTGGCCTCGTCGGCCGACACGCCCTTGTGCGTGTTCCAGGCGTCCCACTTGGCGCGGGCGACGATGTCGCTGAAGCTGGGCTTCTTCTCGGCGTTGTCGCCGAGGGTCGCCTGCTTGTAGAGGCCGTAGATCTTCAGCAGGGTGGGGTTGTCGGGGCGTGAAGGCAGCAGCTTGGAGCGGGCTTCGGCGGCTTCGAAACGGGCTTGCAGGTCGGACATGGCGGGCGGGTCTGAAAAAAGCACGATTGTGCGCTTTTCGATCGCGACAACGCTGGCTGATGTCAATCCGCCATGCAGGCCAGCGCCACCTCGCGGTCCAGGAACTGCCGGGCGTCCAGGGGTTCGACGGCGGCGGCGTCTTCGTACAGCTGTTGCACCTGCGCGAGTGTCGGGTCGCCGCGCAGCGCCACCAGCGCCCGTGCGTACTCGACCCGGCCCGTGGCCGAGGCCGGGTGCAGCGCCAGGCCCCGTTCGAAGAGTTCGATCGCGCGTTCGGCGCGCACGCCGTAGGTCATGCGGGCGACGAGTTCGCCCACCTTGTCGATCACCTCGGCGTGGAAGGCGCCGAGCGCGAAGTGCGCATCGGCATGGTCGGGTTGCAACTGGATGATCCGCTCCAGCGTCTCCTTGAGGCGACCGCCCAGGCCCTGGGCCAGGGCCCGCGCGACGCTCACGGCCTGCGCATGGCGTCCCAGCGCATAGGCATGCCAGTACAGCGCCTGCACGTCCGCCCCGTCGGCCTCGTGCCGGGCCAGGGCCCGCTCGCCCACTTGGCGCAGCAGCGCCAGGCGCCGCTCGTCGTCGGGCTCCACATAGTTGGCATAGATGGCCGTGGCCTGGTCGGCCACTGCGGCCCCCGGTGCGCCGCCGATCCGCTGGCCGGCCTGGGCCGCCGCCGCGAAATCGCCGGCGTGGTACAGCGCCCAGGCATCCGCCAGCGCCTCGGTGGCGGGCGGCGGCAGGGGCTGGCCGGCGTGCAGGGCCGTCCACGCGGTCCGCACCCGGGCGGCATCGAAAGGAAATCGGCCCAGGCAATCGGGCGTGGCCCACTGCTCGGGCGGCGGGGGCGTGCGCAGGACAGGCGGCATGGCGGCGGGCTTTCTCAGGTCGAGAGGGCGTCTTCCTCGGGCGCCGGCGCGCTCGCCAGGCGCACCAGCTCTGCACGCTGGGCGGCTCCCAGGTAGGGCACCAACAGCTGCAGGGTGTGACGGGTGCCCCGCACCATCGCGTCGCAGATGGCACACGGCTCCAGCGCCTCGCGAGGATTGCACACGAATTCGTAATTGAGCCAGTAGGTTGCCAGCACCACCATGCTGCGCGCCAGGGTTTCGCGCTCCGCGGGCTCCAGCCGCAGCAGTCCCGCCCCTGCCAGTCCCGAGAGCATGGCCTGCATGGCGGCCTCCTTGCGCGACAGCGCCTCGCGCAGGCGGGTCTCCAGGTGGTGGTTGTTGCTCAGCAGGTCGTTCATGTCCCGGTACAGGAAGCGGTAGCGGCCCATCAGCTCGAAGAGCTCGCGCACGAAGCGCCAGGCGCCAGCCAGGTCACGCACGTCGGTGGCTTGGGCGAGGAGGGCGTCGAGGCTGGCCTCGAAGTCCTCATGCAGGCGGTTGATGAGCGCCTCCTTGGCCGGGAAGTGGTAGTAGAGGTTGCCGGGGCTGATGCGCAGTTCGGTGGCCAGCAGCGTGGTGGAGACGTTGGGCTCGCCAAAGCGGTTGAACAGCGCCAGGGCGGTTTCCTGGATGCGCTGGGCGGTGCGGCGCGGCGCTTTCCGTGTCATGGGCAGCCTCCGTTGTCTCTTGTGTGTTCTGTGCCGGATCACTCTACCCCATGTGTCCGGGGCGTCCATGCTGCGCTGCGGCATCGGCGCGGCTGTTGACACAGTGTCACAGTGAGTGGGTCTGACGTGCGTGATGTAGCGTTTGGTTGAAAAGACGCCGGGGAGGCGCATGGATAATCGCCCCCCTCGGCGCACCGCTCCCAGGGTGCGCCATTTCTACGATTCCTGCGAGAGATACATGATCCTTGTGACAGGCGGCGCCGGCTTCATCGGCGCCAACTTCGTGCTCGACTGGCTGGCTGGCGCCGACGAGCCGGTCGTCAACCTCGACAAGCTGACCTACGCAGGCAACCTCCAGACGCTGGCCTCGCTCGATGGCGACAAGCGCCACGTCTTCGTGCAGGGCGACATCGGCGACAGCGCCCTCATCGAGCGCCTGCTGGCCGAGCACCAGCCCCGCGCCGTCGTCAACTTCGCCGCCGAGTCGCATGTGGACCGCTCCATCCACGGCCCCGAGGACTTCATCCAGACCAACGTGCTGGGCACCTTCCGCCTGCTCGAAGCCGTGCGCGGCTACTGGAGCCAGCTGCCGGCCGAGCGCAAGGCGGCCTTCCGCTTCCTGCACGTCTCCACCGACGAGGTCTACGGCACCCTCTCGCCCACCGACCCGGCCTTCACCGAAGAGAACAAGTACGAGCCCAACAGCCCGTATTCGGCCAGCAAGGCCGCCAGCGACCATCTGGTGCGCGCCTGGCACCACACCTACGGCCTGCCGGTGCTCACCACCAACTGCTCCAACAACTACGGGCCGTTTCACTTTCCCGAGAAGCTGATCCCGCTCATGATCGTCAACGCCCTGGCCGGCAAGCCGCTGCCGGTGTATGGCGACGGCATGCAGGTGCGCGACTGGCTCTACGTCAAGGACCACTGCAGCGCCATCCGCCGCGTGCTGGAGGCCGGCCAGCTGGGCGAGACCTACAACGTGGGCGGCTGGAACGAGAAGCCCAACATCGAGATCGTCAAGACCGTCTGCGCGCTGCTGGACGAGCTGCACCCCCGCGCCGACGGCAAGGGCTACGCCGAGCAGATCACCTACGTCACCGACCGCCCCGGGCACGACCGCCGTTACGCCATCGACGCGCGCAAGCTCGAGCGCGAGCTGGGCTGGAAGCCGGCCGAGACCTTCGACACCGGCATCCGCAAGACCGTCGAGTGGTACCTGGCCAACCAGGAATGGGTGCGCAACGTGCAAAGCGGCGGCTACCGCGACTGGGTGGCCAAGCAGTACGGAGAGCAGCCGAAGGCGGCGGCATGAAGGTCCTGCTCTTCGGCAAGGGCGGGCAGGTCGGCTGGGAACTGCAGCGCAGCCTGGCGCCGCTGGGCGAGCTGGTCGCGCTGGACTTCGACAGCACCGAGCTGCACGGCGACTTCAGCCGCCCCGAGGCGCTGGCCGCCACGGTGGAGGCCGTGCGCCCCGACGTCATCGTCAATGCCGCGGCCCACACGGCGGTCGACAAGGCCGAGAGTGAGCCCGACTTTGCCCGCGCCCTCAACGCCACCGCCCCCGGCGTCGTGGCGCAGGCCGCGCAGAAGCTGGGCGCGCTGATGGTGCACTACTCCACCGACTACGTCTTCGACGGCAGCGGCGAGACGCCCTGGCGCGAGGACGACGCGACCGGCCCGCTGTCGGTGTACGGCGCCACCAAGCTCGAAGGCGAGCAGTTGGTGGCAGGCCACTGCGCCCGGCACCTGATCTTTCGCACCAGCTGGGTCTATGCGGCACGCGGTGGCAACTTTGCCAAGACCATGCTGCGCCTGGCCAAGGAGCGCGATCGCCTGACGGTCATCGACGACCAGTGGGGCGCGCCCACCGGTGCCGAGCTGCTGGCCGACGTCACGGCGCTGGCCATCCGCGAGACGTTGCGCGATCCGACGAAGTCGGGCCTGTACCACCTGGTGGCCGGCGGCACGACCACCTGGAACGGCTATGCGCGCTTCGTCGTCGAGGAGGCGCTGCGCCGCGGCGTCGAACTCAAGACCACGCCCGACGCGGTGGAAGCCGTGCCCACCAGCGCCTTCCCCACGCCGGCCAGGCGGCCGCACAACTCGCGCCTGGACACCTCCCGCATCCGCAGCACCTTCGGCATCGAACTGCCGCACTGGCAGGCGGGCGTGGCCCGCATGCTGGCCGAAACCCTCTGACGGTCGGCCGAACACCCATCCATCGCAGCCACCTGCGCGGATTGACCGTCCGTCCCTCTTTCCAGGAAGCCAACGATGACCCAAAACAGAAAAGGCATCATCCTCGCCGGAGGCTCCGGCACGCGCCTGCATCCGGCCACGCTGGCCATCAGCAAGCAGCTGCTGCCGGTCTACGACAAGCCGATGGTGTATTACCCGCTGAGCACGCTGATGCTCGGCGGTATGCGCGACGTGCTCATCATCAGCACGCCGCAGGACACGCCGCGCTTCCAGCAACTGCTGGGCGACGGCAGCCAGTGGGGCATGAACCTGCAGTACGCCGTGCAGCCCAGCCCGGACGGGCTGGCCCAGGCCTTCATCATCGGCGAGCAGTTCCTGGCCGGTGCTCCCAGTGCGCTGGTGCTGGGTGACAACATCTTCTACGGCCACGACCTGCAGCAGCTGCTGGGCGCGGCCGATGCGCAGCCCAGCGGTGCCACCGTCTTCGCCTACCACGTGCATGACCCCGAGCGCTACGGCGTCGTGGAGTTCGACAAGGCCGGCCGCGCGGTGAGCATCGAAGAGAAGCCCGCCCAGCCCAAGAGCAGCTACGCCGTCACCGGCCTGTACTTCTACGACCAGCAGGTCGTGGACATCGCCAAGGCCGTCAAGCCCAGCGCGCGCGGCGAGCTGGAGATTACGGCCGTCAACCAGGCCTACCTGGAGCAGGGCACCCTGAACGTGCAGATCATGAAGCGCGGCTATGCATGGCTGGACACCGGCACGCACGAAAGCCTGCTGGAGGCCGGCCAGTTCATCGCCACGCTGGAGCAGCGCCAGGGCCTGAAGATCGCCTGCCCCGAGGAGATCGCCTGGCGGGCGGGCTTCATCGACGCGGCCCAGGTCGAGAAGCTGGCCGCACCGCTCAAGAAGAACGGCTACGGCCAGTACCTGCTGCGCCTGCTGCGCGAGGAGTACCGGGGATGAACGTCACGCAAACCAAGCTGGACGGCGTGCTGATCCTGGAGCCGAAGGTGTTCGGCGACGAGCGCGGCTTCTTCATGGAAAGCTTCAACCAGCGCGTGTTCGACGAAGCGGTGGGCCGGCACATCGAGTTCGTGCAGGACAATCATTCGCGCTCGACCCGGGGCGTGCTGCGGGGCCTGCACTACCAGTTGCAGCAGGCGCAGGGCAAGCTGGTGCGGGTGACGCGTGGCGCGGTGTTCGACGTGGCGGTGGACATCCGCAAGAGCTCGCCGACCTTCGGGCAGTGGGTGGGCGTGGAGCTGAGCGAGAGCAACCACCGGCAGCTGTGGATTCCGGCCGGCTTTGCGCACGGCTTCGTGGTGACCAGCGACAGCGCGGACTTTCTGTACAAGGCCAGCGACTACTACGCGCCGGAGCATGAGCGCAGCATCCTGTGGAGCGATCCGGACATCGGGATCGAATGGCCCGACTTCGGGGGCGAACCGAAGGTGTCTGCCAAGGATGCGGCAGCTTTGCACTTGGCTCAGGCGGATGTCTTTGGCTGACGACTCCAGCCTTTTTGCCAGAGCCGAAGCGCGGCCCGACGCCTGCTGCGCGTCGAAGCGGTGCAGTCAAATCAGACCAAGCAGAAGAGCGCGATGATGGAATTCACAGGGGAGCGGTACATGCCCACCGAAGGGGGCGAATTGCGGTACGAGCACATGCATCGCTACGCATGGGCAGCGCAATACGCCGCAGGCAGGGCAGTATTGGATATCGCATGCGGCGAGGGGTACGGATCGGCACTGCTCGCCGCGCACGCGCGTTCCGTCACGGGGGTCGATGTTTCGGAGGATGCCGTGGCGCACGCGCATGTGGCGTACGCGGATATCCCGAACCTGAAATTCCGGCAAGGCAGTGCCGACGCCATTCCGTTCGAGAGCAGCCACTTCGACATGGTCGTCTCGTTCGAGACCATCGAGCATCTTTCGACGCAGAGGGAAATGATCGCGGAGATTCGGCGTGTTCTGAAGCCGGACGGCGTGCTCATCATTTCGTCCCCAAACAAGAAGACCTACTCGGATGACCGCAACTACGTCAACGAATATCACGTCAAGGAACTGTACTTCGACGAGTTCGATGCGCTGCTGAGGACGCAGTTCTCCAGCGTCTCCTACATGGGCCAGCGCTTTCTGACCTTGTCGGCATTGCTCCCGCAGGACGCATCTGAGGCCGGCGCGGTTTACAAGGCCTTGTCGCTGAGCGGCAGCGATGCGTTGGATCGCACGGCCTCCGGGATCGAGCCCCTGTATTTCGTGGCGATTTGCGCGCAGTCCGGCTCCAGTCAGGTGCCGCGTCCTGAAGCGTCAGCCTTTTTCGAGCCGTCGTTCGACATATATCAGCGACAGCAAGCCGTCCTGCAGTGGGCGTCGGGGGTGGATGACGAAAGGGCAGCGCACGCCAAGCACGCGGCCGAGGCCGACGAGCGAACACGACAGGTTCGTGCTGAGCTGGCCAAGGTCGAGTTGGAATTGCGGACGCAGCGCTTGATTTGGGAGCAGCGGGTTCGTCACGCGGATGGTCGCGCGGACGTACTCGCAGCGGAGGTTCAGGCGCTTCGCACCTCTTCATCTTGGCGCTTGACGGCCCCTTTGCGCCTGATCATTGATGTCATTCGCGGGCGAGGCATAGCAGACCGCCATGTGATCAAGCAGCGCTTGCGGCATGTTGCGTATCGTGCACACGAGGCGATGCCGCTGCCCGAGTCAGTCAAAAGCATCTTGGTTTCCGCCGCCTTTCGCATCGGGGGGCCACTGTTTGCCGGTGCCCCGCGGTATCAAGCATGGCAACGCAAAAGACGCATGCCAGAGTTGTTGGCGACATTGCGCTTTGATCCGCCGTCCGAGCCACAGGTCTCGGTCGTCATCCCGGCCTACGGCAACCTCGAGATGACGCTGGCCTGCGTGGCCTCCATCGCGAAGCACCTGCCCAAGGCGCCCATCGAGGTCCTCGTGGTCGAGGACGCTTCCGGCGATCAGGACATCCTGAAGCTCGCGCAGGTGCCGGGCCTGAGGTTCCACGTCCATCCGCAGAACCTCGGCTTCCTGCGCTCCTGCAACGCGGCGGCGAAGATGGCCCGGGGCCGGTACATCTGCTTCCTCAACAACGACACCGAGGTCGAGGCGGGCTGGATCGACACCATGCTCGAACTCTTCGAGCGCGACCCGAAGTGCGGCATGGTGGGCTCCAAGCTGCTCTATCCAGACGGCCGCCTGCAGGAGGCGGGCGGCATCCTCTGGCGCGACGGCAGCGCCTGGAACCTCGGCCGGCTGGATGACCCGGATCACAGCCGCTACAACTACGTCAAGGAGGTCGACTACTGCTCGGGCGCCTCCATCCTGCTGGAGCGTACCCTCTTCGACGAGCTGGGCGGCTTCGATGAGTACTACCTGCCGGCCTACTGTGAGGATTCCGACCTGGCCTTCCGCATTCGGGCCCGGGGCCTGAAGGTCCTCTACCAACCCGCGTCGCGCGTCATCCATCACGAGGGGCTGTCCCACGGCACCGACACCGGCTCGGGGGTCAAGGCCTACCAGGTGGCCAATCAGCGCAAGTTCCTCCAGCGATGGGCCCAGGTGCTGGAGCGCGAGCATTTCGCCAACGGCGAGCATGCCCTGCTGGCGCAGGACCGCGCCAATCTGTGCAAGACGATCCTCATCATCGACCACTACATCCCGCAGCCGGACCGGGATGCGGGGTCGCGCTCGATGAACGCCTTCATCGACGTCCTGTTGTCCATGGGGCTGCGCGTGAAGTTCTGGCCCCACAACCTGCAGCCCGATCCGGTGTACGGGCCCCAGTTGCAGCAACGGGGCGTGGAGGTCATCTACGGCGCGCGCTATCACCAGGGTTTCGAGGCCTGGATCCGCGAGATGGGCCGGGACCTGGACTATGTCCTGATCAGCCGGCCGGATGTCGCCGCGGCCTTCCTGCCGGCGCTGTGTGCATACAGCCCGGCGAAGCGGCTCTACTACGGCCACGACCTGCACTACGAGCGTGAGCTCGCGAGCGCGCGGCTGAGCGGGGATGCCACGGCCGCCGAGGCGGCCGAGCGCATGCGGCAGCTGGAGCTGAGCATCTGGCTGCAGGTGAGCACGATCTACTATCCCTCGCCCACCGAGACGGCGGCGGTCCAGTCCCATCCGGGCGTGGGCATGGCCCGCACCCTGCCGCCGTACTGTTTCGAGCCCCGCCCGACGGCGCCCCTGGAAGGGCGCGAGCGGCGGCGGCTGCTCTTCGTGGCCGGCTTTGCGCACCGTCCCAACGTGGACGCCGCCGTCTGGTTCATGGCGCAGGTTTTTCCGCTGGTGCTGGCCGCCGAGCCGGACGTGCAGCTGATGCTGGTCGGCTCCAATCCCTCCCCCGAGGTGAAGGCGCTGGCGAGCGAACGTGTCGAAGTCACGGGCTATGTCACCGACGCTGAGCTCGAGGCGATCTATGCGCGCGTCGGCCTGGCGGTGGTGCCGCTGCGCTTCGGCGCCGGCATCAAGGGCAAGGTCGTGGAGGCCATGCACCACGGCGTGCCCCTGGTGACCACCTCGGTCGGCGTGCAGGGCCTGAGCAGCACCGGCGATGCCGCCAGCGTGGCGGACGAGCCGCAGCAGATGGCGCACGAGATCCTGCGCCTGCTGCGGGACGACGCCGCCTGGCGGCAGTCCGCCGCAGCGGGCCCGGCCTACGTGGCCGCGCATTTCTCGGCCGCGGCGATGGAAGCTGTCCTGGTGCAGGACATCGATGCCCGGCCCTACACCGACTACACGCGCTCTGCGATCAAGGAGACGTTTGCATGAAGGCAATCATTCCTTCTTCCACGGTCGTGGCCCGCGCCAGGGCGCCGCTGCGGCTCGGCCTGGGCGGCGGGGGCACCGATGTCTCCCCCTACTGCGACCAATACGGCGGCGAGGTGCTCAATGTCACCATCGACAAGTACGCCTATGCCACGGTGTGCGCGGCCGAGCACGGCACGGTCCGCCTGACGGCGGCCGACAGCGGACGTGTGTGGCAGGGTGTGGCCGAGCCCGTGCTCCAGCGACAGCAGGGCCTGGACCTGCACGTTGGCGTCTACAACCGGGTCGTGCGCGACTTCATGGGCGGCCAGCCGCTCGCCGTGGACGTCATCACCCATTCGGAAGCGCCCCCCGGCTCGGGGCTGGGCTCTTCGTCCACCATGGTGGTGGCGCTGCTCCAGGCCTTCTGCGAGTACCTGTCCCTGCCCCTGGGCGAATACGACATCGCCAGCCTGGCCCACGACATCGAGCGCGTGGACCTGGGCATGGCCGGCGGCAAGCAGGACCAGTACGCGGCCACCTTCGGCGGCATGAACTTCATGGAGTTCTACGCCGACCGCGTCATCGTCAATCCGCTGCGCATGAAGGCCGAACTCAAGGCGGAGCTGGAGTCCTCGGTGGTGCTCTTCTACACGGGCGTCTCGCGCGAATCCGCCGCGATCATCGCGGAGCAGACGGACCACATCCGCCGCCGCGACAGCGCGCCGCTGGAGGCGATGCATCGCGTCAAGGCCGAGGCCCGTGCCATGAAGGAGGCCGTGCTCACCGGCAACCTCGAGGCCTTCGCCCAGTCGATGCGGACCGGCTGGGAAGAAAAGAAGAAGCTGGCCCGCAGCATCAGCAATGCGGCCATCGACGAGGTCTATGACGCGGCCATGGCGGCCGGGGCGCTTGCCGGCAAGGTCTCCGGCGCCGGAGGCGGCGGCTTCATGATGTTCGTGGCAGAGCTGTCGCGGCGTCCTGAAGTCATGCGCTGCCTGCAGCGCTTCAATGGCCAGGTCTTCACCTGCAATTTCACCGAGCGTGGCGCTCATTCCTGGAGAAAGAATTGAAATCCATCATCGAACAGCAGATCGACGCCACCCTGGCCTGCCTGCGGGCCGTGCGCGAAGACACGGCCCTGCTGGGCCGGGTCGAGGGGGTCGTCGAGGTCATCGTGCAGGCCTTGCAGCGCGGCAACAAGCTGCTGCTCGCGGGCAATGGCGGCAGTGCGGCCGACGCCCAGCACATCGCTGGCGAGTTCGTCAGCCGATTCATGTACGACCGGCCCGGCCTGCCGGCCTTCGCGCTCACGACGGACACGTCGATCCTGACCTCGGTGGGCAACGACTACGGCTTCGAGAGGGTGTTCGAGCGCCAGGTGCAGGCGGTGGGCGTGCGCGGCGACGTGCTCTGGGTCTATTCGACCTCGGGCAAGTCGCCCAACATCCTGCGCGCCATGCGCCAGGCCCGGCAGGGTGGCCTGACGGTGATCGGCTTCACGGGCGAGCGCGGCTGGGCGGAGCCGGACCTGTGCGACATCGAGATCGCCGTGCCGTCGCCCGAGACGCCGCGCATCCAGGAAGGCCATGCCATGCTGGGCCACATCATCTGCGGGCTGGTGGAGGCCCGGATCTTTCCCCGTACCAGCTGATGAAGCCCGCAATCATCCTGGCCGGCGGCTTCGGAACTCGGCTGCGTAGCGTGGTTTCCGATGTGCCTAAACCTCTGGCGCCAGTCGCCGGGAAGCCCTTCTTGTGGTGGTTGCTGGGGGCGCTCGAGTCGCAGGGTATTCGCGAGGTCCATCTGTGCACCGGCTACAAGGCCGAAATGGTGGAGAAGGCTTTTGGGGACCGTTTCGGCGAGGCGGCGCTGCACTACAGCGTCGAGCACGAACCTCTCGGGACCGGCGGTGCAGTCTTGCAGGCAATGCGCGCGTTGAAAGGAGTCGACAGCTGCTACGTGCTGAACGGCGACACTTTTGCTGTTGCAGATTTGGTCGGTTTGCAGCATGAAGCGGATCGAACGCCCGAAGCGGATGCATGGCTCTGCGGCGCACCCGTCGCGGATGCCAGTCGGTATGGGACGCTTCAACTGGATGATCGACAACGCATCGTGGGCTTTCATGCCAAGGGCCGGCAAGGCCCCGGAGTCATAAGTGCCGGCATTTATCTGCTGCGCAGACAGGTGCTGGAGCGGGCCGAACTCCCCAGGCAGTTCTCCATCGAGCAGGACTTCTTCGAGGCCCATCTTCCGCGGCTCCATCTTCAGGTGGCCGCGATGGCCAGCGACTTCATCGACATTGGCGTTCCGGAGGACTACGCGCTGGCCCAGAGCAAGATTCCGGCGTTGGCTGGGCACCCATGAGGCCTGCTCTCTTTCTTGATCGCGATGGTGTCATCAACGTCGATCACGGGTACGTGCACACGCCCGAGACCACAGACTTCGTTGCCGGCATCTTCGACTTGGTGGCGACCGCCAACCGTCGCGGCTGGCTCGTGGTGGTTGTGACCAATCAAGCGGGCATTGCGCGTGGCTACTACGACGAGCAGCAGTTCAACACCTACATGGCTTGGGTGCGTGCCCAGTTCGAAACCCGTGGCGCGCATATCGACGCGATCTATTTCTGCCCCCACCATCCTGAACATGGCCTGGGTGACTATCGCCAGCAATGCGACTGCCGCAAGCCGGCACCGGGAATGTTCCAGGCAGCCATTCGTGATCTCGGGATCGATCCTGGATCCTCTGTCATGGTCGGGGACTCGGCGACAGACATGCAGGCGGCCGATGTGGCGGGTGTCGGGACATTGCTGCTGCTCGGGAGCGAACAAGTCGGGCCGCGCAGCACAAATGTGCGGAGGATCACTGACTTGGCGGAGGTGATCGACGCTCTGACTCCGGCTTCTGGAGGTCGGGCCGGGTCGGTGCGCTAACGATGAAAAGTGCAGGGGCGGGACGTCGCGAAAGTGGGATGAGGGATCAAGAGGAGCACCGGCAGGGGGGGCGTCGTCCAAATTTCCTTCGCCTTGGCGTGGCTGGGTTAGGCATTGCAGTCGTGATTGCCATCTTTGCGGCTGGCGTCGCCTGGAACATGGGGCTGCCGGGCCTGTACATGGACGCTGTCAATCCAGACTATCTGGTGGTGCGCATGCTTGCTGACGCGCCGTGGCGTCTTCCGGCATGGGTGCTGCCAGGCAATCTCCTCGGGGATCGCTGGCCGGTATTAACTTCTCTCTATCACGGCACGCTTCACGCATGGACGTTGTTGCCGCTCTATGCAGCCTTCGGCTCCAGCCTCGAGCTTCTGCGTGCGTCGCATGCACTTTGGGGCGTGGCAATCCTCTTGGGGCTTTGGACATGCCTGCGACGAAATGGTGGGGGCCCATGGATCAGCATAGCCGTGCCACTGTTGCTCGCGATTGATCCGGCTTTCATCTTTGCCTTCCGGACGCAGCTCTACATCACTCTGGCGCCGATGCTGTTCACGCTGCTCGCGATGCAGTCTGCGCAGCGGGAAAAGGATGCTCGTACGAGGGGGCAGCATTTCAGTGCTGCGCTTTTGACGGGCCTGTTCAGCGGCTTGGCCATCTATGGCTACTTTGTGTACGCGTTTTTTCTGCCCGGAATGATTGCGTGGCTGGGTCTCCAGTACTTCGCCAATCGTGCTCCTGACCGTGGTGCCGGTGTTCCCTGTATTGCCGCCGGGCTGGCTCTGGGGCTGGCTCTTGGCGCGTTAGGCTATCTGGTCGGTTATGGCCTCATCCTCCATGAAGAGGGCGGGTGGGCCGGCCTGCTTGCCTACCTGCATGCCCGAAGCGCCGAACTCAAAGCATTTCAGGCGAGCTATTCGTTCTTCGAGGTGACGTCGTTTTTTATCCGCGTTCTGCGCGACGTTGTCAGCGGCCAATGGCAGGCTCAGCTGATGCTCGGAGAGCATGTCCCGTTTTTCGGCCAATATCTGAAGCCGGCATTGATGTTTGCAGTGACTGGCATCGGCTCGATGATGCTTACTTGGCGCGGCAAGGGCTCCATGTGGTTGTGCGGAGTTTGGCTCCTCATGCTGAGCTTTGGGCTAGGGGCATTGTGTTTCGGGGAGCGCCTGAGCGGCCATCACTTCGCGCCGTTCATTGTCCTGGCCTATATGGCTGCTGCATTCACCGTAGTCGGGATTTCGGAGCTTGCGCCGCGTGCTGCGCCTTGGTTTGCGGGGCTGGCTCTTCTCTCTGCGGGGATATCCCTCGCCGGCCAGACTGCGATTCAGCAGCGGCTGGTTGCGACCGGCGGCCGTCTTTTGTACTCGGAGGCGATCATGCAGTTTTCGAATGATGCGGCCCGATTGCACTCCAACGCGCTCTACGTTCTTCCTGACTGGGGACTGTTCATGCCTCTTCAGTTGCTGACAGGGGGGCGTGTTGACCATGTCCTTTCCATCGACGATTCGGCCCAGCAGGTGCTTTGCTCGGGCCGCGATCTTGTAGTGGCGCTGATTGGCGCGGACGCGCCACAACGTTTAGAGGAGCAGCAGCGGCGTTTCGGATGGAAAGAGATGCGGGTGCAGCAGTATCTGGATCGCGAGAAAAATCTGGTGATTTCCGCGGGGCTGGTGACGCCTGCAGATGCGAGAGACAGGTGCGCGGCCTTAGCAGAGGCTCGGGCCGAGGTTGCGAAGGCGAATGCCCTTGCAGAGAAACGCGGGGTTCGTGTGGTTCCTCCCTTGGTGGGCAGTTGCCGGGCTCAGGCCGTGACGCTGACCTGGGATTTCCTGGATCTGCCCGCCGGCGCAAACGTCGAGGTCAAAGTCAAGCAACGAGACGCCGCCGCTTTCCAGCTTTTTAAAGTGGGCAGTGCAGCAGACGGCGCAGAGACAGGGCCTTGGGTCAAAGTGGGCACACAGTTTCGGTTCGCTGACCCTCGGTCCGGCGACGTTCTGGCGACGATGACGATGCTGCCCGATGAGCGAGGTTGCCAGGCAGCAGGTACTCGCTAGCTATCGAGTGCAGACAGCTGCGGCGGCTCGGTGCTCACCACCCGCCCGTGCTCCAGCCGGATGAACCGGTTGCATTCCTTCAGCAGCAACTTCGGCGAATGCGAGGCCAGCACCAGGATGCCCGACTTGGCCACCATCTCGGTCATGCGCTGCTCGGCCTTGGCCTGGAAGTCGGCGTCGCCGACCGAGAGCCATTCGTCCATCAGCAGGATGTCCGCCGTCATGCTGGTGCAGATGGCGAAGGCCAGGCGCATCACCATGCCGGTCGAATAGGTGCGCACGGGCATGTTCACGTACTCGCCCAGGCCGCTGAACTCGCAGATCTCGGGCGTCATGGCCTCGATCTGGCGGCGCTTGAGGCCCATCGAGAGCCCCCGCAGCATGATGTTCTCGACGCCGCTCGCGTCGCGCTCGATGCCCATCGACGGGTCGATCAGGCTGGCCACGCTGCCGATGCGGGCGAACTCGCCCGAGGTGGGCTCGTAGACGCCGGCCAGCAGGCGCAGCAGGGTGGACTTGCCGGCGCCGTTGTGGCCCAGGATGCCCAGGCGGTCGCCGGCCTTGAGTTCGAGGTCGATGTCCGACAGCGCCTGCACCACCGTCACGCCGGTTTCCTTGCCCACGCGGCCACCGGTGACCGAGGCGGCCAGCGTCTTCTTGAACGAGGTGGCGCTGGCGCCGTAGATCGGAAAGCCCAGGCTGACGTTCTTGAGCGAGAGGGAGGTCATGGGCGACTCAGAGCCAGAAGACGATGCGGCGGCGATAGCGCGCGAAGAGGATGCAGGCCACGGTGATGTTGATCACCGTCCAGATGGCCATGCCCGCCCAGTTGTGCCAGTGCGCGACGCCGCCCATCAGCGGCGTGCGCAGCAGATCCAGCATCTGCGCCAGGGGGTTCCACAGCATGTACTTGGCCCGGTCGGGGAGGTTCTCGGGCAGCCAGAACACGGGCGTGAGGAACATCAGCATCTGCATGACGCTGGCAATGATCTGGGCCACGTCCCGGAAGCGCGTGCACAGGATGCCCAGGCCGATGCCGATGCAGTGGGCATTGACGATGAGCAGGGCGAAGGCCGGAATGACCATCAGCGCCGGCCATGACAGCGAGATGCCCGTCCACAGGGCCACCGGCACGAACAGGATGATGTGGTGGGCAAACTGGATGACGCTGCGCGCCTGGGTGCGCCAGACGAACATGCTCACCGGGAAGTAACCCTGCTTGAGGTAGTTCTGCGCATTGATGAAGGCATCGCCCGAGTCGATCACCGTCACCGAGAAGAAGGTCCAGAAGATGATGCCCAGCGCCAGGTGCGGGAAGAACTTCGACAGCTCGGTGCCGAAGAGCGAGGCATACAGCGGCCCCATGCCGCCGATCATGGCGCCCATGCTCAGGGTCAGCCACAGCGGCCCGAGCGTCGAGCGGCGGTAGCGCAGCACGATGTCGAACCAGGCCAGGGTCCACCAGATGTCGATGCGGCGGGTGCCTTCCCACCAGTCCTTCCACGCGCTTCTGTGCAGGTTGGAGTGGACGGTGGTTGTCATGCGGTCGGGGGCTGAAGGGAAGCGCGGGATTCTATCCGGGGGCTTTTCCCGGTGGGTTTTCCGGGCAGTCCGCGCCGCAGGGGCGTCGGACGGGTATGGATAATCCGCGGTCCTGTTCAGCACAGTGTGGCCCTGCGCCACCCGGCCGCACCGCATGCCGCCCAGCCCCGCCACCGCGCCTTCACTCTCCCACCCGGCCTACCGCCCCGACATCGACGGACTGCGCGCGATCGCGGTGCTGTCGGTCATCATCTTCCATGCCTCGCCGCGCTGGCTGCCCGGCGGCTTCGTGGGCGTGGACATCTTCTTCGTCATCTCGGGCTTCCTGATCTCCACCATCATGTTCGGCAGCCTGGCCGGCGGCGGGTTCAGCTATGCCGAGTTCTATGCCCGGCGCATCCGCCGCATCTTCCCGGGCCTGGTTCTGATGCTGATCGCCACGCTGGCCTTTGGCTGGTGGGTGCTGCTGGCGGACGAGTTCCGACAACTGGGCAAGCACGTGCTGGCCAGCGCGGGCTTCGTGGCCAACCTGGTTCTGTGGGGCGAGGCCGGCTACTTCGACACCGTGGTCGAGACCAAGCCGCTGCTGCATCTGTGGTCGCTGGCGGTGGAGGAGCAGTTCTACATCTTCTGGCCGCTGCTGCTGACGCTGGCCTGGAAGCGCCAGCACCTGCTGCGGTGGATGGGCGTGGCGGTGGGCCTGTCCTTCCTGCTCAACGTCGGGCTGGTGGTGCGCCATCCGGATGCCGCCTTCTACATGCCGTTCACGCGCGTGTGGGAGCTGGGCGCGGGGGCGATGCTGGCCTGGGTCGCCTGGCGCCGGGGCCCCGGCGCCGCGCCGCTGCCCGGGCACCAGTTCATGGGGGCGGCCGGGCTCGCCTGCATCGTGGCCGCCCTGGGCCTGCTCGACCGGTACAAGGCCTTCCCGGGCTTCTGGGCCGTGCTGCCGGTGCTGGGCGCCTGCCTGTGCATCGCGGCGGGGCCGCAGGCCTGGTTCAACCGTCGGCTGCTCGGTGCGCGGCTCTTCGTCTGGTTCGGCCTGATCAGCTATCCGCTGTACCTGTGGCACTGGCCGCTGCTGGCCTATGCGCGCGTGCTGCAGGAAGGCTTCCTCGATCCGCCGCGGGTGCTGCGCTTCGGTGCCCTGGGCGTGTCGGTGCTGCTGGCCTGGCTGACCTTCCGCTTCGTGGAGCGTCCGCTGCGGCGGGGCGGCCGCGGCGTGGTCGCGGGCCTGGCCGGAGCCATGGTGGTGCTCGCGCTGGTGGGCGCGGCGGCGCAGCTGCGCTGGCTGCTGCCGCGCAACGACGATCCGAGCATCCAGGCCATCATGAATGCCGGGGCCGACTGGGTGTACCCGGAGGCGCTCAAGCCCTTCACCTTCGAGGGCCAGGGCTTCGAGCGCATCGACGGCGGCCCGCGCGAGGTGCTGCTGATCGGCGACAGCCACGTGGAGCAGTACCGTGCCCGTGCCCTGGCGCTGGCCGAGCGCAAGCCCGACGAGGTGTCGACCCTGCTCTTCGCGACGCGCGGCGCCTGCCCGCCGATTCCCAACCTCATCGAGGACCGCGACCCGATCTGCGGGGAGCGGCTGTCCGCCGCGCTCGACCTGGCCCGCACGCCCGCCGTCAAGGCCGTGGTGATCGGCGGCTGCTGGGGCTGCTATTTCGACGTGGACCAGGCCCCGCCGACCGCCAGCGCCCCGCCGCCGCCCGACCATTACTACTACCGCGACGCCCAGGGCCAGCGCCACCTGCTGCGAGGCGGCGATGGCGTGGACCAGTCCATCGCCGCGCTCGGCCGCCTGCTGGCCGAGATCCGGGCGATGGGCAAGACGCCCTACCTGCTGCTCAACATCCCCGTGGGCGCCGACTTCGAGCCGCGCAGCCGCCTCACCGGCAACCGCCTGGAGCGGATGACCGCCGCGCCCGTCACGCCGATGGCGCCCTTGCCGCCCTCGCAGGCCGCGCTGCACGAGCGGCTGCGGCAGCTGGCACTGGCCAACGGCGCGATCCCGCTGGATCCGATGGCCGGCCTGTGCCGTCCGGACGGCCAATGCGTGCGCGCGGACGGGCAGGGCGATCCGGTCTACAAGGACGCGACGCACCTGCGCGCCGCCTATGTGCGCGAAGCGGCGACCTTCCTCGACACGGCGCTGCTGGCGCCGGCCAGCCGGTGAACCCCTGGCATGACGCCTTCAGGAGCCTGAATTGACGAATCGATGGTGGCGGCTCGCCCGCATGGCCGTGACGCAGGGGCCCCGGCTCGCCACCCGGCTGCCGCAGGCCTGGCGTGTCTGGCGCAAGGCCGGCTGGCGGGGGGTGGACTGGGAGTTCCGCCGCAAGCTGCGGCCCGGCAACGATTACGGCCGCTGGGTGCGCGAGCACGACACGATCACGCCGCAGCAGCGCGAAGTCCTGCGCGCCCGTGCCGCAGCGCTGGCCGACGGCCCGCTGATCTCGGTGCTGATGCCCTGCTACAACCCCGACCCGCAGTTCCTGCGCGCAGCCATCGCCTCGGTGCAGGCCCAGCTCTACGGCCGCTGGCAGCTGTGCATCGCCGACGATGCCTCGCCCGCGCCCGAGGTGCGCCAGGTGCTCGAAGCCTGCCAGGCCGAGGACCCACGCATCCAGGTCGTCTTCCGCCCGAAGAACGGCCACATCTCCGCCGCCTCCAACAGCGCGCTGGAACTGGTGCAGGGCGAATGGATCGCCCTGATGGACCACGACGACCTGCTGCCCGAGGACGCCCTGCTGCGCGTGGCCGAATGCGTGCGCGACCATCCCGATGCGCAGCTCGTCTACTCCGACGAGGACAAGGTCGACGATGCGGGCCAGCGCTCGGACCCGTACTTCAAGCCCGACTGGAACCTGGATCTCTTCCGCTCGCACAACATGTTCAGCCACCTGGGCGTGCTGCGCACGGCGCTGGTGCGCGAGGTGGGCGGCTTCCGCCAGGGCCTGGAAGGCTCGCAGGACTGGGACCTGGTGCTGCGCTGCGTCGAGCGCATCGCGCCCTCGCAGATCGTGCACATCCCGCGGGTGCTCTACCACTGGCGCATCCATGTGCAGAGCACGGCCAAGTCCATGGACGCCAAGCCCTATGCGGCCGTGGCCGGCGAGCGGGCGCTGGACGAGCACTTTGCGCGCCTGGGCATCCAGGCCAAGGCCGAGTACCTCGGCTACGGCTACCGCGTGCGCTATGCGCTGCCCAGTCCGCCGCCGCTGGTGTCGCTGATCATCCCGACGCGCAATGCGCTCGCACTGATGCGCCAGTGCATCGAGTCGATCCAGAAGCGCACCGATTACCCGAACTGGGAAATCATCCTGGTGGACAACGGCTCGGACGATCCGGCCGCGCTGGCGTACTTCGAGCGACTGGCGCAGCAGCCCAATATCCGCGTGCTGCGCGACGACCGGCCGTTCAACTATTCGGCACTCAACAACCAGGCGGTGGCGCTGGGGCGCGGCGAGCTGGTGGCGCTGGTCAACAACGACATCGAGGTGATGTCGCCCGGCTGGCTCTCCGAGATGGTGAGCCTGGCGATGCAGCCGGGCGTGGGCGCCGTGGGCGCGCGGCTGTGGTACCCCGACATGACGCTGCAGCACGGCGGCGTGATCCTGGGGCCGGGGGGCTGCGCCGTGCATGCGCACAAGGCGCTGCCGCGCGGCCTGAACGGCTATGCGGGGCGCGCGGCGCTGATCCAGTCCTTCAGCGCCGTGACGGCGGCCTGCCTGGTGGTGCGCAAGTCGCTCTACACGCAGGTGGGCGGGCTGGACGAGGTGAACCTCACCGTGGCCTTCAACGACGTGGACTTCTGCCTGCGCCTGCGCGAGGCGGGCTACCGCAATGTGTGGACGCCCTATGCCGAGCTGCTGCACCACGAATCGGCCACCCGGGGCGAAGACGTGGCGCCGGAGAAGCGCGAGCGCTTCGAGCGCGAGTTGGCCTTCATGCAGCAGCGCTGGGGTGCGCTGATCGACCATGACCCGGCCTACAGCCCGAACCTCACGCTGCTGCTCGAGGACTTCAGCCTCGCGTGGCCGCCGCGCCGCACGGACGCATGACCGAGGCCGTGCCGATTCCGTCAACCGCCGCTCCGGCGTGGCCCGCGGCATCTGTCGCGCAGGCCGATGTCTCCGTGGCCCTGTGCACCCGCAATGGCGCGCGCTACCTGCCCGCGCAGGTGGCCAGCATCTGCACGCAGGACCTGCTGCCGCGCGAGATCGTGCTCTCCGACGACGACTCGTCCGACGACAGCGTCGCCGTGGTCGAGCGCACCTTGGCCGAACATGGACTTGCCACGCGCATCCCGCTCACCGTCATGCGCAACCGCCCGCCGCTGGGCGTCACCCGCAATTTCGAGCAGGCCATCCGGGCATGCCGCGGCGAGCTGATCGCCCTGTGCGACCAGGACGACGTGTGGCACGCAGGGCGGCTGCGACGCATGGTGGCCGAGTTCGAGCGCCGGCCCGAGCTGCTGCTGCTGCATTCCGACGCGCGGCTGGTGGATGGCGAGCTCAAGCCCCTGGGCCAGACCCTGCTGCAGGCGCTGGAGACCCGCCCGGGCGAACTGGCCGACATCGCGGCCGGCCGGGCCTTCGCGGCCCTGATGCACCGCAACCTGGTGACCGGCGCCACCACCATGCTGCGCCGTACCTTGCTCGACACCGCCTTGCCCATCTCGCCGCTGTGGGTGCACGACGAATGGCTGGCCACCGTGGGCGCCGCCATCGGCCGCATCGACCTGCTGGCCGAGCCGTTGATGGACTATCGCCAGCACGGCAACAACCAGATCGGCGCCCAGCGCATGACGCTGCGGCAGAAGATCGACAAGGCGCTCGGCGAGCGGGGCGACAAGTACGTCCATCGCGTGCGGCGGTCCGAGGCCTTGCTGGCCTTCCTGCAGGGGCTCGGCCCGCGGGTGGCCGGAGAGACGCTGGCGCTGGCACAGGGCAAGCTGGACCATTTCCGCTTTCGGGCGGGACTGCCGCGCTGGCGTCCCGCCCGTGTGCTGCCCGTGGGCCTGCAGGCGGCACGAGGCCGTTACGCCCGCTTCGACCGCGGCCTGCCGGCCATCCTCCAGGATCTGTTGGAGCGCGGCTGATTCCGCTCGTCTCGCGACAGGGCCTGCGCCGCGCGATCCGCGCCGGCGCGCCGCCCCATCACCCGGGCGGCGAAGCCTGCGCAGCTTCGCGGGCCAGCAGCCCCCGGTAGCGCCAGAAGGCGGCCGAGCCCCACACCTTCAGCAGGCTGCTCACGTGCCACCACAGGTGCCGCAGGCGCGTGCGGCTGGCACGCTGGGCCTCGTGCCGCGCCTGCTGGTCCTCGGCGATCTGGATGCGCCAGCCGGCCAGGCGCAGGCGCGCACAGATGTCGAAGTCCTCGCCGTACATGAAGAAGCGCTCGTCGAAGCCGCCGATCCGGCGGTAAGCCTCGCTGCGAAAGAGCATGAACAGGCCCGGGATCCAGTCGGGCACGGCCGGGATGCCGTAGCCGGGCTTGCGGCGCTGGAGGATCTCGGTCGGCGTGAGCAGCGCGCGGTGCTGCTCCGGCGCCGTCTTGCCGGGCTCCAGGATGCGCGGTGCCAGCAGGCCGGCGCCGGCCGCGGCATGGGCCAGCAGCGGCGAGAGCACGTCATGGTCCAGCCGGATGTCCGGGTTCAGCACCAGGAACCAAGGCGTCTCGCAGTGGCCGAAGGCCTGGTTGTTGTTGGCGCCGAAGCCCATCGGGGCCGGGTTGTCCAGCCGCAGTAGCGGCAGGCCGGGCGGCGCGTCGCCCAGGAGATCGGGCTCGGGAATGTTGACCGTGAGCACCACGCGATCGATCAGCGGGCCGCAGAAGCGGGCGAGCTGATGCAGCAGCGGCAGGATCAGCGCCTGCTGTCCGTGGCTCACGATGGAGATGGTCAGCGGCGGGCGGTCTGTCAGCTCAGGCATGGTCTAATTTCGCACGGGATTCTAGGAGGCTGCCCCGTGGCCTCGCGCCTGGCGCGTCCCGCTCCCCCGCCATGATTGCCCTGATCGTCATCAGCTTCCTTGTTTCCGCCTTCACCGTGCTCGTGCTCATGCGCCGGGCGCGGCGCCATGCGCGGCGCTATGCCGCCGACATGCCGCAACGCTTCCACAAGGGCCACATTCCGCGCCTGGGGGGCGCCGGCATCCTGGTGGGCACCGGCGTGGCCTGGGTCGCCTCGGGCATCACGGGCAACGACCCGTTCAATCTCAACTGGCCCTTTGGAACGGCGCTGCTCACCTTCGCCTGCATCCTGCCGGCGGTGCTGGGCGGCATCACCGAGGACGTGACCCAGCGCGTGCCGGTGCGCATCCGGCTGGCGCTGACGACGGTGTCGGGCGTGCTGCTGTGCGGGCTGCTGGGCATCGGCGTGCACCGGCTGGGCATTCCCGGCCTCGATGGCTGGCTGCAGGCCACGCCATGGGTGGGGGCGCTCATCGCCGTGCTGGGCTTGGCCGGCCTGCCGCATGCCTTCAACATCATCGACGGCTACAACGGCCTGGCGGGCACGGTGGCGGTGCTGGTCGGCCTGGCCATCACCCACGTGGCGCTGCAGCTCGGCGACCGGCAACTGGCCGGCATGGTGGTCTGCCTGGTGGGCGCGACCATGGGCTTCCTGCTGTGGAACTACCCGCGCGGCAAGATCTTCGCCGGCGACGGCGGGGCCTATGTCTGGGGCATGGTGCTGGGGCTGTCGTGCGTGCTGCTGGTGCAGCGCCACTCGGCGGTCTCGCCCTGGTTCCCGGTGCTGCTGCTGATCTACCCGGTGTGGGAGACGCTGTTCTCCATCTACCGCAAGGCCGCCCGCGGCCAGTCGCCGGGCACGGCGGACGCGCTGCATTTCCACCAGCTCATCTTCCGCCGCATCGTGCGCGTGGCCTTCGAGGACAACGAGGCGCGCCAACTGCTGGCCCGCAACAACCGCACCTCGCCCTATCTGTGGATGTTCGCCGCCATGTCGGTGGTACCGGCCGTGCTGTTCTGGAACAACACGCTGATGCTGGCCTTCTTCTGCCTGCTGTTCGCCGTCACCTACGTGGCGGCCTACCTGATGATCGTGCGCTTCAAGGTGCCGCGCTGGCTACGGCCGTAGTCAGCACCCCCGCCATTTCCCTTTTCCTCTTCATGTCACGAGGCCAGCCATGACCGACCCCGTCCTGAACATCCCTCCGCGCGACAAGGCCGAGATCCTGGCCCAGGCGCTGCCCTACATCCGCAAGTTCCATGGCAAGACCATGGTCATCAAGTACGGCGGCAATGCCATGACCGATCCGGCCCTGCAGGCCGACTTCGCCGAGGACGTGGTGCTGCTCAAGCTGGTGGGCATCAACCCGGTGGTGGTGCACGGCGGTGGTCCGCAGATCGAGGCCGCCCTCAAGCGACTGGGCAAGACGGGCCAGTTCATCCAGGGCATGCGCGTGACCGACGCCGAGACCATGGAAGTCGTCGAATGGGTGCTGGCCGGCGAGGTGCAGCAGGACATCGTGGGCCTGATCAACCAGGCCGGCGGCAAGGCCGTGGGCCTGACGGGCCGCGATGGCGGGCTCATCCGCGCGCAGAAGCTCAAGATGGCCGACCGCCACGACCCCAGCCTCTTCCACGACGTGGGCCAGGTGGGCGACATCGTCTCCATCGATCCGGGCGTCGTGCAGGCGCTTCAGGACGACGCCTTCATCCCCGTCATCAGCCCCATCGGCTTCGGCGAGGACAACGAAAGCTACAACATCAACGCCGACGTGGTGGCCGGCAAGCTGGCCACGGTGCTCAAGGCCGAGAAGCTTGTGCTGCTGACCAACACGCCCGGCGTGCTCGACAAGACCGGCAAGCTGCTCACCGACCTGAGCGCCCGCGAGATCGACGATCTCTTTGCCGACGGCACCATCTCGGGCGGCATGCTGCCCAAGATCGAGGGTGCGCTCGATGCCGCCAAGAGCGGCGTCAACGCGGTGCACATCATCGATGGACGCGTGCCGCACGCCATGCTGCTGGAGATCCTGACCGAGCAGGCCTTCGGCACGATGATCCGCGCCCGCTGAGGCACCGGGGCCGGCCTGGCGCCGGGCCCATACCGCCGACGGCAGAGTCGGCGCTTTACAAGAACTGGGGCAGCGCAGCGATGGAGAACGAGGAGCCGCTGGGTTCGGAAACCATGTCGGAGCCGGCCGCCAGCCCGGCCGCCCCACCGGCGCGCAAGCGGCCGCGGCCGGGCGAGCGCCGCGTGCAGATCCTGCAGGCGCTGGCGGCCATGCTGGAGCAGCCCGGGGCCGAGCGCATCACCACGGCGGCGCTGGCCGCACGGCTGTCGGTGAGCGAGGCGGCCCTGTACCGGCACTTCGCCAGCAAGGCGCAGATGTTCGAGGGGCTGATCGACTTCATCGAGCAGAGCGTCTTCTCCCTCGTGCAGCAGATCGCCGAGCGCGATCGCCCGCCGGCCGAGCAGGCCGCGCAGCTCATGCACATGCTGGTGCAATTCGCCGAGAAGAACCCGGGCATGGCGCGGGTGATGACGGGCGATGCCCTCGTCTTCGAACACGAGCGGCTGCAGCAGCGCATGAACCTCTTCTTCGACAAGCTCGAAGCGCAGTGGCGGCAACTGCTGCGCGAGGATGCCCTGGCCGGCGGCTCGGCCACGCCCACTGTCGATGCCCAGGTGCGCGCCGCCGCCCTGGCGGCCTTCGCGATGGGCCGGCTTCAGCGCTACAGCCGCTCGGGCTTCCGGCGCCTGCCGTCGGAGCAGCTCGACGGTTGCATCGCGCTGCTGCTGTCGGGACTGCCGGCTTCCATCGGCCACTGAGTCGGCAGCGTCCCGCGCTGCGCAAGCCCCCGCTGTGCCTGGGGGCTAATCCGGTCGCGAGCGCTGTCCGTAGTGGGCTCATGACCGCCGCTTGACTTCCGTCGCCTATGGCCGGGATAGGCGTTGTTGGCTCGCTCCGCGTGGGCCTTCTGCAGAGAATCCACGGCACCGTTTCCCCCACCCCAAGTCCCCACAACGCACAAGGAGCGCCCATGGCCAACGAGAGCTCGCAGAGCAAATGCCCCTTCCACCAGGCCGCCAGCAGCGGCACCACCAACCGTGACTGGTGGCCCCAGCAGCTGCGGCTGGACATGCTGCACCAGCATTCGGCCAAGTCGAACCCGATGGGCGAGGACTTCGATTACGCCCAGGCCTTCAAGAGCCTGGACCTCGATGCGGTCAAGCGCGACCTCACCGCGCTCATGACCGATTCGCAGGACTGGTGGCCGGCCGACTTCGGCCACTACGGCGGCCTGTTCGTGCGCATGGCCTGGCACAGCGCCGGCACCTACCGCACTGCCGATGGCCGTGGGGGCGGCGGCCGGGGGCAGCAGCGCTTTGCACCGCTCAACAGCTGGCCCGACAACGTCAGCCTCGACAAGGCCCGCCGCCTGCTGTGGCCCATCAAGCAGAAGTACGGCAACAAGATCTCCTGGGCCGACCTGATGATCCTCACGGGCAACGTCGCGCTCGAATCCATGGGCTTCAAGACCCTGGGCTTCGGCGGCGGCCGGGCCGACACCTGGGAGCCCGACCAGGACGTGTACTGGGGCCGCGAAACCAAGTGGCTGGGCGGCGACGTCCGCTATTCGCAGGGCTCGCCGGGCGTCGAAGGCCGCGGCGTGCTCGTTAAGGACGACGACAGCAAGGTGCCCGAGAGCCGCGACCTGGAGAACCCGCTGGCCGCCGTGCAGATGGGCCTGATCTACGTGAACCCCGAAGGTCCTGACGGCAAGCCCGATCCGGTTGCCTCGGCCCGCGACATCCGCGACACCTTCGGCCGCATGGGCATGGACGACGAAGAGACCGTGGCCCTGATCGCTGGCGGCCACACCTTCGGCAAGACCCACGGCGCAGCCGCGGCCGACAACGTGGGTGCCGAACCCGAGGCGGAAGACCTGGCATCGCAAGGCTTCGGCTGGCACAACAAGCATGGCTCCGGCAAGGGTGCCGACGCCATCACCAGTGGACTCGAAGTCACCTGGACGCGGACGCCCACGCAGTGGAGCAACGACTACTTCGAGTTCCTGTTCGGCCACGAGTGGGAGCTGACCAAGAGCCCGGCCGGCGCGCACCAGTGGGTCGCCAAGAACGCCGAGCCGAGCATTCCGCATGCCTTCGACGCCAGCAGGAAGCTGCTGCCGACCATGCTCACGTCCGACCTGGCGCTGCGCTTCGATCCGGCCTACGAGAAGATCTCGCGCCGCTTCCTGGCCAACCCCGACCAGTTCGCCGACGCCTTCGCCCGCGCCTGGTTCAAGCTGACCCACCGCGACATGGGCCCGCGTGCACGCTACCTGGGCAAGGACGTGCCGGCCGAGGAATTCGTCTGGCAGGACCCGCTGCCCGCCGTGGACCATCCGGTCATCGGCGAGCAGGACGTCGACGCGCTCAAGGCCAAGGTGCTGGCCTCGGGCCTGACGGTGCCGCAACTGGTGGCCACGGCCTGGGCCTCGGCCTCCACCTTCCGCGGCGGCGACAAGCGCGGCGGTGCCAACGGCGCGCGCATCCGCCTCGCGCCGCAGAAGGACTGGGCCGTCAACCAGCCCGAGCAACTGGCCCAGGTGCTCAAGACGCTGGAAAGCATCCAGGCCGAGTTCAACGGCGCGCAGAAGGACGGCAAGAAGGTCTCGCTGGCCGACCTGATCGTGCTGGCCGGCGGCGCGGCCATCGAGAAGGCGGCGGGCCAGGGCGTGACCGTGCCCTTCACCCCGGGCCGCACCGATGCCAGCCAGGAACAGACCGACGTCGAAGGCTTCGCCGTGATGGAGCCCTTCGCGGATGGCTTCCGCAACTACGTCAAGACGGCCTCGGCCGTGCCGGCCGAAGCGCTGCTGGTCGACAAGGCCCAACTGCTGACGCTGACCGCGCCCGAGATGACGGCGCTGGTGGGCGGTCTGCGCATGCTGGGGGCCAACACTGGTGGGAGCCAACACGGCGTCTTCACCGACCGCGTGGGCACGCTCAGCAACGACTTCTTCGTCAACCTGCTGGACATGGCCACCGAATGGAAGGCCACGTCGCCCGCCAAGGACCTGTACGAAGGCCGCGACCGCAAGACCGGTGCCGTGCGCTGGACGGGCACCCGCGCCGACCTGGTGTTTGGCTCGCATGCCCAGCTGCGTGCCATCGCCGAGGTGTACGGCAGCGCCGACGGCCAGCAGAAGTTCGTGCGTGACTTCGTGGCGGCCTGGACCAAGGTGATGAACCTGGACCGCTTCGACCTCGTGGCCTGAGCGTCTGCGCCCTTGCGCCCGCCGGCATCGCCGGGGAGGGCGTGGAAGAATGCGCCCGCCCGCCGCCGTCCCTACGGCCGGGCGGGCGCTTTCGTTCACGTCACAGAAAAAGGATCCTCCATGAAGCTCGTCCGCTACGGCAACCCCGGCAAGGAAAAGCCCGGACTCATCGATGCGGAAGGCCGTCTGCGCGACCTGAGCGCCGTCGTTCCCGACCTGGGCGCCGCCCAGCTCGACGACAAGGTCATGGCCAAGCTGCGTCGCCTCAAGCCCGACACCCTGCCGCTGGTGCGCGGCAAGCCGCGTCTGGGCTGCCCCGTGGCGCAGGTGGGCAAGCTGGTCGCCATCGGCCTGAACTATGCCGACCATGCGGCCGAGGCCGGCATGCCCGTGCCCAAGGAACCGATCATCTTCCTCAAGGCCACCACCTGCATCCAGGGCCCCAACGATCCGGTGATGCTGCCCAAGGGCTCGGTCAAGACCGACTGGGAGGTGGAACTGGGCGTGGTCATCGGCCGGCAGGCCCGATACGTCTCGCAGAAGGAGGCGCTGGACCATGTGGCCGGCTACTGCGTGGTCAACGACGTGAGCGAGCGCGAATACCAGATCGAGCGCGGCGGCACCTGGGACAAGGGCAAGGGCTGCGACACCTTCGGCCCCATCGGTCCCTGGCTGGTCACGCGCGACGAGGTGCCCAACCCGCAGCGCCTGTCGCTGTGGCTGGACGTGAACGGCGAGCGCATGCAGACCGGCAGCACCCGCACCATGGTCTTCGGCGTGGCCAAGATCATCAGCTACGTCAGCCAGTTCATGACGCTGATGCCCGGCGACGTGATCGCCACCGGCACGCCGCCCGGCGTCGGCATGGGCATGAAGCCGCCGCGCTTCCTGCGGGCCGGCGACACCATGACGCTGGGCATCGAGGGCCTGGGCGAGCAGATGCAGCCGGTGGTGGCCTTCAAGCGTTGAGGCGCGCGGCGCGCCGGCCGCCGCGCGCTGCAAGACCCCCGGCGGCGCCGGGATTTCCGCAGGCTTGACGCCGTCGGGTGCCAGAATAAAAATGCACGACCGTTCGTTTTATTCTGTCCATCCCGAGCCATGAGCACTTCCAGCGCCGTCAAGCCTGCCCGCCAGGCCGCCAAAGGCCAGCAGACCAAGGCCGCCATCGTCGATGCCGCCCTGAGCCTGGCCGCCCAGGTGGGGCTGGAGGGCCTGTCGATCGGCGCGGTGGCCGAGCTCACGCAGATGAGCAAGTCGGGCGTGTTCGCCCATTTCGGCTCGCGCGAGGAACTGCAGATCTCGGTGGTCCGCGAATACCACCACCGCTTCGAGCAGGAAGTGTTCTATCCGGCGCTCACCCAGCCACGCGGCCTGCCGCGGCTGCGGGCCATGTTCGCCAACTGGATGAAGCGCACCACGACCGAGATCGACTCGGGCTGCATCTACATCAGCGGCGCTTCCGAATTCGACGACCGCCCGGGCCCGGTGCGTGATGCGCTGGTCGAGTCGGTCAGCATCTGGCAGGCCGCCGTGCTGCGCGCCGTGCGCCAGTCGCAGGAAGAGGGCCATCTGCAGACCGAGGCAGACGCCCGGCAGATCGCCTTCGAGATCCACGGCCTGATCCTGGCACTGCACTACGAGGCGCGCTTCCTGCGCGTCGACGGTTCGGTGGACCGGGCCAACACCGGCTTCGACAACATCCTCGCGCGCAGCGCCACGCCCGATGCGCCGCCGGCCGCGCCACCCGCACCGACGCGCAAGCTGCGCACCGTGCGCTGACCGGCACCCTTTTTCTTCTCTTTCTTCCTTCCTCTTCAACCTTCTTCCCGAGCAGGAGACGCCCGCATGCCCACCTACACCCCTCCGCTGCGCGACATGCAATTCGTGCTGCATGAAGTGTTCAATGTCGCCGACGAATTCAAGGCCATGCCGGCCCATGCCGAGACCGACGCGGACACCATCAATGCCGTGCTGGAAGAAGCGGGCAAGTTCGCCGCCGAGGTGGCCTTTCCGCTGAACATCGGCGGCGACACCGAGGGCTGCACGCTGGACGTGAAGACCCATGCGGTGACCACGCCCAAGGGCTTCAAGGAGGCCTATGCGCAGTACGTCGAGGGCGGCTGGCCGGCGCTGTCGTGCGACCCGCAGTTCGGCGGCCAGGGCCTGCCGCACACGGTCAACCAGTGCGTGTACGAGATGCTCAACAGCGCCAACCAAGCCTGGACCATGTATCCCGGCCTGTCGCATGGTGCCTACGAGGCGCTGGTGGCCCACGGCACCGAAGAGCAGAAGAAGACCTACCTGCCCAAGCTGGTGAGCGGCGAGTGGACCGGCACCATGTGCCTGACCGAGCCGCACTGCGGCACCGACCTGGGCCTGCTGCGCACCAAGGCCGAACCGCAGGCCGACGGCAGCTACCGGCTGACCGGCAACAAGATCTTCATCTCCGCCGGCGAGCACGACATGGCCGAGAACATCGTCCACCTTGTGCTGGCCCGCCTGCCGGACGCGCCCAAGGGCAGCAAGGGCATCAGCCTGTTCGTGGTGCCCAAGTTCAAGGTCAATGCCGACGGCAGCCTGGGCGAGCGCAACCCCATCTTCTGCACGGGCCTCGAGCACAAGATGGGCATCCACGGCAACGCCACCGCGCAGATCGCGCTGGACGGTGCGGTGGGCAGTTTGGTCGGCGAACCCAACAAGGGCCTGGCCGCCATGTTCGTGATGATGAACGCCGCCCGGCTGGGCGTGGGCAACCAGTCGCTGGGCCTGACCGAAGTCGCCTTCCAGAATGCGCTGGCCTATGCCAAGGACCGCATCCAGATGCGCTCGCTGTCGGGCGTGAAGGCCAAGGACAAGGACGCCGACCCGATCATCGTGCACCCCGACGTGCGCAAGATGCTGCTCACCGCCAAGGCCTATGCCGAAGGCGGCCGTGCGCTGCAGATCTTCTGCACGCTGCTGCTGGACAAGGCCCACCACCATCCCGACGAGAAGGTGCGCAAGAACAGCGACGAGCTGGTCGCGCTGCTCACGCCCATCGTCAAGGCCTTCATCACCGACAACGGCCACATCAGCACCAACGCCTGCATGCAGGTCTTCGGCGGCCATGGCTTCATCAAGGAATGGGGCATGGAGCAGTTCGTGCGGGACAACCGCATCAACATGATCTACGAAGGCACGAACACCGTGCAGTCGCTGGACCTGCTGGGCCGCAAGGTGCTGGGCAACAACGGCGCCACGCTCAAGAAGTTCGGCAAGCTGATCGGCCAGCTGGTGGAAGAGGAGGGCGTCAACGAAAAGATGGCCGAGTTCATCAACCCGCTGGCCTACCTGGGCGACCAGATGACCAAGTTCACCACCGAGATCGGCTTCAAGGGCTTCCAGAACCCCGACGAGGTCGGCGCCGCCGCGGTCGATTACCTGCGTGTGGCCGGCCACCTGGTGTTTGCCTACATGTTCGCCCGCATGGCCCAGGTGGCGCTGCGCAAGATCGCCGAGGGCAGCACTGACCCCTTCTACACCGCCAAGCTGCAGACCGCGCGCTTCTACTTCGCCAAGCTCTTCCCCGAGACCGCGACGCTGATGCGCACCGCCCGTTCGGGCAGCAAGGCGCTGATGGACACCGACGCCGCGCTGGCCTGATCGCCGCCCGCCTTCCCTTCCTTCACGACCGGAGACTTCCATGCTTCTTCGTGCATCCATCGCCATGTCCCTGGTGCTGGCCTCGTCGGCCGCGCTGGCGCAGATGAGCCCGGTGGGCCTGTGGCGCAACGTCGACGACAAGACGGGCGAGACCAAGGCCGAGATCCGCATCACCGACAACGGCGGTCAGCTGTCTGGCCGCATCGAGAAGGTGCTGAAGAAAGACGGCTCCTCCACCTGCGACCAGTGCACCGACGACCGCAAGGGCCAGCCCATCGTGGGCCTGGAGATCGTGCGCGGCGGCAGGAAGGCCGACGGCAAGGACCTGTGGGAAGGCGGCAAGATCCTCGATCCCGAGAACGGCAAGGAATACCGCGCCAGCTACACGCCGGTCGATGGCGGCAAGAAGCTGGAAGTGCGTGGCTACCTGGGGCCGTTCTGGCGGACGCAGACCTGGCAGCGGGCGCAGTGAAGCCGCAAGCCGTTTCAACGCCTGGCCAAGACACCCAACGGTCCAAGACACCCAACACCATGTCCAGATTCCAAGTCAAGAAAGTCGCCGTTCTCGGCGCAGGCGTGATGGGCGCGCAGATCGCGGCCCATCTCGTTAACGTGCGCGTGCCGGTCATCCTGTTCGACCTGCCCGCCAAAGAGGGGCCCAAGAGCGGCATCGTGCTCAAGGCCATCGACAACCTCAAGAAGCTCAAGCCCGCGCCGCTGGGCGTGCCCGAGGACGCGGCGCTGATCCAGGCCGCCAACTACGAGGAACACCTGGGCCTGCTGGGCGAATGCGATCTCGTGATCGAGGCCATCGCCGAGCGCATGGACTGGAAGCTCGATCTGTACAAGAAGATCGCGCCCCACGTCGCGCCGCATGCCATCCTGGCCTCCAACACCTCGGGCCTGTCGATCACCAAGCTGGCCGAAGCGGTGCCCGAGAGCATCCGCCCGCGCTTCTGCGGCATCCACTTCTTCAACCCGCCGCGCTACATGACGTTGGTGGAGCTGATCCCGACGCCCACCACCGATGCGCAGGTGCTGGACGACCTGGAAGCGTTCGCCGTCACCGCCCTGGGCAAGGGCGTGGTGCGCGCCAAGGACACGCCCAACTTCATCGCCAACCGCATCGGCATCGCCGGCATGCTGGCGACGATGAAGGAGGTGGAGAAGTTCGGCCTCTCCTTCGACGTGGTCGATGACCTGACGGGCAAGCGCCTGGGCCGTGCCAGCTCGGGCACCTTCCGCACTGCCGACGTGGTGGGCCTGGACACCATGGCCCACGTGGTCAAGACCCTGCAGGACAACCTGAGCGAAGCGACCGATCCGTTCTACCCGAACTTCGCCACGCCGCCGGTGCTGGCCAGGCTGATCGAGCTCGGTCGCCTGGGACAGAAAACCAAGGGCGGCTTCTACAAGAAGGCGGGCCGCGACATCCTGCGCTTCGACCTCGAATCGGGCGACTACGTGCCCGCCGGCCAGAAGGCCGACGAGGTCTACGGCCGCATGCTCAAGAAGCCGGCGGGCCAGCGCCTGAAGCTGCTGCGCGAGAGCGAAGGACCGCAGGGCCAGTTCCTGTGGGCCATCCTGCGCGACGGCTTCCACTACGCGGCGCTGCACCTGGGCGAGATCGCCGAGAGCGCCCGCGACGTGGACCTGGCCATGCGCTGGGGCTTCGGCATGAAGCAGGGCCCCTTCGAGCTGTGGCAGGAGGCCGGCTGGTCGCAGGTGGCGCAGTGGATCCAGGAGGACATCGACGCTGGCAAGGCGCTGGCCAAGGCGCCGCTGCCGAAGTGGGTGTTCGAAGGTCCCGTGGCCGAGGCCGGCGGCGTGCACACGCCCGAAGGCTCGTGGAGCGCCGCCGAGCAGCGCTTCGTGCCCGAGCGCCGCCTGCCGGTGCATGCACGCCAGCTCTTCCCCGAGAGCGTTCTCGGCAGCGGCGCCAAGGCCGCCGAAGAGTCCGGCACCACGATCAGCGACGAGGGCGACGTGCGCGTCTGGACGCTGGACCGCGCGGGCTATGAGGGCGTGCTGATCGCCAGTATCCATTCCAAGATGAATGCCATCAGCCCCGACGTGGCCGAGGCGCTGGCCGAGGCCGTGGCGCTGGCGGAGCGCGAGTACCAGGGCCTGGTGATCTGGTCGCCGTCCGACAAGTTCTCCGTCGGCGCCGACCTGCAGGCCATGCTGCCCGCCTTCGTGGTGGCCGGCGTGGGCGCCATCGAAGGCGCCGAGCAGGCGCTGCAGGACGTGATGCTGCGCATCCGCTATGCCAATGTGCCCGTGGTCTCCGCCGTGCGCGGCATGGCCCTGGGCGGCGGCTGCGAACTGGCCGTGCACAGTGCGCGCCGCGTGGCCGCGATGGAAAGCTACATCGGCCTGGTCGAAGTGGGCGTGGGCCTGGTGCCCGGCGCCGGCGGCCTGACCTACATCGCCCGCCGCGCGGCCGAGAACGCCGCCGCCTCCACCGGCACCGACCTGCTGCCCTTCCTCACCGAAGGCTTCACCGTCGCGGCCATGGCCAAGGTGGGCACGAGCGCGCTGGAATCGAAGAAGCTGGGCTACCTGGTCGAGGGCGACGTGATCGTCCCGCACAAGGACGAGCTGCTGCACGTGGCCATCGGCCAGGTCAAGGCCATGAGCGACGCCGGCTGGCGCCCGCCGCTGAAGAAGCCCTTCCGCGTGGCCGGCCGCAGCGGCGCCGCCACCATCAAGGGCCAGCTGGTCAACATGCGCGACGGGGGCTTCATCAGCCAGCACGACTTCCACATCGCCAGCCTGATCGCCCACGTGGTGACCGGCGGCGACGTGGACCCCGGCACCCTGGTGACGGAGGAGTACCTGATGCGCCTGGAGCGCGAAGCCTTCTGCGCGCTGGTGCAGCATCCCAAGACGCAGGAACGGATCATGGGGATGCTCTCGACGGGCAAGCCGGTCCGCAACTGACCCGCCTTGCTCCTTCCCCCTCTGGGGGAAGGCAGGGATGGGGGCCAGTGCCACAACACCGCTCATGCAGAACCAATCCACCTCCGCCGCTCGCACCCACGCGCGCGCCCTCCGCACCGCGATGACCGACTCCGAGCGTCGCCTGTGGTCGTGTCTGCGCGGCGAGCAGCTGGGTGTGAAGTTCCGGCGGCAGCATCCGCTGGGTCCGTACATCGCGGACTTCGCCTGCCTGGCGCCGAAGCTGATCGTGGAACTCGACGGTTCGCAGCATGCGCAGCAGCGCGCCTACGACGCGGTGCGCGAAGCCTTCTTCGAGGCGCAAGGATTCGCCGTCTTGCGCTTCGCATCCAACGAACCCTTCATCAATCCAGAGGGTGTTCTGCACGCCATTGCCCATCGACTGGCATCGTTGGCGGCGCAGGCGAGCCCCCATCCCAGCCTTCCCCCAGCGGGGGAAGGAGCCCAATACCCAGGAGCCCCGGCATGAGCAGCAAGCAAGTTCAAGACGCCTACATCGTCGCCGCCACGCGCACCCCCATCGGCAAGTCGCATCGCGGCTTCTTCCGCAACACCCGACCCGACGACCTGCTGGCCACCACGCTGAAGGCGGCGCTGGCCCAGGTGCCGCGCCTCGATCCGCAGACCATCGAGGACATCGTCTGCGGCTGCGCCATTCCCGAGGCCCAGCAGGGCCTGAACGTGGCGCGCATCGGCGCCGTGCTGGCCGGCCTGCCCACCAGCGTGGGCGGCATCACCGTCAACCGCTTCTGCGCTTCCGGCCTGTCGGCCGTGCAGATGGCGGCCGACCGGATCCGCGTGGGCGAGGCCGAAGTCATGATCGCCGCCGGCGTCGAAAGCATGAGCATGGTGCCGATGATGGGCAACGCGCCCTCGCTGTCGCCCTCGATCTTCGAGCGCGACGGCGACGTGGGCATCGCCTACGGCATGGGTCTGACGGCCGAGAAGGTGGCGCAGCAGTGGAAGGTGAGTCGCGAGGCGCAGGACGCCTTCGCGCTCGAATCGCACCGACGCGCCGTCGCCGCGCAGCAGGCCGGCGAGTTCGCCGACGAGATCACCCCCATCGAGGTGACCGACCGCGGCTTCGACGCCGCCAGCGGCGAGACCACCGCCAAGACGCGCACCGTCAGCCTGGACGAGGGCCCGCGCCCCGACACCAGCCTGGAAGGCCTGGCCAAGCTGCGCACGGTGTTCGCCGCCCGCGGCTCGGTGACGGCGGGCAACAGCTCGCAGACCTCGGACGGTGCCGGTGCGCTGATCCTGGCGAGCGAGGCCGCCTGCCAGAAGTACGACCTGCAGCCGCTGGCGCGCTTCGTCAGCTTCGCCAGCAAGGGCGTGCCGCCGGCCATCATGGGCATCGGCCCCATCGAGGCCATCCCGGCCGCGCTGCGCTATGCGGGCCTGAAGCAGGACGACATCGACTGGATCGAGCTGAACGAGGCCTTCGCGGCCCAGTCGCTCGCCGTGATCAACACGCTGGGCCTGGACGTCGCCAAGGTCAACCCGATGGGCGGTGCCATCGCCCTGGGCCACCCGCTGGGCGCCACGGGCGCCATCCGCGCGGCCACCGTCGTGCATGCGCTGCGCCGCAAGCAGCTCAAGTACGGCATGGTGACCATGTGCGTGGGCATGGGGCAGGGCGCCGCGGGCATCTTCGAGCGCGTCTGAGTCGGCACCCTGGTCGGCCGGCGCCCAGGCCGGCCGCCCCGGGTTGCGGGTTCCTACGGAGGCCAGCGCGTCCCGTACACGACTCGCGCGCCCAGTCGCTTTATGCACACTGCCGCCATGAACGACCACCCGCTCGATCGTGCCCTCGCGCTGTCGCACAGCGACATCCAGTCCGGGCTCTTCACCGGGGCTACGAGCCCCGACTACTGGAACATGGTCGGGCCCTTCGGCGGCACGACCGCGGCATTGCTGCTGCAGGCCGTGATGCAGCATCCGGAGCGGCTCGGCGAGCCCATCGCCCTCACCGTCAACTACGCAGCAGCCGTGACCGAAGGTCCGCTGCAGGTGCAGGCGCTGCCGGTGCGCACCAACCGCTCCACGCAGCACTGGACGCTCACGCTCAGCCAGGCGGACGACGACGGCAAGCCCCAGCTCAACACCACGGCCACCGTCGTCACCGCAGCACGTCGGCAGACCTGGGGCACCACCGACGTCGCCATGCCGCAGGTACCCGAGCCTGCCCAGGTCGCCGGCATGGGCACCGGCCCCAAGGGCGTGGCATGGGTCGGCCAGTACGACATGCGGCCCATCAGCGGCGGCATTCCGCGCGAGTGGAACGATGCCGGCGACCACAGCGAAACGCTGATCTGGGTGCGCGACGCCCAGCCGCGCACGCTGGACTTCCCGGCGCTGGCGGCGATGAGCGATGTCTTCTACCCGCGCGTGTGGCTCCGTCGCGCCCGGCCGGTGCCGGCGGGAACCGTGTCCATCACCACCTACTTCCACACCAGCGCGGCCGAGCTGGCGGCCGTGGGCGAAGGCTTCCTGCTGGGTCGCGCGACCGGCCAGCAGTTCCGCAACGGCTTCTTCGACCAGACGGCGCAGCTGTGGAGCGAGGCCGGGCTGCTGCTGGCCACCAGCCACCAGATCGTCTACTTCAAGGAATGACGCGTGTCGTTCCGAGCCCGCGCGTTCCTTTTCATCGCCAGGAGCCACCATGCCCCAGCCCGCAGCCCTGATCGTCGGCGCCGGTGACGCCACCGGCGGCGCCATCGCCCGCGCCTTCGCCCGCGAGGGCTATGCCGCCTGCGTCACCCGCCGCAGCGCCGACAAGCTGTCGCCCCTGGTGGCGCAGATCCAGGCCGACGGCGGTACGGCCCATGCCTTCGGCAGCGATGCGCGCAAGGAGGAGGAGGTCGTCGCGCTGGTCGAGCAGATCGAATCGACCATCGGGCCCATCGAGGTGATGGTGTTCAACATCGGCGCCAACGTGCCCGAGAGCATCCTCACCGAGACCGCGCGCAAGTACTTCAAGGTCTGGGAGATGGCCTGCTTCTCCGGCTTCCTCAACGCCCGCGAGGTCGCGAAGCGCATGGTGGCCCGGCCGCTGCCGGCCGGCGGCCAGCGCGGCACGATCCTGTTCACCGGCGCCACGGCCTCACTGCGCGGCGGCGCGAAGTTCGCGGCCTTCTCGGGCGCCAAGATGGCGCTGCGGGCGCTGGCCCAGAGCATGGCGCGCGAGCTGGGGCCGCAGGGCGTCCATGTGGCGCACACCATCATCGATGGCGCCATCGACACGGAATTCATCCGCAGCAATTTCCCCGAGCGCTATGCGCGCAAGGCCGACGACGGCATTCTGAACCCCGATCACATCGCCCAGGCCTACGTCATGCTGCACCGCCAGCCGCGCGACGCCTGGACCCACGAGCTGGACCTGCGGCCGTGGATCGAGAATTTCTGAGCACGGCCTGTGCGTCAGGCGGGCCCGCCCGGCATCATTGCGGCACCCCTACGACAAATACAGGAGACACCCCATGACCGCTCCCGCCCGCGTCGAATGCTTCTTCGACTTCGGCAGCCCCGCCGCCTACCTGGCCTGGATGCAGCTGCCCCATGTGTGTGCCGACACCGGCGCCGAGCTGGTGTGGCGACCCATGCTGCTGGGCGGCGTCTTCCAGGCCACGGGCAACCGCTCGCCGGCCGAGGTCGAGGCCAAGGGCCGCTACATGCGTGATGACCTGCAGCGTTTCGCTCGCCGCGCCGGCGTGCCCTTTGAGCACAATCCGCACTTCCCCATCAACACGCTGACGCTGATGCGCGGCGCCATGGCGATGCAGCTGCATCGGCCCGAACGCTTCCAGGGCTACGCGCAGGCCGTGTTCGACGCCATGTGGGCGCAGCCGCGCAACCTGGGCGATACGGGCGAGCTGGCCGCCGTGCTCACGGCCGCCGGCTTCAATGCCGCTGAATGCCTGGCGCTGGCCGGCCAGCAGGACGTCAAGGACCAGCTCAAGGCCACCACGCAGGAGGCTGTGGAGCGCGGCGTGTTCGGCGCGCCGACGATGTTCGTCGGCGACCAGATGTTCTGGGGCCAGGACCGGCTGGACTTCGTGCGCGACGCCCTCGTGCCCCGTTGATTTTTCTCTTCACCTCACCAACACCATGAGCGACATCCTCGTCCACACCGAAGCGGGTGTGACCACCCTGACCTTCAACCGCGTCGACAAGAAGAACTCCATCACCAGCAGCATGTACGCCGCGCTGGCCGACGCGCTCGACGCCGCGCGCGACGACGCGGCCGTACGCTGCGTGCTGATCCAGGGCGATGCCACCATCTTCTCGGCGGGCAACGACATCGGCGACTTCCTGAACAAGCCGCCGTCGGGCCAGGAGTCGCCGGTGTTCCGCTTCCTGCGCGGTATCGCGGCCTTTCCCAAACCCGTGGTCGCCGCCGTCTGCGGCCCGGCGGTGGGCATCGGCACCACGCTGCTCTTCCACTGCGACCTGGTCTATGCCGGCGACAACGCGGCGTTCTCGATGCCCTTCGTCAACCTCGGCCTGTGCCCCGAGGCGGCGTCCAGCCTGCTGGTGCCCCAGATGTTCGGCTACCACCGCGCGGCCGAGGCGCTGCTGCTGGGTGAACCCTTCATGGCCGAGGCCGCGCTCGAAGTGGGCCTGGTCAACCGCGTGCTGCCACCCACCGAGTGCAATGCCTACGCGCAGCAGCAGGCCCGCAAATTGGCGGCCAAGCCGCTGTCGGCGCTGATCGAGACCAAGCGCCTGCTCAAGAAGACGCAGTCCGCCGCCGTGGTCGAGCGCATGGACGAGGAGGGCGCGAGCTTCGGCCGCATGCTGCGCGAGCCCGCGGCCCGCGAGGCCTTCACGGCCTTCATGGAAAAGCGTCGGCCGGACTTCAGCAAGGTCTGAGGCCGCAGGGCCCGGCCGGCGGCGCAGCGTGCCCGGAGCCCGCGCACCATCTGGCAAGCGGGCCGGGATCGACGGCCCTCAGCCCTTGGGCGTCACGACCGGGCGCGGCCGGCCGTTCTCGTCGATGGCCACGTAGGTGAGGGACGCCTCGGTCACCTTGACGTACTCGCCCTGCTGGCGGATGCGCTCGGCGAAGACCTCGACCTTCACCGTGACCGAGGTGCGGCCCACGCGCGTGACGGCCGCATAGAAGGACAGCAGGTCGCCCACGCGCACCGGCTGCTTGAAGATGAATTCGTTGACCGCCACGGTGGCCATGCGGCCCTGCGCATAGCGGGCCGGGATCACCGAGCCGGCCAGGTCGACCTGGGCCATGACCCAGCCGCCGAAGATGTCGCCGTTGCCATTGGTGTCGGCCGGCATCGGGATCACCTTGAGCACCAGCTCCATATCGGCGGGCAGGCTTTTGAGGACGGCGGGGGCGGCGGTCGGGGCGGTCATTGGACAATCCGGGAAAACAACGCCGCGGATTGTCCCGCATGCGACATGGCCGATCGCCTGTCGCGACACAAGCCCCCATGAGACCTGTCCACTCCTTGCCGCCCGCTGCCGAGCCGGGCGCGCCTGCGCCCGCGCGCAGCGATGCCGCCACGCTGCGGCGCCTGTTCCCCTACCTGTGGGCCTACAAGTGGCGGGTGCTGGCGGCCCTGCTGTTCATGGTGGGCGCCAAGCTGGCCAACGTGAGCGTGCCGGTGCTGCTCAAGCACCTCGTCGATGCGATGACGCTGCAGCCCGGCGACCCGCGCGCGCTGCTGGTGGTGCCGGCTGCGCTGCTGGTGGGCTACGGGCTGCTGCGCTTTTCCACCTCGCTCTTCACCGAGCTGCGCGAGCTGGTCTTCGCCCGCGCCACCGAGGGTGCGGCGCGGCGCATCTCGCTGGAGGTGTTCCGGCACCTGCACGGGCTGTCGCTGCGCTTCCATCTGGAGCGGCAGACGGGCGGCATGACGCGCGACATCGAGCGCGGCAGTCAGGCGGTGCATTCGCTCATCTCCTATTCGCTCTACAGCATCGTGCCCACGCTGATCGAGCTGGTGCTGGTGCTCGGCATCCTGGGCGTGCGCTTCGACTGGTGGTTCGTCGCCATCACGGGCTCCGCGCTGGTGGTGTACATCGGCTTCACCGTGTGGGTGACCGAATGGCGCACGCAGTTCCGGCGCAGCATGAACGAGCTGGGCGCCAAGGCGCAGAGCCGAGCCGTGGATTCGCTGCTGAACTACGAGACGGTCAAGTACTTCAACAACGAGGGTTTCGAGGCCCGTCGCTACGACGAGCAGCTGGAGCGCTACCGCCGCGCCGCCGTGCGCAGCCAGACCACGCTGTCGCTGCTCAACACCGGCCAGCAGATGCTGATCGCGCTCAGTCTGGTGGCCATGCTGTGGCGTGCCACGCAGGGCGTGGTGGACGGGCGCATGACGCTGGGCGATCTGGTCATGGTCAATGCCTTCATGATCCAGCTGTACATCCCGCTCAACTTCCTGGGCGTGCTCTACCGCGAGATCAAGCAGAGCCTGGTGGACCTGGAGAAGATGTTCGCCCTGCTGGAGCGCGAGCGCGAGGTGGCTGACGCACCCGGCGCCCGGCCGCTGCGCCATCCGGAGGGCGACGTGCAGTTCGACGACGTGCACTTCGCCTACGAGCCGGCGCGGCCCATCCTGCGCGGCCTGAGTTTCACCATCCCGGCCGGCAAAACGGTCGCGGTGGTCGGCCCCTCGGGCGCGGGCAAGTCCACGCTGGCGCGGCTGCTGTACCGCTTCTACGACGTCGATCCGGCCTCGGCCGGCACCGGCGGTGGCGCCATCCGCATCGGTGGGCAGGACATCCGCGAGGTGACCCAGCACAGCCTGCGCGCGGCCATCGGCATCGTGCCGCAGGACACGGTGCTCTTCAACGACACCATCGGCTACAACATCGCCTACGGCCGGCCCGACGCCAGCCAGGCCGAGGTGGAGGCGGCGGCGCGCGCGGCCCGCATCCATGCCTTCATCGCCGCCACGCCCAAGGGCTACGAAACCACGGTGGGCGAGCGCGGCCTCAAGCTCTCGGGCGGCGAGAAGCAGCGCGTGGCCATCGCCCGCACGCTGCTCAAGAACCCACCCATCCTGATCTTCGACGAGGCCACCTCGGCGCTCGACTCCGCCAACGAGCGCGCCATCCAGGCCGAGCTGGCCAGCGCTGCGCGCGGCAAGACCACGCTGGTGATTGCGCACCGCCTGTCGACGGTGGTCGACGCGCACGAGATCCTGGTGCTCGACGCCGGCCAGGTGGTCGAGCGCGGCACCCATGCCGAGCTGCTGGCGCGAGGCGGCGTGTACGCGCGCATGTGGTCGCTGCAGCAGAACGAGCGCCCGGCCGAGGCCTCGCCTGTTCCGTTGATCGCCTCGCCCGACGGCGCCGCGCAGCCCGCCTGACCCGTTTCTTGCTTCCCTTCGCTTCCATGTCCGCCAAGATCCCTCTTCTCGTCCTCAACCAGCAGACGCCCGCGCATGTGCAGCAGATCGGCGCCGTCTACGACCTCGTCTACGCACCGACGCCGGCAGAGCGTGCCGCCGCCATCGCCAGCCGGGGCCGCGACTTCCGCGCCGTGCTCACCATCGGCACCGTGGGCCTGACGCCCGAGGAGGTCGCGGCGATGCCGGCGCTGGAGCTGGTGTGCTGCATGGGCGTGGGCTACGAGGGCCTGCCGATGGACGCGCTGCGGGCGCGCGGCATCGTCACGGCCAACGGCGCCGGCACCAACGACAGCACGGTGGCCGACCATGCCTTCGGCCTGATCCTGGCCATCGTGCGCCGCATCCCGGAGCGCGACCGGCTGTGCCGCGAGGGCGTGTGGCGCGACGTGCTCACCATGCCGCCGCAGCTCGAAGGCCGGCGCCTGGGCATCTTCGGCATGGGCGCCATCGGTGCCAAGCTGGTGCGCCGCGCCGCCGGCTTCGACATGCCGGTGGGCTACCACAACCGCAAGCCGGTCAAAGGCTCGCCGCACCGCTACTTCGACGATCTGGCCGAGCTCGCACGCTGGTGCGACGTGCTGGTGTGCGCGGCGCCGGGCGGCGCGGCCACACGGCACAAGGTGAATGCGCAGGTGCTGCAGGCGCTGGGCCCGCAGGGCTACCTGGTCAACGTGGGCCGCGGCAGCCTGGTCGATACCGAGGCGCTGGCCGAAGCCTTGCGCAGCGAGACCATCGCGGGCGCCGCGCTCGACGTGTACGAGAGCGAGCCCAGGCGGCCCGAGCCGCTGGTGGGCCTCGCCAACATCGTGCTGTCGCCCCACATGGCCGGCTGGTCGCCCGAGGCCGTGCAATGCAGCGTGGACCGCTTCATGGCCAATGCCGAAGGCCATTTCGCGGGCCGTGGCGTGGTGTCGCCGATCTGAAGAAGGTGTGAACGAACCCGTCACCCGGCACCGATTCCCTTTCCCAGGCCGCCCACGGCATCGTCCCATGAACGTCTTCATCGCCGGCTTCCAGCACGAGACCAACACCTTCGCGCCCACCCTGGCCGACTGGGCCGCCTTCGAGGCGGGCTCGGGCTTTCCGGCCTACCGGCGGGGGCCGGTGGTCATCGAGGCCTATCGCGGCAAGGCCATTCCCATCGGCGGCTTCATCGAGGCGGCCGAAGCCCAGGGCTGGACGCTCACCGCCTCGGGCTGGGCCGGCGCCAATCCCTCGGCCCATGTCACGCGCGAGGCCTTCGAGCGCATCGCCGGCGACATCGATGCCGACCTGCGCGCCGCGCTGGCCGGTCCGGGCGTCGATGCGGTCTACCTCGACCTGCACGGCGCCGCCGTCACCCAGCATCTGGACGACCCCGAGGGCGAATTGCTGGCGCGTATCCGTGCCGTGGTGGGCCCGCAGGTGCCCATCGTCGCCAGCCTGGATCTGCATGCCAACGTGACCCAGGCCATGCTCACGGTGGCCGATGCGCTGGTGGCCTACCGCACCTATCCGCATGTGGACATGAAGGACACCGGCGCGCTGGCGGCCATGCTGCTGGCACGTCGCCTGGCCCGCGGCAGCCGCGAGCCGCTGGCCGTGCGCCGGCTCGACTTCCTGCTGCCGCTCAATGCGCAGAGCACCATGACCGCCCCGGCCGACGCCGTCTACGACGAACTGCTGCACCTGGACGCCGCGCAGGGCACGGTCCTCAGCTTCGCCATGGGCTTTCCGGCGGCGGACATCGCCGAATGCGGCCCGGTGATCTGGGCCCATGGCGAGCAGGCCCAGGCGGCCGTCGACGCGCTCTTCGCGCGCGTGGACCAGCCGCGCAGCCAATGGCGGCTGGACCTGAAGACGCCCGAAGCCGCGGTGACCGAGGCCCTGGCGCTGGCCGCGGACGTCTCGGCACCGGTGGTCATCGCCGATACGCAGGACAACCCTGGCGCCGGGGGCGACAGCAACACCACCGGCATGCTCCATGCGCTGCTGGCCGCGGGCGCAGGCCGGCGCTTTCCGGGGCAGGTGGCGCTGGGCCTGCTGGCCGACCCGGAGGCGGCCGCTGCGGCCCATGCGGCGGGGGAGGGCGCGCAGATCGAGGTGCAGCTCGGCCGGCGCGTGCCCACCTGGGGCGGCCAGTTCAGCGATGAGCCGGTGCGCGCGCGGGCCACGGTGCGTGCGCTGCGGGATGGCCATGTGGTGCTCAAGGGGCCGATGGGCATGGGCGGTGAGGTCCGCCTCGGCCCCAGCGCCTGCCTGGAGGTGGAGGGCGTGCTGGTCGGTGTCTGCACGCTCAAGACGCAGATGCTGGACCGCGAGCTCTACCGCTTCCTCGGCATCGCGCCCGAGGCCATGAAGCTGCTGGTCAACAAGAGCTCGGTGCACTTCCGCGCCGACTTCGCGCCCATCGCCAGCCACATCCTGGTGGCCAAGGCGCCGGGCCCCATGGCTGCCGACCCGGCCGACCTGCCGTGGACGAAGCTGCCGGCAGGCATGTCGCCGCGGCCCTGACGCCGCCGCTTCATCGCACGGTCCCCGGGCGTTGCAGGCGCCTCAGCGCGATTCGCGCGGCGTCAGCACAGGCGGCCGCAGCGCCGACCACGGGCAGGCCTGGTCGTAGGCATGGCCCAGCTGCAGGACTGCGAGGTCGGCGTTGGCCGGCCCGGCCAGCTGCAGTCCCATCGGCAGGCCTTGCGGCCCGAAGCCCGCGCGCACATTGAGCGTGGGCAGCCCGGCCAGCGTGAAGGGCGTGACGATCTCCATCCAGTGGTGGTAGGTCTGGCTCTTCACGCCGGCCACCTCGTCGGGCCAGTGGAGGTCGGCATCGAAGGGAAAGACCTGTGCCGTCGGCGCCACCACCGCGTCGAAGCGCTCGAAGAGCCGCACGAAGGCGCGGTAGACGTTCGAGCGCCAGATCGAGGCCTGGTAGAGCGAGGCGGCGTCGAGGTGGCGGGCCTGTTCGATCTCCCACAGCGCCTCCGGCTTGATGCGCGCATGGTTGCGCGGGTCGGCCGCCAGCGCGCCCAGCTTGCCGCCCACCAGCAGCTGGCGCAGGCGCAACCAGGCCTGCCAGTTCTGCTCGCGGGGCACGTCGAGCTGGCAGGCCTCGACCTCGCAGCCCAGCGTGCGGAACACGGACAGCGCCTGCTCGCAGGTGGCCATCACGGCCGGGTCCACCGGCAGCTCGGGCCAGAGGCTGCCCAGCCAGCCGATGCGCCGGCCCTTCACCTCGGTGCGCAGGTCGAGCGCATCGGCATCCGGCAGCGCCTGCGGCAGCGAGAGCGGCACGCGCGCATCGACGCCCGCCTGCACGCACAGCAGGCGGGCGGCATCCTCCACCGTTCGCGCCATGGGGCCTTCGGTGCCCAACTGCTGGAAGAACAGGTCCTCGTCCGGCGAGCCCGGCACACGTCCGCGCGACGGCCGGAAGCCGATGACGTTGTTGAAGGCCGCGGGGTTGCGCAGCGAGCCCATCATGTCGCTGCCGTCGGCCACCGGCAGCATGCCCAGTGCCAGCGCCACCGCCGCACCGCCGCTGCTGCCACCGGCGGACTTGCCGTCGTCCCAGGCATTGCGGGTGGTGCCGAAGACGGTGTTGTAGGTGTGCGAGCCCAGGCCGAACTCGGGCGTGTTGCTCTTGCCGATGACGATGGCGCCTGCGGCCCGGGCGCGGGCCACGTGCAGGCTGTCCTGCCTCGCCGGGCTCTTCGGCGCCAGCGGCGAGCCCATGGAGGTGGGCAGGCCCGCGGCGTGGCTCAGGTCCTTCACGGCCAGTGGAAAGCCGTGCATCCAGCCCAGGCGCTCGCCGCGCGCGAGCTGGGCATCGCGGGCATCGGCCTCGGCCAGCACGGCGTCGGCATCGCGCAGCGAGACCAGGGCGTTGAAGCGCGCGTTGAGCGCGTCGATGCGCGCCAGCGTGGCCTGCATCAACTCGCGGCACGAGAGGCTGCGGTCGGCGATGCGGCGCGACAGGGTGGTGGCATCGAGGTCGAGGAGGTCGGAGGCGGTCATGGGCAGGTGGACAGGAAATGCGGGACAGGCAGGCCGGGCCTGGAGCGTACCCAGGACCATAATCGCGCGCCATGGAAACCAAATGGCTGGAGGACTTCGTGAGCCTCGCCGAAACCCGCAGCTTCAGCCGCTCGGCCCAGTTGCGGCACGTGACCCAGCCGGCCTTCTCGCGCCGCATCCAGGCCCTCGAGAGCTGGGCCGGCACCGACCTGGTGGACCGCAGCAGCTATCCCACGCGGCTCACGGCCGCCGGCCAGACCCTCTACACCCAGGCGCTGGAGATCCTGCAGTCGCTGCAGAGCACCCGGGCCATGCTGCGCGGCCATTCGGCCGTGGCGCAGGACGTGATCGAGTTCGCCGTGCCGCACACGCTGGCCTTCACCTTCTTCCCGAGCTGGGTCACGCGGCTGCGGCAGGAGTTCGGTCCGCTCAAGAGCCGGCTGATCGCCCTGAACGTGCACGACGCCATGATGCGGCTGGTGGAAGGCAACTGCGACCTGCTGATCGCCTATCAGCATCCCTCCCAGCCGCTGCAGCTGGACACCCACCGCTACGAAATGGTCCACCTCGGCGAAGAGGTGGTCGCACCGTGGGTGAGGCCCGACGCGGAAGGCCAGCCGCGCCACCGCCTGCCGGGGCAGCCCGGCTGGCCGCTGCCCTACCTGGGCTATGCACCGGGGGCCTACCTGGGCGGCGTGGTCGACCAACTGCTCAAGTCGTCCTCCGTGCCCATCCACCTGGACCGCGTCTACGAGACCGACATGGCCGAGGGCCTGAAGGTCATGGCCCTCGAAGGCCATGGCATCGCCTTCCTGCCGCAGAGCGCCGTGCGCAACGAGGTGCGCTCGCGCAAGCTGGTCAGCGCCAACGGACCGGACATGGCGCCGCTGGAGGCCACGATGGAGATCCGTGCCTACCGCGAGCGCCCGGCGGCCCCGGCCCGCGGCGGCGACGGCGGCTCCACGCCCAAGCGCGCGGCCGATCTGCTCTGGGCCTACCTGACCAACGCGCAACCGGCCGCCGATTGACCGGTCCGGCGCCTTCCCGCGGCGCTGCGCAGCGCATCTGTCCCCGCCTTCAGCGCGGGGGTCGCTGCGAGCCATGCATTTGCGATGCCGTGTATGCATGCCTCCATCCCTGATGCACATGGGCCTGCCACAGCTTGGGCATGGAGACTGCTAACCCTTGCAAAGCCCTGACACAGAGGGCGCACGCCTCACTTTGTGGTGCGCAGCGCGCTGTTTTAATGCCCAATGTTGGTGGGTTCTGCACCCTCTTGGTTCGGGTTATCCCGAAAAAGGTGTGTGTCTAGAATTTCGCCCGTCCCCGACCCCTCCCAAGGAACATTCATGAAGAAGCAACTCACGCTCATCGCCATCGCGGCGCTCGCCACCAGCGCAGCGTTCGCGCAGGCCACCGACACCCTGGCCAAGATCAAGGAGCGCGGCGCGGTCAACCTCGGCGTGCGCGATTCGTCCGGCCTGGCCTTCACGCTGGGCGGCGGCAAGTACGTCGGCTTCCACACCGAAATGGCCGAGAACATCATCAAGGACATCGGCAAGGACCTGGGCAAGCCCCTGACCATCAACTACCAGGTCATCACCTCGCAGAACCGCGTGCCGCTGGTGCAGAACGGCACCATCGACTTCGAGTGCGGCTCCACCACCAACAACACCGCGCGTCAGAAGGACGTCGACTTCGCCTACACGACCTACGTGGAAGAAGTCCGCATCCTGACCAAGGCCGACTCCGGCATCAACGGCATCGCCGACCTGAAGGGCAAGACCGTCGCCACGACCACGGGCACCACCTCGGTCCAGACGCTGCGCAAGAACAAGCGCGCCGAAGGCATCGACTTCAAGGAAGTCATGGGCAAGGACCACGCCGACAGCTTCCTGCTGCTCGAGTCGGGCCGCGCCGACGCCTTCGTGATGGACGGCTCCATCCTGGCCGCCAACGCCGCCAAGTCGAAGAACCCGAAGGACTTCAAGCTCGTCGGCGAAGTGCTGTCGGTCGAGCCGATCGCCTGCATGCTGCCCAAGGGCGATGCCAAGCTGAAGAAGGCCGTCGACGACAGCATCGTCCGCCAGATCAAGGATGGCTCGCTGGCCAAGCTGTACGACAAGTGGTTCATGCAGCCGATCCCGCCGAACAACGTCAACCTGAACATGCCCGCGTCGCAGAGCACCAAGGACGCCTGGGCCAACCCGAACGACAAGCCGATGGAAGCCTACGCCAACAAGTAAGGTCTCTGTCGACCTCAATAGCCAAGCCCGCGCGGCACGCCTGCCGACGCGGGCTTTTCGATGGAATGAGCGCGGGGCCTGACCCGCGGAGGAGGATGGATGCTGAGCCTGGATATGTCGGTTTTCTGCCAGGACACGCTCACCAATGAGGCGGTCGCCAGCTGTTTTGCACACGGGCGCGACCAGACCTATCTGCAGTGGATGCTCAATGCCTGGGGCTGGACCGTGAGCGTCGCGCTCGCGGCCCTGCTGCTGGCGCTGGTGGTCGGCTCGATCATCGGCACCTTGCGTACCCTGCCGGACAGTCCCTGGCTGGTGCGCTTCGGCAATGCGTGGGTGGAGCTGTTCCGCAACATCCCGCTGCTGGTGCAGGTGTTCATCTGGTACTTCGTGCTGCCCAAGATGATTCCGGCGATGCGTGACCTGCCGCCGCTGGTGCTGGTGGTGTGCGCCCTCGGTTTCTTCACCTCGGCGCGGATCGCCGAGCAATTGCGCTCGGGCATCCAGGCGCTGCCGCGCGGTCAGCGCTACGCGGGCATGGCGGTGGGCTTCACCACCTTCCAGTACTACCGCTTCGTGCTGCTGCCGATGGCCTACCGGATCATCATGCCGCCGCTGACCAGCGAGTCGATGAACATCTTCAAGAACTCCTCCGTCGCCTTCGCGGTGTCGATCCCCGAGCTCACGCAGTTCTACCTGCAGGCCGGCGAGGAAACCTCGGCCCAGATCCCGATCTACGTCGGGGTCGTCATCCTCTATGTCATCAGCGCCATGCTGATCAACCGCATCATGACCTTCATCGAGCGCAGGATCCGCGTGCCGGGCTTCGTGGCCGCGGGCGGGACGGGAGGCCACTGACATGTTGGGCCTCGACTTTTCCTTCTACAGCTGGAACCTCATCAGCACCTATGTGCTGAAGGGCCTGTACTTCAGCGTGATGCTCACCGTGGTCGCCACGCTGGGCGGCATCTTCTTCGGCACGCTGCTGGCGCTCATGCGGCTGTCGGGCAAGAAGTGGCTGGACTTCCCGGCGGCGGTGTACGTCAACGGCATGCGTTCGGTGCCGCTGGTGATGGTGATCCTGGGCTTCTTCCTGCTGGTGCCTTTCGTCATCGGCCGGCCCATCGGTGCCGAGACCTCGGCCATCGTCACCTTCATCTGCTTCGAGGCCGCCTACTTCTCGGAGATCATGCGCGCCGGCATCCAGTCGATCCCGCGCGGCCAGGTGTTCGCGGGCATGGCGGTGGGCATGACCTACAAGCAGAACATGACACTGGTGATCCTGCCGCAGGCCTTCCGCAACATGCTGCCGGTGCTGTTGACGCAGACCATCATCCTGTTCCAGGACACCTCGCTGGTCTATGCCATCGGCGCCTACGACCTGCTCAAGGGCTTCGAGACGGCAGGCAAGAACTTCGGCCGTCCCGAGGAGGCCTACCTGCTGGCCGCCGTCGTCTATTTCGTCCTCTGCTATTCGCTGTCCTACATGGTCAAGCGACTGCACAAGAAAATCGCCATCATCCGATGAAGGGTTCAAGCCATGGCTGAAAAAATGATCGAAATCAAGAACGTCTCGAAGTGGTACGGCCCCGTCCAGGTGCTGCACGACTGCTCGGTGAGCATCGACAAGGGCGATGTGGTGGTGGTGTGCGGCCCGTCGGGCTCGGGCAAGTCCACGCTGATCAAGACGGTGAACGCGCTGGAGCCGATCCAGAAGGGCGAGATCGTCGTCAACGGCATCAAGGTCAACGACCCCAAGACCAACCTGCCCAAGCTGCGCTCCAAGGTGGGCATGGTGTTCCAGCACTTCGAGCTGTTCCCGCACCTGTCGGTGACCGAGAACCTCACCATCGCGCAGATGAAGGTGCTGGGCCGCAGTGCGGACGAGGCCAAGACCCGCGGCCTCAAGATGCTCGACCGCGTGGGCCTGATGGCGCACAAGGACAAGTTCCCCGGCCAGCTCTCCGGTGGTCAGCAGCAGCGCGTGGCCATCGCCCGCGCCCTGTCGATGGACCCCATCGTCATGCTCTTCGACGAGCCCACCTCGGCGCTGGACCCCGAGATGGTCGGCGAGGTGCTGGACGTGATGGTGAGCCTGGCCAAGGAAGGCATGACCATGATGTGCGTGACCCATGAGATGGGCTTCGCGCGCAAGGTGGCCAGCCGCGTGATCTTCATCGACGTGGGCGGCCGCATCCTGGAAGACTGCTCCAAGGAAGAGTTCTTCGGCCATCCGGAGAACCGCCAGCCGCGCACCAAGGACTTCCTCAACAAGATCCTGCAGCACTGAGTCCCGTCTGCGATCGCACCGACCGGCCCCGCATGTTCCGCTTCTGCCCCTTCGCTGCGCACCGCCCCGTCTTGCGGGCGTGCACGCGCGTGGGCGTCCAGCGGCGCCTGCGCGGCCAGTGCCTGGCCGCACCCTCCTGAGCCCGGCGAGCACGCATCCATCCTCCTCGCCAATCGCATCGCCGGGCTTGCACCCGGCGATTGTTTTTCAGGAGTCGTGCGATGTCTTTTTCTTCTTCCTCTTCTTCCCCGACCACGTCCTCGTCCGCCACGGCCGCGCCGGTGCGTGTGCTGACCGAGCTGGACCATGTGCGTCTCGGCAAATGGCTGCAGGCCCCGTCCGCGGCGGCCGATGCGCTGCAGGATGTGCTCGACAGCGCCGAGCTGGTGCCTTCCGCACAGGTGGCGCCCGACGTGGTGACGATGCGCTCGCGCCTGCGTGTGGCCCAGGCCGGCGCGTCCACCGCCCGCGAGATCGCGCTGGTCTATCCTGACGAGGCCGATGCGGGCCAGGGCCGCATCTCCGTGCTGTCGCCCGTGGGCATCGCCTTGCTGGGCCTGCGGGCGGGTCAGGAGGCACGCTGGCGTGCTCCCGACGGGCGCGCGGCCGTGCTGCAGGTGGAGGCCATCACCTTTCAGCCCGAGGCCAGCGGCGAGTTGCTGCGCTGACCGGGCCTGTGCCTGTTTAAGAACCTTCTAAGCGCCCATTCCTAGGATGAACCCATCGCCCTCCGACACCTGCGGTGTCCGGGCGATAGGCCGTGGACGTGGCCGGTCCGTGGTGACCGGCCATGCCCTCACCCATGTTCTTGCCCCAGGAGTGTCCCCATGAAAGTTCTCGCAGCCCTCTCCGTCCTGACCTTGTCGACCCTGGCCGCCTCGGCCGCGATGGCACAGACGCCGCCGCCTGCCCCGGCTGCTCCCGCTCCGGTGCAAGCCACGGCCACCGCCAAGCCCATCGTCAAGATGCGCTGCTCCGACTACGTGGCGCTCGACGAGACCGTGAAGCCCAAGTTCATCTACTACGCCGTGGGCCACGGCACGCACGGCAAGAAGGACGCGGTGTTCGACGAGGTGGCGGTCGAGAAGATCAAGCCGCAGCTCGACGAGTTCTGCAAGATCAACCTCACCAAGTCGGCCTACAGGCAGGTGATGGCCAGCAGCATGGCCTCCGACCCCGTGCATGGGGCCGGGATGCAAAAGGCCAAGTAAGCCGCCTTACTTCTGCCGCGCCGCGATGGCCTTCTCGGCCTTGTCGACCAGGCCGGCGCCGATGGTGCCCTTCCACTTGGCGTAGACCGGCCGCGTGGCCTTCACGAAGGCGTCCCGCTCGGCCGGCGTGAGCTGGGTCACCGTCACGCCCATGCCGGCGATCTCCTTGAGCAGGGGCTTGTCGGCCTCGGTCAGGCCCTTGCGGGCCAGGGCGATTTCCTGCTTGCCCGCATCGATGGCGGCCTGACGCACGATGGCCTGGTCGGCGGGCGTCCAGCTGGCCCAGATCTCCTTGTTGACCACGAAGATCAGCGGGTCGGCCACGTAGCCCCAGGTGGTCACGTACTTCTGGCCCACGGTGTGCATCTTCAGCACGGTGAACAGGAACAGCGGGTTCTCCTGCCCGTCCACCGCGCCGCTGGCCAGTGCCGGCTGCGCATCGGCCCAGCTCATCTGCGTGGGGTTGGCGCCCAGGGCGCTGAAGGTGTCGGAATAGATGGGTGAACCCACCACGCGCAGCTTCATGCCCTTGAGGTCTTCGGGCGTCTTGATGGGGCGCTTGGAATTGGTCACCTCGCGGAAGCCGTTCTCGCCCCAGGCCAGCGGCACGACGCCTGCCTTGTCCAGGCGCGCGAAGATGTCCTTGCCCACCTCGCCCTGCGTCAGCGCGTCGATGGCGGCGTAGTCGGGCATCAGGAAGGGCATGGAGAAGAGGTTGAGCTCCTTCACCTGCGGCGACCAGTTGATGGTCGAGCCCACCGCCATGTCGATCACGCCCTGGCGCAGCGCGCTGAATTCGCGCGTCTGGTCGCCCTGGATCAGCGAGACGCCGGGATAGAGCTTGATGTTGATGCGGCCCTGCGTGCGCTCCTTGACCATGTCGGCCCAGAGCTTGCCGGCCATGCCCCAGGGCGTGGGCGGGCCCAGCACCAGGGACATCTTGTATTCGGCCTTGTAGGCCGACTGCGCGGCGGCGCCGGTCGAGAAGGTGGCGAGGGCCACGGCGGCGGCGGCCAGGCCGATGAGGCTGCGGCGGAAGGTGGATGGGGTCATGCTTCGTCTCCTTTGGGTTGTCTTGTCGGGGGCTCCGGCGTCGTCAGTAGCCCAGGTAGCGCGGCAGCCACAGCGCCAGCTGCGGCCAGATGATCACGGCCACCATCACCAGGAACATGGCGAACAGCATCCAGCCCACCCAGCGCACGGTGGACTCCATGCGCACGCCGGCGATGCGGCAGGACACCATCAGGTTCACCGCCAGCGGCGGCGTGAACTGGCCCAGCGCCACCTTGAGCGTGAGCAGCACGCCGAACCACACCGGGTCCCAGTTGTAGTGCTGCACGATGGGCCACAGCAGCGGAACGAAGATCAGGAAGATCGACACGCCGTCCAGGAACATGCCCACCGTGATCAGCATGAGGATGACCAGCGACAGCACGCCGTATTCGCCCAGGCCCGAATTGACGATGGCCTTGGCCACCGGGTCGATCACACCCAGCGTGGAGAGCGAATAGGCAAAGATGCCCGCCAGCGACACCACGATCAGGATCACCGCCGACAGCTCGCCCGATTCGCGCAGGATCGGGAACAGGTCGCGGACCTTGATGGTGCGATGGATTGCCATGCCCACGAAGAGGCCGTAGAACACGGCCACCACCGCCGCCTCGGTGGGCGTGAACCAGCCGGCGCGCATGCCGCCCAGGATCAGCACCGGCGCCGCCAGGCCCCACACCGCCTCGCGCAGGCTCTGCCAGAAGGGCGGGCGGGGCAGCGTGGCCTCCAGCGCGCCCATCTTGTGGCGGCGGGCCATCCACACCGCCGGCACGATCAGCGCCAGCCCGGCGAGGATGCCCGGCACCATGCCGGCCGCGAACAGCGCCGGCACCGAGGCGCCCGGCACCAGCACCGAATACACGATGAAAGCCACCGAGGGTGGGATCAGGATGTCGGTGGCGGCCGCCGCGCCGACCACGCTGGCCGAGTAGGCCGCCGGGTAGCCGGCGCGCGACATGGCCGCGATCATCACCGCGCCCACGGCGGCGGCATTGGCCGGGCCCGAGCCCGAGATGCCGCCCAGGAACATGGCCACCACGATGGCCACCAGCGGCAGCATGCCGGGCCCGCGGCCCACGATGGCGATGGCGAAGTTCACCAGCCGCAGTGCGACGCCCGAGCGGTCGAAGATGGAGCCCACCAGCACGAACATCGGAATGGCCAGCAGCGGGTACTTGCCCAGGCCCGCATAGAAGTTCTGCGGCACGGCCAGCAGGCCGAACCACTGCGCATCGGCATTGGCCAGCGCGATGCAGGCCGCGCCGGCCAGGCCCAGCGCCGCGCCGATCGGCACGCCGATCAGCATCATGGCCACGAAGCCGACGAAGAGCAGGGTGGCGATCATGCGTCGCTCCCTTCACCGCCATCGGCGGGGCGCCGGCCGCGGCGGATGAACAGGCCCACGGCACGCAGGCCGATGCCGGTGCACACGATGGGCAGCCAGATCGAGTACCACCACTGCGGCACGCCGATGCCGGGCGAGGTCTCCTCGAAGCGCCAGTCGTCCCACACTACGCGCACCGACAGCGCCGTGATCAGGAAGAACAGCAGTGCCACCATGGCCGCGCCGAACTGCGCGAGGCGCCGACGGCGGTTCAGGGAGCCGGCCTCGCTGAAGTATTCGATGCGGATGTGCCGGTCGCGCGCCACGGCGGCGCAGCCGCCCACCATGGCCAGCAGGATCATCAGGAAGACCGAGAACTCCTCCGTCCAGGCGAAGGACGAATCGGTGAAGTAGCGCACCAGCACATTGGCGAAGGTGATGCAGGCCAGCAGCGCCATGATGACCACGGTGGCCCAGTCCTCGATGGCCAGCGGCACCTTCACGGGCTCGTCGGCAGCGGCGATGTCGGGGGGGAGGGGGCTGGCAGCGTCCAGCTGGGCGCCGGGCTCGGGGGCGGAGGACATGGGAGGCGGGGGCGGCCGGGCCTTGCGCGCGCCGCACCGGGGAGGAAAACGACGTCGGATCGTAGGGGGCGACGTCCCTGGAGCGCATGGGGGCTTTCCATGAACGGCACGGGCGACACGCACATTGGCGACAGTCGGGCCATGCCCCGCATCGCCCTCATCTCCGACACCCACAACCTGCTGCGTCCCGAGACGCTCGAATGGCTGCATGGCAGCGACGCCATCGTGCATGCCGGCGACATCTGCGGCGCCGAGGTGCTGCAGACGCTGGACGCCATCGCGCCCACGCTGGCCGTGCGCGGCAACAACGACATCGGCCCCTGGGCCGAGGCGCTCCCCAAGCGGCTGGACTGCGAGCTGCACGGCGTGCGGCTGTGCGTGGTGCACGACATCGCCGACCTGGTGGCCGAGCCGCCGGCCCTCGGCACGCAGGTGGTGGTCACCGGCCATTCGCACCGACCGCACGTGGAAATGCGGGGAGCAGTGCTCTACGTGAACCCGGGCAGCGCCGGGCCGCGGCGCTTCAAGCTGCCGGTGTCGGCGGCCGAACTGCAGGTGCGCGAGGGCCGGGTGCAGGCGCGGGTGAAGATGCTGTTGGAGGTGTGACGGTCTTGTGCTCCCTCTCCCCCTGCGGGAGAGCAACTGTGTTCAAAGTCAATGGTTAGTTCATGCAGTGGCGTGCTGTGGATAACCAGGCTGCCAGGGCACGCCCGATTTGATAACCGCA